>NZ_CALCDX010000047.1 GCF_937900395.1 uncultured Caulobacter sp.
GCGCGCTTGAAGCGGGCGGCGTCATAGAGGGAGGAAGCGTCGTCCATCGGAACACCTCGGAGCCGTGGGGTTGCGGGAAGCGGCGCACCCTAGACCCCTATCCCCCCGCTGTCAGGAGGTCATTCGGCGGCAAGGCTTGCAGTTTTGCTATCAACAAGCGGCTCCAGGAGGGTTTCCGCAAGCCATCGCACCGCAGGAGCCGCAACCCCGTCGCCGACCACCTGCAGGCCCGCGGTCTGCGACGCCGGAAGCTGATAGCCGTCGGGCAACCCCATCAGGCGGGCGCCTTCGCGCGGAGTCAGCAGACGCGACCGCACCTGGCCCTCATCGATCACCAACAGAGTCTGCCGGGATGAACCGCCGCGCGGGGTCCGCAGGCAGCCGGCGAGGCCGTCGAACCGCACCTCAGCGCGCTGCTGGCCGCCGCGCATCCGGCGGAAGACCGCGCCCACGGAACGACCGCCGGCCTTCATCCGCGCCTCGACCGCCTCGCGATGCGCCGGCGCCATGAGATCTAGCAGGGCTTCGGTCTTTTCCGGTGAACTCCAGATCACCGCCGCGTCCGGCTCGAGCATGGCCGCGAGATCGGTATTGCGCGCCGGCGGCTTGGGAACGCCCCACCAGATCCAGCGCGCCTGAAGATCCTCGGGCAGTCGAGCGGCCGCTTCACGAATGGCGCGGCTATGGAAGGCGCTGCCCCCCTCCAGGCCAGCGGTCGGCAGGCGGGTGGCGACCACGAACACGCGGGGACGGGACTGCGGGACGAAGGCGGCGGCGTCGATCTCCAACGCGCCGAAGCGATACCCTTCTTCGCTCAAGGCGCCGCAGAGCGCGGTGAAGTCGTCGCCGTGGTGCGAGGTCAGCAGCCCGACGACATTCTCGATGACGATCACCGAAGGCGCGCGCCCCTCGGCCGAGAGACCCCTCATCAAGGTCCAAAAGCCGAAGAAGGCAGAGGACTTGCCGCCGGCCAGGCCCGCGCGGGCGCCGGCCAGGCTGAAGTCCTGGCAGGGACTGGACGCCCAGGCCAAGTCCGCCGTCGGAAGGATGTCGGCGGTCAGGGCGAAGACATCGCCCTGGTGGAAATGCTCTCCGCTTTCGCCGAAGTTCGCGCGATAGGTCGCCGCCTTGACCGGATCGAAGTCGTTGGCGAAGGCGCAGGTCCAGCCCTCGCCCAAGCCGATCCGAGCCATGCCGCCGCCGGCGAAGAATTCCAGGAAGCTTGGACGTGCGCGAGTCATCGGCGGGAGACTAGCCTGTTCGCGCCCGGGCGCCAGGGCCGCCTAGTCGCCCTTCGGCCCCAGATAGTCGGGCCCATACACCGCCGCCCTGAGATCATGGTGCAGCGTGCCATCGAACGGGAAGGTCTGGACGAAGAAGACGGCGGTCAGCCTGTTGACCGGATCGACCCAAAACAGGGTGCTGTCGCGGCCATCCCAGAAGAACTCTCCCACCGCGCCCCGGTTTTCCTTCGACGTCTGCGGCTGCCGCGTTCGGACCGCGAAGTCGAAGCCGAAGCCGACGGAACCCTTGCTGGGCAGCCACGACCGATTTGTCACCCGCGCATCCAGATGGTCGGTGGCCATCAGGCGCACGGTCGAGGGATGGAGGATCTTCACGCCATCCAACGAGCCACCGTCCAGCAGCATCCGCGAGAAGCGCGCATAGTCGTCGATCGAGGCGACCAGGCCGGCCCCGCCCATAGTCAGGCGTCGCGCGGGATCGAAGTTCATGCGCCGCGTCTCGGCGGGATCCTCCTTGGCGAGCCGGCCATCGGCGCCCTTGTTGTAGACGGCGGCCAGACGCGGGAAAGCCGCTTCGGGTTGTGTCCACGCGGTCTCCTTCATGCCCAGCGGATCCAGGATGTGCGCCTTCACATAGGCCTCGAAGGGCTGGCCGGTGAGCCTTTCGACGAGCAGCGCCTGGACATCGACGGCGGCGCTATAGCTCCAGCGCTCCCCGGGATCGAACAGCAAGGGCGCCTTGGCGAGCCGGCGACTGAACTCGGAAAGGTCGTTGGTCAGGTTCAGCGGATCGAGGGCCGAGAAGGCCGCATCGGCGGGCGTCGCCGTTCCACCGTATGAGAACCCCGCCGTGTGGCGCAGGATATCGCGGATCACGATCGGCCGACTGGCTGGACGCGTCTGACCCTGGGCGTCCATGACCTTCATGTCGGCGAACTCGGGCAGGTAGCGCGACAACGGATCGTCCAGACCGAACTTTCCCTGCTCCCAGAGTTGCATCAGGGCGACGCCGGTGACCGGTTTGGTCATCGAATAGATCTGCACCAGGGTGTCGCGACGCATCGGCTTGCCCGCCTCGCGATCGGCCATGCCGGCGGCGCCGAAAAAGCGCTCGCGGCCGTCTTTCCAGACCAGGGCCGACACGCCGACTGCCCGGCCGCTGTCGACCATAGCCTTGAGCGCGCCGTCGATCCGGGCCTTGTCGATCTTGATCTCAGGGGGCTGTGCAGCGGACGTCGAGGCTTGCCTCGCGAGGGCCGGGGCCGCCGGAACGGCCAACAGCGCCGCCGCAATGGCGACGGGGATCAACTTCCTGGACACAACGAACTCCCGGCGAACTTTCTTATCGGCGCGGACTGTCGCCGAGGCCGAAGCCGTTTTCCAGCGGCACGAGGTCGTAGATCAGCCGTGCGAGGCGATCATCTTCAGATAGGCGCCATAGGGCGAGTTCTTCAGCTCGTGGGCCAAGCCCAGAAGCTGCTCGCTCGAGATCCAGCCGTTCTGGTGGGCGACCTCCTCGACACAGCCGATCTTCAGCCCTTGGCGGTGCTCCAGCGTGCGGACGAATTCCGAAGCTTCCAGCAGGCTGTCATGGGTGCCGGTGTCCAGCCAGGCGAAGCCGCGACCCATGCGCTCGACCGACAGGGCGCCGGCCTCCAGATAGAGGCGGTTGATGTCGGTGATCTCAAGCTCGCCACGCGCGGAGGGCTTCAGGTCGCGAGCGAAGTCGACCACACGGTTGTCGTACATGTAGAGGCCGGTGACCGCCCAGTTCGAGCGCGGCTTCTGGGGCTTTTCCTCGATCGAGATCGCCTTGCCGTCGGCGTCGAACTCGACGACGCCATAGCGCTGCGGGTCGTTGACGAAATAGGCGAAGACGCTGGCGCCCTTCTTCGAACGCTCCTTGGCGCCCTGCAGGATCCGGCCCAGGCCCGCGCCGTAGAACAGGTTGTCGCCCAGCACGAGGACGCTGGGCTCGGCGCCGACGAAGTCCGCGCCGATGCGATAGGCCTCGGCCAAGCCGTTCGGATTGGCCTGCTCGGCGTAGCTGATGTTGATCCCCCACCGCGCGCCGTCGCCCAGAAGCCCTTCGAACAACGGCAGGTCACGCGGCGTGGAGATGATCAGGACATCACGCACGCCAGCCATCATCAGGACCGACAGGGGATAGTAGATCATCGGCTTGTCGAAGACCGGCAGCAGTTGTTTGCTGATCGCCAGGGTCACCGGGTGGAGACGCGTGCCCGACCCGCCGGCGAGGATGATACCCTTCATACGTCTTCTTCTTCAGTCCTGACGCTCGAACCTAGAGCGGATTTGCGCGAAACGTGAAGCCTTTCGCGTGGAGGTTGGCGGTTCAACGCGATGATCGTGGAGGATTTGAGGCGCGCTCAGAGCCGGCCCTTGGCTTGGAGATAGCGATCGAGCGCATCGGTCCAGTGCGGCATGGGCCGACCGATGGCGGCGGCCAGCTTGGCGCTGGACAGCGCGCTGTAGGGCGGGCGGCGGGCGGGCGTGGGGAAATCGCTGGTCGGGATCGGCGCGACTTCAGCGCTGACGCCGGCCCTTTCGATAATCCGCGAGGCGAACTCCCACCAGCTGGCGACGCCGGAATTGACGACATGGTAGTCGCCAGCGGGCGCTTCGGCCGCGATCAAATCGAGGATCGCCTCGCCGGCGTCCCACGAGGCGGTGGGCGACATGATCTGGTCGGCGACGACAGTCAGGCGACCACGCTCTTCCCCGAACCGCAGCATGGTCTCGACGAAGTTGCCGCCCTTGCCGCTGGCGCCGGCGACGCCGAACAGCGAGGCGACGCGCGCGACGACGACATCGTCATGCTCCAAACGCGCCAGGTCCTCGCCCAGCGCCTTGGTGGCGCCGTAGACATTGACCGGCGCGCGTCCGATCTCCTCGGACAGCGGCTCCCGTTGGGCTTGCCCGCCGTAGACATAGTCTGTCGACACCTGGACTAGGCGCGCGCCCTTGGCGGCGCAGGCCTTAGCGAGCCGTCCGGCGAAGTGAGCGTTGATCGCCACGGCGGGCGCAGGGTCTTTCTCGCAGTCGTCGACCCGCGTGACGGCGACGCAGTTGATGGCGACGTCGAAGGCGAGATCGTCAAAGCCGGCCGCCGGATCGGCGGCGTCGAGCTGGGCTCGGGTGACGGCGACGAGGGCCAGGCCGCGCTCAGCCGCCTGCTTGGTCATGTCCGATCCCAGCTGGCCATTGGCCCCGAACAGGGCGATGCGAGGGCCGGCCATCAGGCGGTCTTCAAGCCCAGGCGCTGGCCAGCGTAGCGCTCGCGCAGAGGCGCCCACCAGGCCTCGTTGTCGAGATACCACTGGATCGTCTTGCGCAGGCCCGTCTCGAAGGTCTCCTGCGCCTTCCAGCCCAGCTCCGTCTCCAGCTTGGTGGCGTCGATGGCGTAGCGGGCGTCGTGACCCGGCCGATCGGCGACGAAGGTGATCAACTCGCGACGGGTCTGGCCCGGCAGAGGACGCAACTCGTCGAGCACGTCGCAGATCGCCTCGACCACCTGCAGGTTGGTGCGCTCGTTGCGGCCGCCGACGTTGTAGCTTTCGCCCGGGACGCCCTTGGTCGCGATCAGGTGCAGCGCACGGGCGTGGTCCTCGACATGGAGCCAGTCGCGGACATTGTCGCCCTTGCCGTAGACCGGCAGCGGCTTGCCCTCGAGGGCGTTCAGCGTGACCAGCGGGATCAGCTTCTCGGGGAAGTGATAGGGCCCGTAGTTGTTCGAGCAGTTCGAGACCACGACCGGCAGGCCGTAGGTGTGATGCCAGGCGCGGGCCAGGTGGTCCGACGAGGCCTTGGAGGCCGAATAGGGCGAGCGCGGATCGTACGGCGTGGTCTCGCTGAACAGGCCCTCCGCGCCCAGGCTGCCGAACACCTCGTCGGTCGAGATGTGGTGGAACCGGAAGCGGTCCTTGTCCTCGCCCGTCAGGCCCCGCCAGTGCTCCAGCGCCGCCTGCAGCATGACGTACGTGCCGACGATGTTGGTCTGGATGAACTCGCCGGGGCCGGTGATCGAGCGGTCGACGTGGCTCTCGGCGGCCAAATGCATGATGACGTTGGGCCGGAAAGCCTTGACCGCGGCCGAGACCGTCGCCGCGTCGGCGACGTCGCCCTGGACGAACTGGTAGTCGGCCTTGCCCTCCAGCATCGCCAGGCTGCCCGGCGAGGCGGCGTAGGTCAGCTTGTCGTAGTTGAGGATCGCGACATCGTTCTGGCCGGCCAGATGGCGGCACACGGCCGAGCCGATGAAGCCGGACCCGCCGGTCACCATCACGCGGAGATTCTGCTGCGACATGCGCTGGATAGCCCTCGGCATTCGAAGAGCCAGCCCGTACTCCAGTTTTTAGTGTACTTGCAACCGTCGAGGCCGAGGCAGGCCGTCAGTCGGTGAACACCACCGTCTTGCGACCGTTCAACAGGACACGGTCCTCCAGGCGGTAACGCAGCGCCCGCGCCAGGACGCGACGCTCGATGTCGCGGCCCTTGCGGACCAGGTCCTCGGGCGTGTCGCGGTGGCTGATGCGCTCGACGTCCTGCTCGATGATCGGGCCCTCGTCGAGGTCGCCGGTCACATAGTGGGCGCTGGCGCCGATCAGCTTCACGCCGCGCGCATGGGCCTGGTGATAGGGCTTGGCGCCCTTGAAGCCGGGCAGGAACGAGTGATGGATGTTGATGCAGCGGCCCTGCAGCTTGGCCGCCAGGCCGTCCGACAGCACCTGCATGTAGCGGGCGAGCACGACGATGTCGGTCTTCGTCTCCTGGATCAGCTTCCAGAGCTCGGCTTCCTGCTCGAACTTCGTCTCCTTGGTCACAGGCAGGTGATGGAAGGGAAGGTCCGACAGGTCGATATGGGCGTAGGTCTCGGCCGGATGGTTCGAGACCACGCCGGTGATGTCCATCGGCAGCTCGCCGATGCGCCAGCGGTAGACCAAGTCGGCCAGGCAGTGGTCGAACTTGCTGGCCAGCAGCAGCACGCGATAACGATCGGCGCGGTTGCGAAGCGTCCACTTCATCTTCAGCGGCTCGGCCAGCGCGCCAAACGCCTCCCGCAACGCGGCGCGGTCAGCGCCATCGGCGTCGAAGACGACGCGCATGAAGAACTGACCGGTCTCCTGGTCGTCGAACTGCTGGGCGTCGAGGATGTTGCAGCCGCGCTCGAAGAGGAAGGCGGACACCTTGGCGACGATGCCGCGCTGGTCGGGGCAGGAGAGGGTTAGGATCATGGTCCGCTCCCTCTAGAGAACCGCAGCCGCCAAGAAAAGCCCGCCGGCGAGGCTCATGGGCATGAAATCGCTCAGGCGAAGCCGCAAAAGCCGCCAACCAGCACAACCATGCCCCGTCGAAGATCAATAAGAGGCGAGCGCGCGCCGGTGGGTAGGCGCGGCGAGGAGAACGGGTCTAGGCTCGACTGATGATTTCCTCTTCAGAAGTCTTGTTCGCCCGCGCGATCGATATCCTGGCCAAGCTGGTGGCCTTCGACACAACGTCTCGGCGCTCGAACCTTGAACTGATCCAGTGGGTCGAGGGCTATCTCGCCGACCTCGGCGTGCCCTCCAGGCGCGTGCCCAGCGCGGACGGGACCAAGTCGAACCTGATGGCGATGATCGGTCCGGCCGTGGAAGGCGGGGTCGTGCTATCGGGGCATACCGACGTCGTGCCGGTCGACGGCCAGCCCTGGTCCAGCGATCCCTGGACCCTGACGGAACGCGACGGTCGTCTTTACGGCCGCGGAACCTGCGACATGAAGGGCTTCTTGGCCTTGGCGCTGGCCGCCGCCCCCGACCTTGCCAAGGCGACGTTGAGCAGGCCGGTCCATCTCGCCTTCTCCTATGACGAGGAGGTCGGATGCCTGGGCGCACCGGACATGATCGAGGTCATCGCCCGCGAAGCACCGCGTCCCGCCCTCGTCGTGGTGGGCGAACCGACAGACATGGTCGCCGTGCGCGCCCATAAGGGCATCGCCAGCTTCATCGTCACCGTCACGGGACGCGAAGCCCATTCCAGCCTGACCCACCTGGGCGTCTCGGCGAACATGGCGGCGATCAAGCTGATGGCGATGCTGGTCGCGCTTTCCGAGCGCCTGGAGCGCGAGGCGGATCCCAACTCGCCCTTCACGCCCAAGGGCGCGACCCTGACCATCGGCCAGGTCAACGGCGGGACCGCCGTGAACATCCTCGCCCGCGAGTGCGTCTTCGTCTTCGACCTGCGCACGCCGGCGGGCATGGACCCCGAGGCGCTGCTGGCCGACTTCTTCGCGGCCGCCCAGCGGATGGACGCCGAGATCAAGGCCAAGGCGCCGGAAGGCGGCGTGAGAATAGAGCGCCGCTCCCTGACTCCGGCCTTCGCGCCGGAGGAGGACGGCGTCGCCGAGACCTTCGCGCGCAGGCTGGCGGGCGACAACGGCCCGCCCCGCGTCGTGCCCTACGCCGCCGAGGCGGGACAGTTCCAGGGCGCGGGCTTCTCGACCGTGATCTGCGGCCCCGGCTCGATCGATCAGGCTCACCAGCCCGACGAATATGTCGAACTCAGCCAGATGCAGCGCGGCGCGGCCTTCATGCGCCGCTTGATTGAGGACCTGTCGGTCTAGAGGCCGCGCGCCTTGCGGATCACCAACCGCCGGCCGATGAAGGCCGCCGGATCGATCGACATCACCCGCAGGATCGCGCCCGGCGAGGCCTTGCGCCTGGCCTGGATCGCGCGGCGATCCGCCATGACCGCGTCGAGGTCGTCGCGCTTCAGCGCCGCCTTTATCCCTCGGATAGCGGGGGCGACGTCGCCCCGCCGCCAGTGCAGCAGCAGCAGGCCGGCCGTCACGGCGACGTGCAGCGGCAGGGTGACGGGGAACAGCCAGCCCGGCGTGTTCTTCAGGAAGGTCCAGACGCGGTTGCGCGAGCCGTGGAAGATGGCGAAGTCGGAGCGCACCCCGGTGCTGGCCGAGCCGACGTGAGCAACCTTGGCCCTGGGCAGGAGCAGCGTGGGCTGGCCCAGCAGCCGCAGGCGATAGCCCAGGTCGACATCCTCGCAGTAGCAGAAGTAGCGCTCGTCGAAGCCGCCGACATCGAGGAAAAGTTGGCGGTCGATCAGCATGGCCGCGCCGCAGGCCGAGAACACCTCGCCCTCGGGCAGGACAGCCGGCGCCTTTCGGCCGTAGCCGCC
>NZ_CALCDX010000048.1 GCF_937900395.1 uncultured Caulobacter sp.
CTGACGAGCAGACGCAGCGCATCGTCGCAGGCAAACACGGCAACCTGGTCCGTCGGCTTCAGCTCGGAGATCGCTTTATCCACGGCGGCCGTCGCGCTCTTCCACAGATCGCCGCGGCGCATGCTCGCGCTGGTATCCACGATGATGGCAACCCGGGCGATATCGCTATCGGCCGCGGCAGTTGGATCCTCGGCCCGCAGGAATGGCCGAGCGAAGGCGATCGCGAGGAGCGTGATCGCGAGCGCCGCGGTCGCCGCGGGTCGGGCCAGGAACACGACGTCGACGCGTCGGGGGACGGGCTCGACCACCACCACCGGCTCGCCCAGCCGCTTGCCCATGCCCTCGGCGAGCACGCGACCCATCGTGTCGGCGATGCCGCCGGTGCCTTTGGCGGCCACGCCGGTCGCCGAGGCAATCCGAAAGCCTGAACGAAGGCTCGGACGTCCTCCAACGTCACCCCGGCATCCTTACGATTGGCGGCAATGGCCGCATCCAGATTCATGCCATGATCCAGCCCCGACCGCTCGGCGAGATAGATCAACTCTTCGGTCGCGATATTGCCGGTCGCCCTGGGCGCGAACGGGCAGCCGCCGGACCCGAACTTCACGCACCCGGCTTGTTACAACAACTGCGCGTGCAACAACTGACGCGTCCTCATGGGGTCGCGCTGGCCGTGTAGGCGGCGAGCTCGGCCCGCAGGGGATCCCCGACCGCAGGGTCGGCGGCGGCCGGCAGCGCCAGGGCGGCGTGCGCGGCCGCGGCTGCTTCGTCGAAGCGACCGAGGGCGGCGAGGGCGGCGAAGTCGCCACGCGCGACGAAGGCACGGCCGTCATCACCAGCGACAAGCCGGCCGCCTACGACCGCACCGACGACCCGGTGCGCATGTACCTGCGCGAGATGGGCTCGGTCGAGCTGCTGTCGCGCGAGGGCGAAATCGCCATCGCCAAGCGCATCGAGGCCGGCCGCGACACCATGATCCGCGGCCTCTGCGAGTCCGCCCTGACCTTCGAAGCCATCATGGTGTGGCGCGAGGAGCTGGGCTCGGGCCGCATCCTGCTGCGCGAAGTCATCGACCTGGAAGCGACCTACGCCGCGATCAACGGCGTGGCCGCCGCGCCGGCCGCCGAGGACGAGGAAGGCCCGGCCGAGCCGATCGACGACGAAGCCGGCGAGGCCAAGGCCGAGGGCGCCGAGGGCGAGGACGAGGACGACTTCGACGACGGCGCCGGTCCGACCGTCAGCGCCATGGAAGGCGAACTGCGCGAAGGCGTTATGGCCATCCTGGACGCCATCGCCAGCGAGTTCGAAAGCTTCCGCAAGCTGCAGGACAAGCTGGTCGGCAGCCGCCTGAAGGGCGAGGACCTGTCGGAAGCCGACCGCAAGGCCTACGAAGGCCTGTCGGCGACGATCATCCAGCACCTGAAGACGCTGAAGCTGAACAACAACCGCATCGAGGCTCTGGTCGAGCAGCTCTATGCGATCAACAAGCGCCTGATCGGCCTGGAAGGCCGCCTGCTGCGCCTGGCCGACAGCTACGGCATCAGCCGCGCCGAGTTCCTGAAAGCCTATTTCGGCTCCGAGCTGAACCCGACCTGGACCGATCAGGTCAAGGCCATGGGCGTGCGCTGGACCAAGTTCGTCGAGAACGACAACAGCTCGATCAGCGACATCCGCCAGGAGATCGCGGCCCTGGCCACCGAGACCGGCGTGCCGATCGACGACTACCGCCGCATCGTCCAGACCGTGCAGAAGGGCGAGCGCGAGGCCCGTCAGGCCAAGAAGGAGATGGTCGAGGCCAACCTCCGTCTCGTGATCTCGATCGCCAAGAAGTACACCAATCGCGGCCTGCAGTTCCTGGACCTGATCCAGGAAGGCAACATCGGCCTGATGAAGGCCGTCGATAAGTTCGAGTACCGCCGCGGCTACAAGTTCTCGACCTACGCCACCTGGTGGATCCGTCAGGCGATCACCCGCTCGATCGCCGACCAGGCGCGGACCATCCGTATCCCGGTGCACATGATCGAGACGATCAACAAGATCGTCCGCACCAGCCGCCAGATGCTGCACGAGATCGGCCGCGAGCCGACCCCGGAAGAGCTGGCCGAAAAGCTGGCCATGCCGCTGGAAAAGGTCCGCAAGGTCCTGAAGATCGCCAAGGAGCCGATCTCGCTCGAAACGCCGGTCGGCGATGAAGAGGATTCGCACCTCGGCGATTTCATCCCGGACTCGAACACGATCCTGCCGGTCGATGCGGCGATCTACAAGGCGATCAAGACCGAATATCAGGATGCCTTCGCCAGGCCCTGATATCCGGTTCCCGATCGGTCAGGCCGGCACGCCGTACAGGTCGTGATCGTCGGCATCCTCGATCTGCACGTCGATCATGTCGCCCGCCTTGCGGCCTTCACCCACGTCGCGCAGGAAGACATTACCGTCGATTTCCGGCGCGTCGGCCTGGCTACGGGCGGTCGCGCCGATGCTGCCATCCTCCTCGTCCGGGTCGCCGACCTCATCCAGGATTACGGGCATGATCCGGCCGACCTTTGCCTCCAGCTTGGCGGCGCTGATCGCGGCGGTCTTTTCCATGATCCGCTGATAGCGTTCTTCCTTCACTTCTTCGGGCACCGCGCCGGGCAGGTCGTTGGCGGCGGCCCCTTCCACCGGTTCGAAGCGGAAGGCGCCGACCCGGTCGAGTTGCGCCTCGTCCAGCCAGTCGAGCAGATATTGGAAATCCGCCTCGGTCTCACCGGGGAAGCCGACGACGAAGGACGAACGGATGGCAATGTCCGGGCAGATGGACCGCCAGTTGCGGATGCGATCCAGCACCTTGGCTTCATTGGCCGGGCGCTTCATCGCCTTCAGCACCGAAGGCGCGGCATGTTGGAAGGGGATGTCGAGATAAGGGGTCAGCAGCCCTTCCGCCATCAGGGGGATCACCTGATCCACATGAGGGTAAGGATAGACATAGTGCAGCCGCACCCAGGGCGCGCGTCCTTCCGCCGTGCGCAACTGGCCCAGTTCGCGGGCCATGTCGGTCATATGGGCGCGGACTTCATGTCCCTTCCACATGCGCGGTTCATGCCGGGTGTCCACGCCATAGGCCGAGGTGTCCTGGCCACCCTGGGCCGGTGGGTGATCGAGGTGCGCATTCATCGCTGAACTCCTTCGGGCATGAACTCATCACGCATCAGCGACGTGACGCCTTGCTTCAAGCGACCCAGCCGGTAGGCCAGGGTCAGGTTCTCGGGACGGTGTCCCCACAGGCTCATCCCCTGGTAGGTGGTGGGCACCCAATGGGCCTCATCGACCACGATGGGATCCCAGCCCAGCTCGACCTCGAAGCCCGAGGGCGACACCACGTAGAACGACAGCTCGCGGTCGTTGGGGTGCTGGCCGATGGCGTTGGCCATTTCGTAGCCCATCTTGCGCAGCCGCTGGTAGCCCAGCGTCACGTCGTCCAGGCTCTTGGCCTGCAGGTTGAGGTGGTGGATGGCGGTGCGCAGCGGGTTCATGCGCTTGCCGCGCGTCGCCGCCAGCCCGGCGAGCAGCGCCTCCATCACCTGCGCCACCCGGCCCGCGTCCATCAGCCCGACCAGCGGCATCACCAGGATGTCGTCGGTGATCGGGATGAGCGGCGTCGACAGCTCCTGGATCGCCCGCGACTGCGCGCGGATGATCTCCTCGCCGCGGATCTTCGCCTCCATCTCCTGCTTGCGCTGGGTGATGTCCGTCCCGATCTCGAGGATGTACATCCCCGC
>NZ_CALCDX010000049.1 GCF_937900395.1 uncultured Caulobacter sp.
CGCACAAGGGCCACCATGCTGTCGTCCAGAGGTTTCCAACGGGCGCGCCATAGCTCTACGGTGCGCGGATTGGCGTGAGTCTCTCGAGGGGGCGAGGCGAACTATGGCTTCGGTGACGATCTACGACGTCGCCGCGCGGGCGGGCGTCTCGATCAAGACCGTCTCGCGGGTGATGAACAAGGAGCCGAACGTCCGGCCCGCCATGCGCGACCGCGTGCTGCAGGCCGCCGGCGAGCTGGGCTACAGCCCCAACCTGTCGGCGCGCAGCCTGGCCGGCTCCCGCTCCTTCGTGATCGCCGTCTTCGTCGACGCCGCCCTGACCATCGATCATTGGCGCAGCGAGCGCGGCGCGGACTATCTGAGCCGCATCCAGCTGGGCGCGACGCTGGAATGCCGAGCGACCGGCTATCACCTGCTGATCGAGCTGATCGACCACGAAGGGCCGCAGGTCCGGCAGGAGGTCGCCGCCCTTCTCGCGGCCCTGAAGCCCGACGGCGTGATCCTGACGCCTCCGTCGTCCGATAATGCGGTGGTGCTGGAACTGCTCGACAAGGCCGGCACGCCCTACGTCCGCGTCGGCCCCGAGCGCGCCGAGGGCCTGGGCCCGCGCGTGCACATGGACGACGTCGCCGCCGCCCGCGAGATGACCGAGCACCTGATCGGCCTGGGCCACAAGCGGATCGGCTTCATCGTCGGCGAGCCACGCTATGGCGCCAGCCAGGCGCGGCGCGAGGGCTATCTGGCGGCCATGAGGGCCCATGGTTTGCCGGTCGCAGCGGGCTTGGTGCGCCAGGGCGACTTCACCTTCCAGTCCGGCATGGCCGAGGCTAAGGCGCTGTTGGCCCTGCCCGATCGCCCGACGGCGATCTTCGCCAGCAACGACGACATGGCCCTCGGCTGCGTCGCCGCCATCGCGGAGGCGGGCTTGATGACGCCGGGCGACGTGTCGGTGGCCGGCTTCGACGACAGCCCCAGCGCCCGCTTCAGCCGGCCTCAGCTGACGACCGTGCGCCAACCGGTGGCGGAGATGTCGTCCGTCGCCGCGAAACTGCTGATCGCCCAGGCCAAGACGAACGAGGCTGCGGAGCGTCCCGAAGACATTCTGCTGCCGTTCGAGCTGATCCACCGCGCCTCGACGGCGCCGCCCCCGCGCTAGAGCGCCTTATGGGGCGAGCCTGAGTTCGAGCGCGCCTAGGACCTCCGCCCTCAGCGCCCCGGTCGGGCGTAGGCCGCGATGCGCGCCTGGGCGGTGTGGACCGCGTTGTCTGCGAACGCGTCCTCGCCGGACAGCTGGCCGCGCGGCCGCACCGTCTCGCCGCCCAGGCGGAACGCGCCCACATGCTCCGACAGGTCGGACGCTTCGCCCCGAAGGGCCTGGGTGGCCTGGGTGGATTGGGCCACCATGGCCGCATTGCGCTGGGTGACCTGATCCAGCTGGTTCACGGCCGCATTGACCTGACCCAGAGCCGAGGCCTGCTCGCTGGTGGACGCCGCGATCGCCGTGATCATCTCGCCGATGCCGCCGACCTTCTCGACGATGCCGCGCAGCGCCCCGCCGGTCTGGCCCACCAGCTCGACGCCCTCGCCCACCTGGCGGCTCGACTCGGTGATCAGCGACTTGATTTCCTTGGCGGCCTCCGCCGAGCGCTGGGCCAGGGCCCGGACCTCTTGCGCCACAACCGCGAAGCCCTTTCCGGCGTCGCCCGCCCGGGCAGCCTCGACGCCCGCGTTCAGGGCCAGGAGGTTGGTCTGGAAGGCGATCTCGTCGAT
>NZ_CALCDX010000050.1 GCF_937900395.1 uncultured Caulobacter sp.
ACTTCTTCTGGAGCTCGATGGTGTTGCCCTGGGCCTCGACGTTCACGTGCACCCTGGACTGCGACGCGTTGTAGGCCTCGGCGATCGACTCGAGCGTGGTCTTGGTCAGGGTGTTGTAGGGGTGCCACACGGTGATCTCGGTCGGCCCGTCGGCCAGGTCCGTGGCGCACGTGGGGGTGTCGGTCCCGGGATCGGTCGAGCCTCGGCCCGTCGCGTCGTCGCTGCTCCCGCCGCAGGCGGCACCGAGCGACGCGAGGAGCACCACGGCACCGCAGCGCACCCACCGGTGCCCGCGACTGCGGCGTCGTGACGTTCGGGACATCGGCACTGCCTTCTCCACCACGCGATCCCTTCCGGGTCTCGAACCCCCCTGTGTCACAGTCTGCCGGGAACGACGTCGTTCGCGGTGCGTGCCGGCGATCACAGCGTCACGGCGCTGCCAGACTGTCGCCCGTGCCGACACAGAACGACCCCGGTCCCGCGCCCCTGCGCCCCGTGGCCACCCCCGTCATCGTGGGGGCGGCCCAGAGCATCGACCGCCCGGGCGACCACGACCTCCTCGACGCGCCCGGGCCCATCGAGCTCATGGTCGCGGCCGCCCGGGCGGCTGCCGACGACGCGGGGGCGCCCACCCTGCTCGACCGGGTCGGCTGGATCGGGGTCACCGGAGGCTTCTACCGCTATCGGAACCCGGCCGCGGTCGTGGCCGAGGAGCTCGGACTCAGCGGTGTCGGCACCGCCATCACCGAGATCACCGGAACCGCCCCCCAGGACATGGTCGGCCTCGCGTGCGAGCGGATCGCGGCCGGAGAGCTCGATGCGGCGCTGGTGCTGGGCGGCGAGGCCCGTTGGACCAACCAGCAGCTCAAGCGCCAGGGCCTGTCGCCGCGCTGGAACGAGTCGCCGGGCGAGGGAACGCCGGAGCTGATCGGAGGGTTCGCCCCCGAGGCGATCTCCGAGATGGCGCAGCTCGGATCGGCGACGGTGTTCTACGCCCTGTTCGAGGATGCGCTGCGCCTGAGCCACGGCCGCACGGTGGACGAACAACGCGACCACTGCGCCGAGCTGTGGGCGCGGGAGTCTCGGGTAGCGGAGGCGAACCCGTACGCATGGGACCGCACCCGCCACGAGGTCGCAGCCATCCGCGACGAGTCGGAGCAGAACCGGATGATCTGCTTCCCGTACCCCAAGGCGATGGTGGCCAACAACACGGTCAACATGGCGTCGGCGGTCCTGATCTGCTCGACCGAGCTGGCCCGCTCCGCGGGCGTGGCCGACGACCGGCGGGTGTTCCCGCACGTCGTCACCTCCTCCCACGAGACCTGGGAGGTGCGCCGACGCGCCGAGCTGACCGGGTGCCCGGCGCTCACCGCGGCGGGGGAGGCGGCGCTCGAGCACTCCGGGCTGGACGTGTCCGACATCGACCACGTCGACCTGTACGCCTGCTTCCCGTCGATCGTGCAGATGTCGTCGGCTGCTCTCGGGCTCGACGAGGGTCGTCCCCTGACCGTCACCGGCGGGCTGGGGTTCGCCGGTGCCGCGATCAGCAACTCTGTCGGTCACTCGATCGCGGCGATGGTTCCGCTGGTGCGGGCCGGGGGAGCGGGGCTCGTCCACGGCAACGGGGGCAGCGCCACCAAGCACAGCTTCGCGGTGTACTCGCCGGAGCCGCCGCGGGCGTTCGCCCGCATCGACTGCCAGGACCGGGTCGACCTGCACGAGCGGGAACCGCTGGACGAGGGCTTCGACGGTCCGGTGACGGTCGACGCCGCGTCGGTGCGCTTCGACCGCGAGGGCCCGACCGACGTGCTGGCCGCGGTGCCCGACCATCCGGCTGCGCTGGCGCTGCAGGGTATCGTGGCGGCCATGGCCGGTGACCCTGAGAAGGGCGTCGAACTGCTGCGCAAGGCGATCGGGCTGGCGCCGTTCGTGGGTCTCGGCGTCGCGCAGGGCGGCGGCGTCGGCGCAGAACGCCTCCAGCCAGGCGCGGTCGGCCGCGCCCGTCTTGTCATCGACCAGCAGGGCCGAGCCGACCTTGAAGACGATGCGACGGGCGTTCCGGTATGCCTCGGCCGCCTGGCTCACGGGGTCCAGCCCCCGGGGGTCTCGTCGACGTGGTCCTCGTCCTCCTCGATCTCTTCCTCGAGATCGCCGCGACGGATGCGGACCTGCTTGTAGGCCGCGCGCAGCAGCGCCTTCACGCCCTGGCCCGAGACGCCCGAGACAAGGTAAGGCTTCACGCCCGCGACGGCCTCCAACTCGGCGACCTTTTCTGCGAGGGTTTCCTCGTCGAGGGCGTCGATCTTGTTCAGCGCCAGGATCTCGGCCTTGTCGGCCAGCTCGTCGCCATAGGCTTCCAGTTCGCCGCGGATCGTCTCGTAGGCGCCGACGACGTCGTCCTGGGTGGCGTCGATCAGGTGGATCAGGGTGGCCGAGCGTTCGACGTGGCCGAGGAACCGCGTGCCGAGGCCCGCGCCCTCCGACGCGCCCTCGATCAGGCCGGGGATGTCGGCCAGCACGAAGCGTTCGCTGCTGGACAGGTCCACGACGCCGAGGTTCGGGGTCAGAGTGGTGAACGGGTAGTCGGCGATCTTCGGCTTTGCCGCGCTGGCGGCGGCCAGGAAGGTCGACTTGCCGGCGTTGGGCAGGCCGACCAGGCCGACATCGGCGATCAGTTTCAGCCGCAGCCAGATCCAGCGCTCCTCGCCTTCCTGACCGGGATTGGCGTACTTGGGCGCCTGGTTCACCGGGCCCTTGAAGTGCAGGTTGCCCCAGCCGCCGTTGCCGCCCTTGGCCAGCAGCACGCGCATGCCGGCATGATCCAGATCGGCGATCAGGGTCTCCTTGTCCTCCTCCAGCACCTCGGTGCCGACGGGGACCTTGAGGACGACATCCTCGCCGGCGGCGCCGTGGCGCGCGCGACCCATGCCGTGCACGCCCGTGCCGGCCTTGAAGTGCTGCTGGTAGCGATAGTCGATCAGGGTGTTGAGGCCCTCGACGGCCTCGATCCACACGTCGCCGCCGCGGCCGCCGTCACCGCCGTCGGGGCCGCCGTACTCGATGTACTTCTCGCGGCGGAACGACACCGACCCGCCGCCGCCGTTCCCGGAGCGGATGTAGATCTTGCATTGGTCCAAGAATTTCATGGGGTCCTTTTGTCCCAAGGCGTCCCGCGCGTCGAGCCAAAACCCCGTTTTCACCGTGACGCTTGGTCACGCTCGTTAACCTCAAGAAAGTCGTGACGGCCGTTCGTCTTCGTGACGAAATGTTAAAACACGTTATGCGACAAAGAGTCATGGCTAGCGAACCGCCGTGTTTCTCGCCGGCGGAACGGGAGGCTGACCTTGGCGACCGAAGTAGAAGTCGATGATGTGCTGGCGAAGGACCTGGTCGAGCTCTCGACGCAGGAAATCCATCGCAAGTACGGCGCCGAAGCATCCGTCCACCGCAACATCCTGATCGGCCGCGGGACCGGCGTCGCGCCGCAGTGGCGCGACTTCAAGGCCTTCCTCGGCGAAGTGGGGCGACGCCCCTCGACGGACCACACCCTCGTTCTGCTGAACCGCTACGAGCGGACCTATGGCCCGGGCCGCGCCCGTTGGATGACGGCCGAGGAGCAGGCCGCGCACGAGGAGGAATTCGACCGCCTGCGCGCCGAACAGCAGCGCGAGGAACAGCTGCTGCTGCACAAGGCCGCCGCGACCAAGCGCGCCAGCACGCCGGGCGCGCCGTCGTTCGGCCAGTGGACGCCGATGGCCGGCAAGCAGGTGGCCTATACCGACGTCGCCAAGAAGCTGGCCATTCCGGTCAACGCGCTGTCCAAGACCATGCCGGCCGGCACCAGCGCCGATGAACTGGTCAAGCGCTCGTCCACGGCCAATGACCTGATCAACGAGAACGCCTCCTGGCTGCCGCCCGATCCGACCAAGAAGGCCGGCTTCTTCGAGGCCTACCGCATCTGGCACCTGCAGGTGCAGCCGCAGTTCGCCAAGGCCGCGACCCCGACCTTCCTGTTCCTGTACATCGCGCTGCCCGTGATGAAGCAGTGCCGGGACGACCTGATCGATCTGGACCTGTGGAATCCGCTGGGCCAGCGCGCCCTGAACGCGCGCGACAGCCACGTGGCCTGGAAGAAGTACACCGAGTTCATGCCGCGGGCCCAGGTGGCGATGATGGAGATCCCCATCTACGCCACCTATTCGCTGCTGACCGACCTCGACGCCCTGTGCGAGCGGATCGTCACGGCCGAGAAGCGCTTCCGCGAAGGCCCGCAGAAGGTGATCCACACCCACCGCGCGGCTTAGGGGCGGCTCAGCGCCCCCTCCGTCTCGTCGCTTCGCGCCGATCCACCTCCCCCGCAAGCGGGGTAGGAGGGCGGCTGTTTCCTCCTCACCCGTGAAACGGGGGAGGTGGCGCGATGCGGATACGCATCGTGACGGAGGGGGCGTTCTGGATAGCCTTCACGCCAGCCACACCATCATCCGCGTGGGCGTCAGGGCGCCGCGCGCGACCGACGGCTTATGCTCGACGACGCCGGTGTACAGAAAGCCCGCCTTGACCAGCACCCGGCCCGAAGCGTCGTTATCGGCGAAGTGGCCGGCGGTGACGTAGCGCTTGTTCCAGACGCCGCGCGCCCAGTCCAAGGCGCCCTTGGTCGCCTCGGTGGCGTAGCCTCGGCCCCAGTAGGGGCGGCCGATCCAGTAGCCCATCTCGACCTGGCCCTCGAGCGTGGTGAACAGGCCGACCACGCCGATCAACCCCTCGTCCGCCAGCTCGATCGCGAAGGTGTTGTCGCGCGACCGGTCCTGGGCTCCGCAGCGCGCGACGAAGTCTTCCGCGTGGGCGCGGGTGTAGGGCGAGGGCATGCGCGTGGTCATGCGCGCCACGTCATGATCGACGCAGAAGGCCGCCACGCGCTCGACGTCGGCCTGGGCCGGAACGCGCAGCGTCAGCCGCTGGGTTTCGATGATGGGTCTTTCTTCGATGACGCACATCGGCGCCTCCCAAGGTTCCTCCGGTCCTCTTGAAGCGGGACCGTGACGCCGCCGTGGCGAGTTCTGTTGCGGCGACGAGACAAAACAAAAGCGGGGAGCCCGGCGTTCCGGACTCCCCGCTAGAGATCGTCTGTCCGGATCGTCTTCAACTGAAGCACGATCCGAAGAAACCTTGGTTCGTGCTTACTCGGCCGGCTGAGCGGCCGGGGTCACGGTCACGTAGGTGCGGTTGTGCTTCTTGGTCACGAAGCCCACCGCGCCCTGCACGAGCGCGAAGAGGGTGTGATCCTTGCCCATGCCCACGCCCGAACCCGGGTAGAACTTGGTGCCGCGCTGACGCACGAGGATGTTGCCGGCGAGAACCTTCTCGCCGCCGAACTTCTTCACGCCAAGACGCTTCGACTCTGAGTCGCGGCCGTTGCTGGACGAACCGCCAGATTTTTTGTGAGCCATTGTGCTCTCCTATCCTCTGGGGGCGTCGCCTTAGGCTTCGCCGTCTTCCTTCTTGGCGGCCTTTTTAGGGGCGGCCTTCTTCTTCGGCGCTTCAGCGACCGGGTCGGCGTGTTCGACGACGGCGGCTTCAACCTTCGGGCTGGCCTTCGACGCCTTCTTCACCACCGGAGCGGCTTCGACGGCGGCCGGAGCGGTGAACGGCACGGCGGCGTCGCCGAGGCCGCGAGCGCGGGCGTCCAGGATGACCTTCGGGGTCAGGTCGATCGAACCTTCCCACTTGGCTTCCTTGCCGGCGCCGGCGACGGACGTGACGCGCACGACCGATTCCAGCTGGCGGTGACCGCGGGTGCGGCGGTAGCCCTGACGGCGGATCTTCTTGAAGATCTTCACCTTCTCACCCTTGCGGGTTTCGATCAGGGTGCCGGAGACGACAGCGCCGTCCACGGTGGGGGCGCCGACCGTCACGGCCTCGCCTTCGCCAAGCATCAGGACTTCGCCAAAGGCCACGGCCGCGCCGGGTTCACCTTCGAGCTTTTCGACCACCAGCAGGTCGCCGGCTTGAACCCGGTACTGCTTGCCGCCGGTTTTGATCACCGCGTACATAGGTTTAGCGCCTTAAAAACGTGCGTTCGCAAAATAGGGAACGCCCGCTCGGAAACCCGGCGGGCGAAGAGGGCGCGACTTATACAGCCGCGAGCCCGAGAGTCAACGGCGTCGCCACGGGAATCCGGCCCTGAATCCGCTAAATGCGAGAAGTTCGCGATGACCCCTGGTGTGTTACTTTATAACACGCTATATCGCTCGCCGTGAACCCGACGCTTCTCGCCCCCATCGCCGCCACTGGTTTCGCCGTCGCCTTCCTGCACGCGGCGCTGCCGACCCACTGGCTGCCGTTCGTCTTGGTCGGGCGCGGCCAGCATTGGTCGGCGGGCAAGACGCTGAGCGTCACCGCCCTGGCCGGTCTGGGCCATGTGGCCTTCACCATCCTCCTGGGCATGGTCCTGGTCGGCGCGGGCTTGGCCGTGCAGCCGCACATGGGCGCGGTGTTCGGCTGGGTGGTCGGCGCGCTGATGGGGGCGCTGGGACTCTTCTATCTCTGGCGCGGCCGGCACGAGCACGGCGAGGGCGACATCACGACCCGCCGCTACGCCTCCGACCGCGCGGCCATCATCGCCTTGGTCGTGCTGTTGACCCTGTCGCCTTGCGAAGCTTTCCTGCCGATCTATCTGGCGGGGGTGAAGCACGGCTGGACCGGCTTCATGGCGCTAAGCGCTGTTCTGATGGCCGCGACCGCCACGGGCATGCTGCTGTTCACGACCCTCAGCCTGGCCGGCGTCAAGCGCCTGGGGCTGGAGCGGATCGCCCGCTACGAATCGACGATCCTGGGTCTGGCCCTGATCGCCATGGGCCTTGGGGTCGCGTTCCTCGAACTCTAGAGCGCGCCCGGCTTTTGTTTGCCGGGGCGAGCGCCTAAATAGCGCTCCATGACCCAAGCCTCCTCCGCTGCTCATTCTCTTGCTGGAAATGGCAAGATCCCCGTCACCGTGCTGACCGGCTATCTCGGCGCCGGCAAGACCACCCTGCTCAACCGCATCCTCACCGAGGAGCACGGCAAGCGCTACGCCGTGATCGTCAACGAGTTCGGCGAGGTCGGCATCGACAACGACCTAGTGGTCGGCGCGGACGAGGAAGTGTTCGAGATGAACAACGGCTGCGTCTGCTGCACGGTGCGCGGCGACCTGATCCGGGTTCTGCAAGGCCTGATGAAGCGCAAGGGCGGCTTTGACGCCATCATCGTCGAGACCACGGGCCTGGCCGATCCCGGCCCGGTGGCCCAGACCTTCTTCGTCGACGAGGACGTCAAGGCGCGCACGGCGCTGGACTCGGTCACCGCCGTGGTCGACGCCAAGCACATCATGCTGCGCCTGGGCGACAGCAAGGAGGCCGTCGAGCAGATCGCCTTCGCCGACCAGATCGTGCTGAACAAGACCGACCTCGTCTCCGAGGACGACCTGCGCCACGTCGAGGCCCGCATCCGCCGGATCAATCCGCTGGCCCCGATCCACCGCGCCCAGCGCTCGAACGTCCCGCTGGACGCGATCCTGGGCAAGCACAGCTTCGACCTGGACCGCATTACCGAGCTGGAGCCGGACTTCCTCAATCCCGCCCACGGCGAGCCGGGTCACGTGCACGACGAGCACTGCGGCCACGATCATCATCACCACCACGATCATGACCATGTGCATGACGAGCACTGCGGTCATGACCACCACCATCATCACCACGACGCCAAGAGCGACGTGCACGACGATGGCGTGAAGGGGATCTCCCTGACGCTGGACAAGCCGGTCGACGGCCAGAAGATCACCGCCTGGCTGAACGACCTCCTGGCCCGCCGCGGCCCGGACATCCTGCGCGCCAAGGGGATCATCGACGTGAAGGGCGAGAACAAGCGTCTCGTCTTCCAGGCCGTGCACATGATCCTGGAAGGCGACTTCCAGCGCGAGTGGACCGACAAGGACAAGCGCTACAGCCGCATGGTCTTCATCGGTCGCGACCTGGACGAGGCCGAGCTGCGCGCGGGCTTCGAAGCGACGGCGGCTTAGGGACGAGTCTCCCTCTCCCCTTGTGGGAGAGGGTGGCCCGTTAGGGCCGGGTGAGGGGTTGAAGACGAGATCCGCCGCGACAGGCCTGACCGCCGTCGCGGCGGCTTTCGTTTGCGCGACCCCTCATCCGTCGCCTTTGGCGACACCTTCTCCCGCAAGGGGAGAAGGGCCGCTCCGGACAAACAAAAGCCCCGGAGCTCGCGCTCCGGGGCTTTCGTGTTCTTGGCTGTCGCCGAGGACGATCCTTAGTGGATGTCTTCGTTGATCAGACCGACCTTGTACCAGCCCGAGGTCTGCAGCTGGTTCAGGACGCCCATGAAGTCGGCGTACATGACGTCGGCGTCGGCGCGGATCATGATGCGCTGGTCGTCCTTCGGGCCGGCTTGGCCGTTGGCGGCGAACTTGGCGTTCAGGTCAGCTTCCAGGCCGTCCAGGCTGGTCTGCTTGTCAGCGATGAAGACAGCGCCCGACTTCTGGATCGAGATGAAGACCGGCTCCTTCGGCTTCGGCGCGTTCGGCGGCGGCGGAACCGCCGGCGGCAGGTCGATCTTGATGGAGGTCACGGCCATCGGCACGGCGACCATGAAGATGATCAGCAGCACCAGAAGGATGTCCACGAAGGGCGTGACGTTGATTTCGGAATTTTGGCCCAGCGAATAACGGCCACCGCCGCCGCCAGCAAGTTTAGCCGCCATGCCTGACTGTCTCCCAGAAGGCCACGCGCCCCGCGCGCGCCTGAAATGTCATTACGTCGCCACGTCTGGCGCAGACGGGCGCGGAAGTAAAGCCCGACGACGCGGCGCAATAGCAAGCCCCTTTTTTCGACTTTTCGCCGAACGCCGTTCGAACGGGCGCCTGGGGCCAAACGCGCCCGGAAACGCATCGCCTTGAAAGAGTCTGGCCGGAAAGGCCTCGGCGCATTAAGTGCGACGCATGATCTTTTCCTTCGACGCCTTCGTCACCGACGTCCTTTTCGACCGTTCCGGCCGCGCCGCCTTCGCCCTGGGCGACGGCACCGTGCGCCTGCAGACCGAGGACGGCTTTGTCACCGTGGAAGCCCATGGGGGTCCGCTCGGCGGCGCCGTCCTGGCCGCCGCCGCCCATCCCAGCGGCGCCGGCATCGTCACCGGCGGCGACGATGGCCGCGTGGTCTGGACCCGAATCGAGAAGGGCGAGGTCGTCGCGACCCTGCTGGCCGAGGTGAAGAACAAGTGGATCGAGCACGTGGCGACCAGCGCCGCCTCGGGCCTGATCGCCTTCACCGCCGGCAAGGAGGTCCACGTCCGCGACGCCGCCGACCCGGCCTTCGCGCGGACCTTCGCGCACGAGAAGACGGTGTCGGGCCTGGCCTTCGAGCCCAAGGGCCGCCGCCTGGCGTCGGCCACCTATGGCGGCGCCTATCTCTGGTACGCGCGGATCGCCGACCAGAAGCCGCAACTGCTGAAGTGGGCCGGCAGCCACATCGCCGTGGCCTTCAGCCCCGACGGCAAGTTCCTGATCTCGTCGATGCAGGAGAACCAGCTGCACGGCTGGCGCCTGTCGGACGGCAAGGACATGCGGATGGGCGGTTATCCGGCCAAGATCAAAAGCCTGGCCTTCTTCGACAAAGGCAACCTCTTGGTCACGGCCGGCGCCAACGGCGCGGTCATCTGGCCGTTCGCCGGCGCCAGCGGCCCGATGGGCAAGGAAGCCGCCGAGATCGGCTTCTCCCGCGATTCGATGGTCGTCCGGGTGGCCGGCATCGACACCCATCCGGTCTGCCTGGCCGCCCAGGACAACGGCAAGATCTGGGCGGCTCACATGCGCAACGGCCGCATCGAGACCCTGAAGGCCGAAAAGGGCGCTCCGATCAGCGCCCTGGCCGTCAGCGCCGACGGCAAGCTCATGGCCTGGGGCGACGAGAGCGGCGAGGCCGGGGTCATGGAGATCCCCGACATCAGCGGCCCGCGCCAGTTCGCGGGTTAAGGCCTAGACTTAGAACCCCTTCAGCTCGCCCCACTCCTCGAACGGGGCGCGACGGGAGCGGAAGTTGTTCACCGGGGCGTCGGCGTCGCGATAGCCCAGGGCCATGCCGGAGAACAGCATGTGCCCTTCCGGCAGGCCGACGTGCTCGTCGACCAGCTTGTTGTAGTGCGACCAGAACTCCTGCGGACAGGTGTCGAGGCCGCGCTCGACCGCCAGCAGCATGAACGTCTGCATGAACATGCCGACGTCGCTCCACTGCGGCGGGCCGCAGCGGCGGTCGATCGAGAAGAACAGCTGCACCGGCGCGCCGAAGCCCTGACCGTTGGTCGAGAACCACTGTAGGCGAGCCATCTTGTCCTCGCGCGGGATGCCCAGCGCGCCATACATGTCCTCGCCGACCTGGAAGCGGCGGCTGCGCAGCGGCTCCCACAGGTTGGCGGGATAGACGTCGTATTCGGTCGGGTCGGGCGAGGCGACGCGGGTCAGCATGGCGTCGGTCAGGGCCTTCAGCGGCGCGCCCGATACGGCCTGGACCCGCCAGGGCTGGAGATTGCCGCCCGAAGGGGCGCGGGCGGCCAGCTCCAGCAGCTCGCGCACCAGGGCGGCGTCGACGGGGTCCGGCTTGAAGGCGCGCACCGACATACGGCGGTTGACGGCGTCGATCACGTCCATCGAAGGCTCCCTTAATCTTCTCGCCGCTAAGCCCGAGCCAGCGACTTTTCCTCTGGCTAGCATCCCGCCGCAGCGTAAAGACAAGTCTGTTCGAGATTCTCTTCCTGATAGCCTTGGGGGCGTTCCTTGCGGCGGCTGTTGCGCAACATCGCTTTGGCTCTGTTCATTATCCTGGTCGCGGGACCGATCGTGACCGTGCTGATCTATCGGTTCGTGCCGCCGCCGATCACGCCTCTGATGGTGATCCGCGCGGTCGAGGGGAAGGGGCTGGACCATCGCTGGCGGCCGATCGACGAGGTCGCCCCGGCCCTGCCGCGCGCCCTGATCGCCGCCGAAGACGCCCGGTTCTGCGAGCACCACGGCTTCGACTTCAACGCCCTGCAGAAGGCCTACGCCAACAACGAGGCGGGCAAGAAGATTCGCGGCGGCTCGACCATCAGCCAGCAGACGGCCAAGAACGTGTTCCTGTGGCCGGGCCGCTCCTATGTCCGCAAGGGGCTGGAGGCCTGGTTCACCGTGCTGATCGAGGTCGGCTGGGGCAAGAAGCGGATCATGGAGGTCTATCTGAACTCCATCGAGTTCGGCCCGGGCATCTATGGCGCGGAGTCGGCCTCGCGCCGCTATTTCGGCGTTGGCGCTGACAAGCTGACCCAGGCCCAGGCCTCGCGCCTGGCGGCGATCCTGCCCAGCCCGCTGAAGTGGCGGGTGATCAAGCCGGGCAAGTACGTCGCCAAGCGCACGCAGAAGATCGGCAAGGCCTCGAAGACGGTGCGCCGCGACGGCTTGGCGGATTGCGTGAGCTAGCTGCTCCACCAACCGCGCGTGCCGGGGCAGGCCGCCAGCGCGCGCTGATAGCCGTCCCGCTGGCGCAGCCGCTTAACGTAAGCCATCTCCGCCTCGCCGAGCGCGAAGTCGATGTTCTTGCGCGCCATCTCCAGGGCGTAGCCGACCGAGACGTCCGCCGCCGTAAAGGTGTCGCCGGCCATGTAGGGCGCCTCCCCCAGCCGCCGCGTCACCAAGCCGAGGCGGCTGGTGAATACGTGCATGGCCTGGCGGACGGTCCAGTTGTCGCGGTCGGTCTCGGGGGCGAAGTGCTTGGCGCCGGTGAGGAAGAAGACCGAAGCCGCCAGCCCCGCCTCGCCCAGATGCAGGAACTGCTGGTAGGCGGGGAAGGCGGCGTCTTGCGCGTCCGGCGCCAGGGGCGAGGGGCCGTAGCGGCCCAGCAGGTACTCCATGATCGCGATCGACTCGACCATGGTGACCCCGCCGTCCCGGATCGCCGGGATGAAGCCGGCGGGATTGATCGCCAGGAACTCCGGATCGTTCTCCACCCCGGCCAGCAGATCGACGTCCCGGAGCCGATAGGGCAGTCCCATCTCCTCCAGCAGCCAGACCACGCGGAAGCCTCGGCCCTCGCCGTAGACGGTGATCATCCGCGCATGCCCAGGACGGCGAACAGCCCGCCCTGCGGGTCCATGGCGTTGACCACGAAGGCGCCGCCGGGAACCTCGACAGGGCCCATCAGCACCTGGCCGCCATGGGTCTTGATGCGCTCGACAGCGGAGTCGACGCCCTCCACGCCAAAATAATAGAGCCAGTACGGCATCGGCGCCGGCGCGTGATTGCTGAACATGCCGCCGATCGCCGCCGCGCTGGGGCCAAAGGTCTGGTAGACGCCCATCTCGCCCATCGGCACGGCGTCGTGCTTTACCCAGCCGAACAAGGGCGCATAGAAGTCGAAGGCCTTTTCCCAGTCGGCCGCGTGCAGTTCGGCCCAGCCCAGCGAACCCGGCGACATCGGCGCGGGACGGGGCGGCGGCGCATCGAGCGGGCCCCGGAACAGGATGAACATCGCGCCTTGCGGATCGGCGACGACGGCGAAGCGGCCGACGCCGGGAATGTCCTGCGGCGCCTTGTGGACCGCGCCGCCGGCGGCCTCGACCTTTCCGGCGAAGGCGTCGACGTCATCGACGCCGACATAGCCCAGCCAGCCCGCCGGGACGTCCTTCATCTCCAGCATGCCGCCGACATGGAAACCTCCGGCCTTGAAGATCGTGTAGGGGCCGGCGGGACCGGAGGAGGCCTCGGTCGTCCAGCCGACAACGGCCGTGTAGAACGCTCCCGCCGCCTTCGTGTCGGGCGTGACCAGTTCGAACCAGACGAAGTCACTAGCCATGGGAGTCTTTCTTCGAGAAGGGGAGGGTGTCAGGAGGCCAGCCGGAGGCATGGCCTCGACGAAGGTGTTCCAGGAACGGATCATGCGTTGGGGCGTCAGGCGGCCGCCCCGCCGCAGCAGGCGGGTTTGGGCTGAGCGTCCTCATACTCGTCGTGGCGGCGAATGAAGTTCATCGTCTCGCCCTCGTTACGCCCCAGCGGCGCGCGATCGAGAAGCATCAGGGTCGCCAGCGCCTCTTCCAGCCCGCGGGCGTAGGTCGAATAGGTGTGGAACACTTGGCCCTCGGCGTCGCGATAGAAGGCCGACAGACCCGGCAGCTCGTCGTGGCCTTGGTCCGCCGGCAGGTCGGTGAAGTTGTAGCGGATCGTCTCTGACGCCAGTTCTGCGGGCGTGAACGAGACATGGAAGTCGCGGTTGAAGTCGCCGCCGTGCGACGACACCCACGGAAACGTCCAGCCCATGCGGCGCTTGTAGGCCTGGATCTTGGCCAGGGGCGCTCGGGACACGGCGACCAGCGTCACGTCGTGGTGGTTCAGGTGCGGCAGCGTCCCGTCGAAATGATCGGCCATGAACGAGCAGCCCTCGCAACCCGCGTCCCAGTCCGGCCCCAGCATGAAGTGGTAGACGAGCAGCTGGCTGCGGCCCTCGAACAACTGGTCCAGGCTCTTGGGGCCCGCCTCGGTGTCGAAGGCGTAGGCCTTGTCCAGCTTCACCCAGGGCAGGGCCATGCGCTCGGCGTTCAGGGCGTCACGGGCGCGGGTATGGGCCTTTTCCTTGACCAGCAGGGCGCGGCGCGCGTCCAGCCATTCCTCGCGGGAAACCACGGCATGCGACATCACGTCCTCCGTAAGCTGAGCTGTTTTCCTTGACTAATAACGTTGATATCAACATAAATTGGGCATGTCAAAGCCGGTCGTGATTCCCTTTGAGACGACGATCCACGTCCGCGACACTTGCCTGTGCCTGCACGTCCAGCGGGCGGCGCGGGCGCTGGCCCGCCGCTTCGACGAGGCTCTGCGACCGTTGGGTCTGACCAACGGCCAGTTCTCGCTGCTGATGTCGCTGAACCGACCCGAGCCCGCCGGCATGGGCGGCGTCGCCAATCTGCTGGCCATGGACCGCACGACCCTGACGGCGGCGCTGAAGCCGCTGGAGCGCCGGGGGCTGCTAACGGTCGCGCCCGATCCCAAGGATGGCCGGGCGCGGGTACTGAGCCTGACCCCGGACGGCCGGGCCTTGCTGGCCCAGGCGCTCCCGATCTGGACCCGCGAACACGGCAAGCTGGACGAGGATCTGGGCGGCGGCGCGGACGACCTTCGCGCGGGCCTGAGGGCGATCGCCTAGTCGACCGCCAGGATCACGTCGGAGGCGGCGATCCGGACTTCCATCTTCGCGCCGACGGGGAGGGACCAGGCCGCGTCCTCCGGCTTCAGGGTCGCCACGAGGGTCTTGCCGGCCGAGAGGCCGATCGTGACCTCGGCGGAGTGGTCGCCCGCCTCGCGGTCGATGATCTCGCCGGCCAGGCGGTTGTCGCCATCGCCCGCGTCCAGCCGGACGAAGCTCGACTTGATCAAGGCGATGGCGGGGCGCCCGGGGGAGAGGGCCAGGTCCTCGACGCTGCGCTGGGTGATCGAGGCGCGGAGGGCAAGGCCCTCGCCCAGCGCCAGGGTGACCAGCGCGGTGACGCCGTCGCCCGCGATGGCCGTGACGACGCCCCGCAGCGCGTTGCGGGCGCTGGTGCGCAGGCCCAGGCTCCAGAGCAGATCGGCGTCGCCCGACAGGTCCGCCTCCAGCCGCGCGAAGGCTGTCCCGACCTCGCGCTCGGCGGCGCGGAAGGCGCGGATGACCGCCTGGCCGCGCGCGGTGACCTGGGCCGCGCCGCCGCTGCGCCCGCCCGGCGCGGCGCTGACCAGGGGCGCGTCGAACAGGTTGTTCAGCGCCTGCACCCCGTCCCAGGCCCCCTTGTAGGAGAGCCCCGCCGCCTTGGCCGCCGCGCTGATCGAGCCCAGGCGCGCGATCGCCTCCAGAAGCGCGATGCGTTCAAGCCCGACGCGGGCCAAGCCGCCACGCTTGAGGATCAGGGAGGCGCTGAAGTCATCCGTCACTGGTCGGCCCGCGTTTCTACCGTTATGTAGTCTGGCTGCATAACCGCAGCGCGAAGACCAGGATTACCAGATGATCGCCCGTCGTCCGATGCTGATCGCCGCCCTGGCCGGCGTTCTGTCGCTGGCGGTTGGCGGTGTGGCCCTCGCCAGCGAGACCAAGGTCGCTGTCGCCGCCAACTTCACCGAGGCGGCCAAGGAGATCGCCGCGCGGTTCAAGGCCAGGACGGGCCACGAGGCGACGCTGAGCTTCGGTTCGTCGGGCCAGTTCTACACCCAGATCGCCAACGGCGCGCCGTACGAGGTCTTCCTGTCGGCCGATGTCGAGCGGCCTCAGAAGGCCGAGGCCGAGGGGCTGGCCGTCCCGGGCTCGCGCTTCACCTACGCCACGGGCCGGCTGGTGCTGTTCAGCAAGACGCCGGGTCTGGTGGACGGGAAGGGCGCGGTGCTGGCCAAGGGCGGGTTCGACAAGCTCGCCATCGCCGACCCGAAGGCCGCCCCCTATGGCCAGGCGGCGGTCGAGGCCCTGACCAAGTTGAAGCTCTACGACGCCCTCAAGCCGAAGATCGTCACCGGCGCCTCGATCACCCAGGCCTTCCAATACGTCCAGACCGGCGCGGCCGAGCTAGGCTTCGTGGCCCTGTCGCAGGTGATCGACGAGAAGGGCGGCTCGCGCTGGATTGTTCCGGCCGCTGACCACACGCCGATCGAGCAGCAGGCGGTGCTGCTGAAGACCGGCCAGAACAGCGCGGCGGCCAAGGCGTTCGTCGCCTTCCTGAAAGGCGGCGAGGCCAAGGCGATCATCAAGCGCTACGGCTACGAGGTCCGCTGAGCATGGGCGAGGTCCTGTGGCTGACGGCGAAGCTGGCGGGGGTCACCACCCTGCTGCTGCTTGTTTTGGCCACGCCGCTGTCCTGGTGGTTGGCGCGCGGGCGCTCGTCGCTGCGCACGGTGGTCATGGCGGTGGTCGCTCTGCCGATCGTGCTGCCGCCGACGGTGCTAGGCTTCTATCTGCTGATCGCGCTGGGGCCGAAGAGCCCGCTGATGGCCCTGCTGGCGCCCTTCGGCGTGCGGACCCTGGCCTTCACCTTCGAGGGCCTCGTTATCGGCTCGCTGATCTATTCGCTGCCGTTCGCGGCGCAGCCGCTACGCAACGCCTTCCTCGCCATCGGCGACGAGCCGCTGGAGGCCGCCGCGACCCTCGGCGCCTCGCCTTGGACGAGCTTTTGGCGTGTGGCCTTGCCGCTGGCCCTGCCGGGCTATGTCGCCGCCGCGATCCTGACCTTCGCCCACACGGTCGGCGAGTTCGGCGTGGTCATGATGCTGGGCGGCAATATCCCCGGCGAGACGACGGTGCTCTCGACCGAGATCTATCGCCTGGTCGAGGGGCTCGAGTGGGGGCAGGCCCACCGCCTGTCCCTGCTGCTGCTGGTCTTCGCGTTCACGGTGCTGCTGGCGCTGCTGGTCTTGGAGAGTCGTTCCAAGATCCTGATGCGTCGCGATGCATGAGCAGCTTCGGTCGCGGCTGACAGGTTAGAACGAAAACACCGTGTCATCCCGGAAGCCTCATAGAGGCTATCCGGGACCCAGGGGGTGAAAGAGCGCCGAGCCCGTGGCCCCTGGGTCCCGGCTCTTCGCGCTACGCGCTGCGGCCGGGATGACACGCTTTTGGAGGTGGGAGTCTCCGATCAGCACCCGTCCAGGTGATACCTAATCAGCGCCCGCGCCGAGCGGGCCACGGCGCGCGAGGGACCGTCCGCGCCGAGGGTGACGCGGGCGGTGTACGAGCCTTCCATCAGCAGCATCAGGGCGTCGGCCAGGTCGTCGTCCTTGGCCCCGGCGCGACGCGCCAGGTCCGTGAGCCGGCGGTGCAGCTCCTTCTTGTAGTTGACCGACACGACCTGGGCCGGGTGGCCCTCCTCGTGCAGCTCGATGGCGGCGTTCGATAGCGGGCAGCCGTGGACGTCCTTGTTGCAGGCCTTGGTCTCGAAGGCGTCGAAGATCGCCTCGAGCTGGGCGCGCGGGTCGGTGCAGCAGACGGCGGTGACACTTTCCCACCAGGCCCAGTATTCGCGCTCCTGCTCGCGCAGGACCTCGGCCACCAGCTCGTCCTTGGACGGGAAGTTGCGATAGAGCGTCATCTTGGTGGCGTCGGCCTCGGCGGCGATCGTCTCGACGCCGACGGCGCGGATGCCGTGCTGATAGAACAGCTCGCGGGCGGTTTCGAAGATCCGGTCACGCGCCGGACGCTTGGACGCGGGCGCGCAAGCCGCCGCTTCCGTATCGCCCACAACCCCGTCCCCAGAATTTCTTGTCGCCATTTTGGCGGACCTCTCCTTGACGTGCGAGTTACCGGTCAGTATCTCTCGCCTGGAGCGATGATACCGAACGGTCTCGTCACATCCTAAATCGTCATTCCGGTCGCCCGGGTCAAGTAACCGTCCCTGCGACATTTGATCCCTTAAACCCCTAAGGAGCGCGCGCCAATGCCCCCGCAAACAAACGTTTACGTTAGCGCGCCGCAAGGCGCCGCCCTGGCCGCTAAGTCCAAGGGTTTCCTGGCCTTCTTCAAGAGCAAGGCCAAAGACGGCCATGACTGGACCACCGTCCGCGCCTTCGGCTCGTCCAAGCGACGGACCGCGCGCCTGCCCGTCCTCGAATAGCCCTCGCGTCTCTCCGTTTCCTCCCCCCGACAGGTTTCTCCCCCCATGCGTCTCCAACCCGTCATCACGTCCTTCGCCGGTCTGGCCGCCGTCGCCGTGCTGGCCGCCTGCTCGGCCCAGGCCAAGCAGGACGCCGCCGCCGCCCCGCCGCCCGCCCAGGTCACCGTCACCGACGTCGCCTTCAAGTCCCTGCGCCAATGGGACGACTTCACCGGCCGCCTCGAGCCGATCGACACCGTCGAGATCCGTCCTCGGGTCTCGGGCTATATCGACGGCGCGCAGTTCGCCGAGGGCGCCCGCGTCCACAAGGGCCAGGTGCTGTTCCAGATCGACCCGCGCCCCTACAAGGCCGAGGCTGATCGCGCCGCCGCCGAGGTGGCCCGCGCCAAGGCCCAGCTCGATCTGGCGGTGGTCAACCGCGAGCGCGGTCGTCGCCTGATCGAGCAGAACGCGCTGGCCCAGAGCGAATTCGATCGTCTCGCCTCGGAAGAGCGCGCGGCCCAGGCCAATCTCTCCGCCGCCCAGGCCGCCCTGCAGACCGCCCGCCTGAACCTGGAATGGACCCGGGTGACCTCGCCGATCGACGGCCGGATCTCCAAGGCCATCATCACGCGCGGCAACCTGGTCACCCAGTCGTCGCTCCTGACGACCGTGGTGTCCGACACCCCGATCTACGCCGAGTTCAACGCCGATGAGCAGACCTTCCTGAAGTACGCCTCGGCCGAGCGCGGCAAGGGCGGGCCGGTCTATATGGGCCTGATGACCGAGGACGGTTATCCGCACGTCGGCAAGCTGGCCTTCATCGACAACGCCCTGGACGCCAAGAGCGGCACCATCGCTGGCCGGGCGATCTTCGCCAACGCCGACGGCCGCTTCACCCCGGGCCTGTTCGCCCGCATCCGCCTGGTCAGCGCCGAGAGCCAGACCGTGGCCCTGGCGCCCGACCGCGCCGTCGCCACGGACCTCGGCAAGCGCTTCGTGGTGGTGGTGAACAAGGCCAACAAGGCCGAGTACCGCCCGGTCGAGATCGGCCCTCTGGCCGGCAACCTGCGCATCATCCGCTCGGGCCTGAAGCCCGGCGACCGGGTGATCGTCGGCGGCCTGCAGAAGGTCAAGCCGGGCGACACCGTCGCGCCGGTGCCGGTCAAGACCGACAAGGCCGACCTGGACCAACTGGCCCAGATCGAAAGCCCGATCCGCCAGAACTAGCCGCTTACGCTTCGACGATCCCCCACGCCCGCCTCTTCCCGATCCAGGGAAGGGGCGTGGCCGCACACGTCTCCTCCCCGGAGCTCCAGGACGACCCGCATGTCCTTTTCCAAGTTCTTCGTGAACAGGCCCCGCTTCGCGGCGGTGCTGTCCATCATCATCTTCATCGCCGGCCTGGTGTCGCTGCCCCAGCTGCCGATCAGCGAGTATCCGGAAGTGGTGCCGCCGACCGTGGTCGTGCGCGCGGCCTATCCGGGCGCCAACCCGTCCGTCATCGGCCAGACCGTCGCCGCGCCGCTCGAGCAGGCGATCAACGGCGTCGAGGGCATGATCTACCAGTCGTCCCAGTCGGCCGCCGACGGGGCCATGGTCCTGACCGTGACCTTCGCGCTGGGCACCGACCTGGATAAGGCCCAGGTGCAGGTTCAGAACCGCGTCGCCCAGGCCCTGCCCAAGCTGCCCCAGGAGGTGCAGCGGATCGGCGTCACGACGGACAAGGCCTCGCCCGACCTGACCCTGGTCGTGCACATGATCTCGCCGAACAACCGCTACGACATGCTGTACCTCAGCAACTACGCGCAGCTGAACGTGCGCGATCGGCTGAAGCGCATCGACGGCGTCGGCGACGTGCAGATCTTCGGCGCGGGCTCGTACTCGATGCGCGTGTGGCTGGATCCCGAGAAGCTGGCCGCCCTGTCGATGACGGCCGGCGACGTCGTGCGGGCCCTGCGCGAGCAGAACGTCCAGGTGGCCGCCGGCCAGCTGGGCGCGCCGCCCAACGCCGGCTCGGGCGCCGACTTCCAGCTGTCGATCAACGCGCCTGGCCGCCTGACCGACGAGGAGCAGTTCCGCAACGTCATCATCCGCTCGGGCGAGGACGGCCAGATCACCCGCCTGGGCGACGTCGCCCGCGTGGAGCTGGGCGCCAACAACTACGCCCTGCGCAGCTTGCTCGACAACAAGTCGGCCGTCGCCATGCCGATCTTCCAGCGCCCCGGCTCCAACGCCCTGCAGATGGCGGCCGAGGTCAAGAAGACCATGAAGGAGCTCAAGAAGGAGTTCCCCGAGGGCGTCGACTACGAGATCATCTACGACACCACCGCCTTCGTGCAGGAGAGCATCGACTCGGTGGTCCACACCCTGATCGAGGCGATCATCCTGGTCGTCATCGTGGTGGTGATCTTCCTGCAGGGCTGGCGCGCCTCGGTAATCCCGCTGATCGCCGTGCCCGTCAGTTTGATCGGCACCTTCGCCGTCATGCTGATGCTGGGCTTTGGCCTGAACGCCCTGACCCTGTTCGGCCTGGTGCTGGCCATCGGCATCGTGGTCGACGACGCCATCGTGGTGGTCGAAAACGTCGAGCGGAACATCAGCCTGGGCCTTGCCCCCGCCGACGCCACGCGCAAGGCGATGAGCGAGGTGACCGGGCCGATCATCTCCACGGCCCTGGTGCTCTGCGCGGTGTTCATCCCGACCGCCTTCATCAGCGGCCTGTCGGGTCAGTTCTATCGTCAGTTCGCCCTGACCATCGCCATCTCGACGGTGATCTCGGCCATCAACTCCCTGACCCTGTCGCCCGCCCTGGCCGCGGTGCTCCTGAAGTCGCATGACGCGCCCAAGGACCGCTTCCAGAAGCTGATCGACGCGGCCCTGGGCTGGCTGTTCAACCCGTTCAACCGCTTCTTCGCCAAGGCCTCGAACGGCTATGTCGGCGGCGTCGCCAGGACCCTGGGCCGCTCGACCGCGGGCCTTGTGGTCTATGGCGTGCTGCTGGCCCTGACGGTCTTCGCCTTCGCCAAGACGCCGACCGGCTTCGTGCCGCAGCAGGACAAGGCCTATGTGGTCGCCGTCGTGCAACTGCCCGACGCCGCCTCGCTGGACCGCACCGAAGCGGTGATCCGCCAGATGGGCGAGATCTCCAAGGGTATTCCAGGCGTGAAGAGCTCGGTGGCCTTCCCGGGCCTGTCGGTGAACGGGCTGATCAACAGCCCCAACTCCGGCGCGGTGTTCTACACCCTCACCGACTTCAAGGATCGTCGCGAAAAGGACAAGCAGGCCGGCGCGATCGTGGCGGCCCTGAACCAGAAGTTCGCCGCGATCCCCGACGCCCAGATCGCCGTCTTCCCGCCCCCGTCCGTCCAGGGCCTGGGCACCATCGGCGGCTTCCGGATGCAGATCGTCGACAAGGCGGGCCTGGGTCCGGAGGAGCTGAACAAGGCCACCCAGAACCTGATCGACAAGGCGCGCCAGGACCCGGCCCTGGCGGGGATCTTCTCCAGCTATCAGGTGAGTGTGCCTAAGATCCAGGCCGACATCGATCGCGAGAAGGCTCGGGCCCAGGGCGTGTCCCTGACCGACCTCTTCGAGACCATGCAGGTCTATCTGGGCTCGCTGTACGTCAACGACTTCAACCGCTTCGGGCGGACCTACGAGGTCAACGTGCAGGCCGACCAGCGCTTCCGCCTGCAGCCCGAGCAGATGCTGCGCCTGCAGACCCGCAACGGCGACGGCCAGATGATCCCGCTGGGCGCCTTCGTCAGCTTCCACGAGACCACCGGCCCCGACCGCGAGAGCCACTACAACGGCATGCTGACCGCCGAGATTAACGGCGGCCCCGCGCCCGGCTACTCGACCGGCCAGGCCCAGAAGGCCCTTGAGGATCTGGCCAAGAAGGAGCTGCCCAACGGCATGGGCTTCGAGTGGACCGAGCTGACCTACCAGCAGATCCTGGCGGGCAACACGGCGGTCTTCATCTTCCCGCTCTGCGTGCTGCTGGCCTTCCTGGTGCTGGTCGCCCAGTACGAAAGCTGGAGCCTGCCGCTGGTCGTGATCCTGATCGTCCCGATGACCCTGCTGTCGGCCCTGGCCGGCGTCTGGATCAGCAAAGGCGACAACAACATCTTCACCCAGATCGGCCTGATCGTGCTGGTGGGCCTGGCCTGTAAGAACGCCATCCTGATCGTGGAGTTCGCCAAGGAGCGCGAGGAGCATGGCGACAGCCCGCTCCAGGCGGTTCTTGAGGCCTGCCGCCTGCGCCTGCGGCCGATCCTGATGACCTCGATCGCCTTCATCATGGGGGTCTACCCCCTGGTGGTGTCGCACGGGGCCGGGGCCGAGATGCGCCGCGCCATGGGCGTGGCGGTGTTCTCGGGGATGCTGGGCGTGACGGTCTTCGGTCTGATCCTGACCCCGATCTTCTACTACGTCATCCGTCGCTTCACGGCCCGCAAGGCCGCGGAGAAGACGGCGCTGACCTCGCCTGTGGAGGCGCACTGATGTCTGTCTTCAAGCACACCCTGCGCGCCGCGCTGATCGCCGGCGTATCCCTGACCGCCGCCGCCTGCGCGGTGGGGCCGAACTACAAGACGCCGGCGACCCCGCCGGCGGCCTTTCAGAACGCCGACCCGGCCGTCTTCACCGCCGCCAATCCCGAGGCCCAGTGGTGGAAGGCGTTCGGCGACCCGGTGCTGGACCAGCTGGTCGGCCAGGCCCTGGGCGCCAACCTCGACCTGAAGATCGCCCTGGCCCGCGTCGCCGAGGCCCGCGCCCTGTTCACCGAGCAGAAGCTGGACCTGGCCCCGCACGTCACCGCCGACGGGACCTACACGAAGAGCAAGCAGCAGCAGCCGGGCGTGACCACCGACCGCGTCGAGAGCCAGACCTACCAGGCCGGCTTCGACGCCCGCTGGGAGATCGACCTCTTCGGCCGCGTTCGTCGGGGCGTGGAAGCGGCGGGGGCGGAAGCGGGCGCGGCGCAGGCCGACCTGCGCGACGCTCAGGTCACCGTCGCCGCCGAGGTGGCCCGCAACTATCTCGAGCTACGCGGGGCCCAGGCCCGCCTCAAGGTCGCCCAGCGCAACCTCGAGACCCAGCGCGAGACCCTCCGCCTGACCAAGGTGCGGTTCGACGCGGGCGCCGGCAGCCCGATCGACGTCGCCTCGGCCCAGGCGCGCCTCAACGCCACCGAGTCGGCGATCCCCGGCCTGATCACGGCCGCGACCCGCGCCAACTATCGTCTGGCGGTCCTGACCGGCCAACGGCCCGGAGCGCTGGACGCCCTGCTGGCCCCGCGCTCGGATGACACGCCGCCGCTGGTCGCCGCCTTGCCGATCGGCGAGGCGGGCCAGTTCCTGCGCCGTCGTCCCGATGTCCAAGCCGCCGAGCGTCGCCTGGCGGCGTCGACCGCGCGGGTGGGCGTGGCCACCGCCGACCTCTTCCCGCGCGTCTCGGTGACCGGCTTCGTCGGTTTCCTGTCGGGGACCTCGGCGGGCTTCGGAAACAGCGCCAGTCAGGCGTGGGCCGTGGCCCCGACGGTCAGCTGGCCGGCGCTCGATATCGGCAGCGCCCACGCCCGCCTGCGGGCGGCGCGGGCCCGCGATGACGCGGCCCTGGCGGCCTACGACAAGGCCGTGCTTCTGGCGCTGGAGGACCTGGAAAACGCCCTCGTCTCCTACCGCCAGCAACAGGCCCAGCTGAAGAGCCTGGCCGACCAGGCCGCCGCGTCGCGCCGCGCGGCCGAACTGGCGCGCATCCAGTACCGCGAAGGCGGCATCGACTTCCTCGTCTTGCTGGACGCCGAGCGCACGCTACTGGCCGCCGAGGACGCCCTCACCGTTGCCGAGACCGGCGTCAATACCGACGTGGTGGCGATCTACAAGGCGCTGGGCGGCGGCTGGACCAGCTGATCAGAAACCATAATCCACTCGCGCGTTATTCAACCCGGCCGAGACCTCGGCCGGGTTTCTTTTTTCAGCGGCTACGCTTGCATGTGTACAGCAAATACCATACCCCTATCCGTAGGACATGCCGGAGGTTGAGTTGTGGCTACGCTTCAAGTTCTAGAGTCGGCCTATGCCGATGTCGCTCGGATCAAGTTCGCGAACATTCCCGCGCCGGATCTGGTTAAGCTTCAGGCGCTGGCGGTGCAGGTCGACGCCGCGACCCTGACCTTGTCCGAGGCGCGGGCGGAAATCGGCAAGATGGCGATCGCCTCAACCTCGGTCGCCAACCTTTCCTATGCCTTCTTCACCGGCGCGACCCCGAAGATGGCCGGTCTCGACTATCTGGTGTCGCCGACGGGCGGCAACGCCAACAACCTCAACTCGGCTTACTACACGTCGTTCACCGCCGAGAACCGCTACATCAATTTCTCGGTCAATCTGGGCAAGACGGGCGAAGGCGCGGCCAAGTTCCAAGCCGCCTACGGCGCGCTGGACCTGACCGCCTCGGCGACCAAGGCCTATACGGAGATTTTCGGCTTCGCGCCGGCGGCCGGCAAGATCGACGCCATCCTGAACGACCAGGTGCCCAACGGCCTCGGCGGGACCTACGCCCGCGCCCAGTATTTCGCCAGCTACGGCGGCGATGGCCTGAATGGCCAGGGAACCAAGGCCGCCATGGTCGGCTGGCTGCTAAATGAGGCGGCCAAGGCCGATCTCGGGGTCTACGCCAAGGCCAACGACGCCTTCCTGGCTGATCTGGCGGCCGACGGCCAGGCTTCGTTCAATGTTGACTTGCTGGGCGTCTATGGTCAGCAGCCGACCTTCGCGACCGGCGCAACGATCGCGGTGACCTCCAGCCAGAGCGTCTCGCCCGACGCGGCGACGGCGGGCCTGCGATCGACGGCCGACAACGATACGGTGACGGGGGCCGACAGCAACGCCTCGCAGTCTATCCTGACCGCCGGCGGCCACGACGTCATCACCTTCTCGGGCGCGGTGGGCGGCTATATCGACGGCGGCGATGGTAATGACACCATCACCGTCGGTCAGCTGAACGCCGCCGTCGATGTCCTGGGCGGCGCGCCGAACGGCAAGATCAGCGGCGGCGCCGGCAACGACTTGATCACCATCGGCAAGGTGGTAAACGGCGCGATCATCGACGGCGGCGCGGGCGACGACACGCTCGTGATGGGCGCGGACACCGACCTGTTCGACAAGACCAAGATCACCAATGTCGAGCACCTGGTGCTCAACAATTTCAAGCTGTCGTTCACCCTGCCGAGCACGGGCGAGGTTCAGATCTTTCCGCTCAGCGTGGCGGGCTACGCCGGTCTGCAGGACATTACGCTGCGCTCCTCACACACGACGAAGATCAACGAGATCGCCGACGGCGTGGCCTTGAAGATGGACGGCGTCAGCGGCGCGACGCTGACGGCCAACTATCACACCGATCTGGTGTTCAGCGGCCCGTCCTCGGTCCAATCCGGAGCGAAGGGCGTCCACGCCTATCTGAACGGCGTCACCAGCAATGGCGCGACCAAGAGCAATCTCTACGTCACGGGCAATGACGGCGCGCTGACGCTGCATGTCCAGAGCGACAGCGTGCTGGGGACCATCAACTCCCAGACCGCCACCGGGGATATCAGCACGGTCATTGTCACCGGGATCGGCCGCCTCACCGCCGGCTTTGTCAGCAATGTCAGCGGCGCGGACTATACGACCTACAGCCTGGACGCCTCGGGCTCGGGCGGCGTCGATATCACCGGGATCGGCACGGATGGCCCGGACAGCCGACAGGTCACCGTCGTGTTGTCCAGCTACAACGACAGTGTCGCCGCCGATCTGCGCGGGCAATCAGTCTCCGTCTATACGCTGGGCGCCGGCGCCGACGTCTTCAAACTCTATCAGGATGGCTTCGCCGCGCCGCGCTTCTCGAACCTGGGCGTCGAGAACAACAAGGTGACCACCTATTCCACGATCACCGACTTCGCCAAGGGCGTGGATCAGGTGAACCTCGGCGTCGAGATTCCTTCTGTGGTCACGGGTCTGAGCGCGGGCTCGGCGACGACGCTGGAGCAGGCCCTGATCAACGTCTCGGGCCAGGTGGCGGCCAACGCCACGGGCGTCTTTGAGTACAACGGCGACACCTACATCTACCACCAGGACGCCACGGTCGCGGTCAATGCCGGCGACGGCCTGATCCGCCTTGTCGGCGTCACGGGTCTCAGCGTCGGAACCGGGGCGACCGCCGCCGACATCCACTACGGCTGATCAGAACCAGCCCGCCTCGCGAAGGGCCTTGGCGTAGGCGCGGCTGACCGGCGCCTCGACGCCGCCCTTGAGGGAGAGGACCGCCCGGCCGTCGCCGCGCCGGGCGTCCTCGACCGCGCCCTTGGCCACCCACCACGAGCGGTGGGTCTGGGCGCCTTCTATGCCCTCCAGCTCGGCGATCGCGTCCGAGAGGCGCATCAGCACCAGGTCCTGTCCGCGCGAGGTGTGCAGGCGCAGATAGTGATCCTGGGCCTCGACCGCGTAGAGGTCCGCGCCGCGCAGCTTGGGCGGCAGGCGGTCAAGGAAGCGCGGGGCGGGGGCGCCCTTGGGGGCGGCGTGGGTCTCGATCGGCTGGCGCTGGACCAGGAAGTTGAGGGCCGTCATGGCCGTGGTCATGATGAACACTGGCAAGAGATAGCGCGGCAGGACCTCGAGGCGCAGGCCCCGCGCGAACAGTATCTCGCTGACGAACCAGACGACGCCGGTGAACGGCAGGGTGATTAGGACCACCGTCATCACGCCATAGAGCCAAGGGTGGTTGTCGGCCCGTCCCTCGCGCCCAATCAGCTGGGTGACGCCCGTGCCCACGACCGCGCCGGCCAGGCAGAGGCCGACCCAGTAGGCGAGCCGCATGAGCATCGGCACGTTGTGGGAGCCCATCGCGCCGATCAGCGCGAGAAAGACGCCGGCCCCGCCCGACACGAGATAGCCCCGCACCGCCTCGCGTCCGAACAGCGCCGTTCGCGAAGCGTGAATGGCGTCCGCCAGCCGCTCACGAACCGAGGGCGGCGATTGACGCAAAGACGATTGAGACACGAGGCCGCCCACTCCAACACCGATGTCGACGGCGAGGCGATCGGTCGCCCCGCTCGAACCGGGAGTGAAGGAAGATGGATGCGAAGGCCAAGTCAATCGGTCGCCTGGTGATGAGCGACGACGCCCTGCGGAACGCGATTCTGGGCGTGGGGCTGGCGGTCCTGATCGTGGTGGTCGCCGGACCCAGGATGTTCACCGGAATGGGCGCCTTCCTGGTCGAGCGCGGCGTCCATCCCCATGCGCCCAACCTGTCGCTGCTGGCGGCTCAGCCGCTGGCGATCAAGATCCACCTGACCGCCGCCATCACCGCCCTGCTGATCGGCGTCGCCCTGATGATGCGGGTGAAGGGGACCGGCCTGCACAAGACCCTGGGCTGGACCTGGGTGATCGCCATGGGCGTCACCGCCGTCAGCTCGCTGTTCATCCGCCAGCTGAACCACGGCCACTTCAGCCTCATCCACCTCTTGTCCGGCTGGACGATCGTCGGCCTGCCCGGCGCGGTCTACGCGATCAAGCGCGGCAAGGTCGCCACCCACCGTAAGGCCATGACCGGCATGTTCGTCGGCGGCCTGCTGCTGGCCGGCCTGTTCGCCTTCATCCCCGGCCGCCTGCTCTGGGCGCTGTTCCTGGGCTGAGCCCGCCTTTCCTCACATCGAAATACAAGGAGTCCCGACATGACCCTCTCCAAGACCCTGCCCAAGACCCTGCTCGCCGGCCTCGCCTTCGCCGCCCTGGCGCTCGTCCCGGCCGCCCGCGCCCAGGAGGCCCTCGGCGACCTGACCCTGAGCTTCCCCGGCCTGGCCACCAAGTCCGGCAAGGTGATGATCGCGGTCTATGACAGCGCCCAGGGCTGGGCCGCCGGCAAGGCCGTGCGGGTCGCCGTCGCCAGCGCCTCGGACGCCGAGCCCAGCGCCAAGATCCCCGCCCTGCCGGCCGGGACCTACGCCGTCCGCGCGTTCCAGGACGTCGATGGCGACGGCAAGATGGGCAAGAACCCCTTTGGCCTGCCGACCGAGCCGTACGGCTTCTCGCGCGACGCCATGGGCGCCATGGGCCCGCCGACCTTCGATGACGCCGCCTTCGCGGTGAAGGCCGGCGCCAACGCCCAAGCGCTGCACCTGCACTAAGGAGGGGATCATGAACCGACGCGACATCCTGCGCGGCGCGGCCCTGATGGGCGGGGCCGCCCTGCTGACCCCCGAGGCGGTTTGGGCCGGCGCGGCCAACGTCACGGCCGGCGATTGGGCCCTGGGTCTGGCCGATGTCGAGAGCGACGTCGCGCCGACCGCCATGATCCGCCTGCACGGCCGCGCGCCGGCCGAGCTGAAGGGGACCTTGTTCCGCAACGGCCCGGCCAAGTTCCGGCGGCCGGGCGGCTCGGTCGGCCACTGGTTCGACGGCGACGGCATGGTCCGCAAGTTCCAGATCGCCGATGGCGAGGCGCGGATGGCCGCCCGGTTCGTCGACACGGTCAAGCGCCGCAACGACACGGCCGCCAACGCCGTGATCACCCCCGGCTACGGCACCGCCCCTGGGCCCGGCGCGCGCCTGACGGGCCCCGACGACGCCAACGCCGCCAACACCTCGGTGATCATGGCCGGCGGCGAGCTGTGGGCCCTGTGGGAGGGCGGTTCGCCCACCGCGCTCGACCCCGCAAGCCTGGAGACGCGCGGCTTCAAGACGCTGCGTCCTGATCTCAAGGGCATGCCGTTCCTGGCGCACCCGCGCGTCCAGCCGGACGGGACGATCTGGAACCTCGGCCTGTCGGGTCGCCACGCCATCGTCTGGAAGCTCGCCCCCGACGGCGCCCTGCAGAAGGCCGAGATGATCGCGCTGCCGCGCGCCAGCTACATGCACGACTTCACGGCCACCTCGCGCCACCTCGTCATCCTGCTGCAGCCGTGGGTGGTCGAGCGCTTCCGCATGCCCATCGCCACGGCCATGGCCTGGAAGCCGGAGCTGGGAACCCAGGTCCTGGTCATCGACAAGGACGACCTGTCCAAGCGCCGCGTGTTTGAGCTGCCGCCGTTCTTCTTCTTCCACCTGGGCGACGCCTGGGAGGAGCGCGACGGGACCATTCGCTTCGACGCCTGCGTCGACGAAAGCCCCGTCGGCACGGCCCAGAACGCGGGCATGTTCCTGCGGGGCCAGCATGTGCCGGGCCCGCCGCCCCGGCGGGCCTTCATCACCCTGCGCGCTGACGGCCAGGCCGAGCTGGCCAGGGAAGCGATTACCGCCGAGTTCCCGCGCGGCGATCCCCGCTTCGCCGGCGAAGTTCGTCAGTACTCGGTCCACGTCACCAACGAGCAACCTGACCGTCCGCTGTTCCAGGGCGTCGCGGTGCGCGACTGGAAGCGCGATCGCGAGCAGATCTTCGGCTTCGGGCCGCGACACCTGGTCGAGGAGATGGTCTTCGTCCCGCGCCCGGGCGCCAGCCAGGAACTGGACGGCTGGATCGTGGGCACGACCCTGAACCTCGACGCCAAGGCGACCGAGCTGCATGTGTTCGACGCCCGCCGCGTGGACAGGGGGCCGATCGCCGCCTGGCGCGCGCCGGTGGCCCTGCCGGTGACCTTTCACGGGGTGTTCGTGCAAGCTTAGAGAACGCCGGTCCTTGCCAGGCCCGCCGGGTTGCGCCTATCCGGGGACGCAGCGCAACCAAGGCGGGCCCTTCCTCATGACCGCAGCCAAGACTGCACCCAAGTCAGGGGCCCGCCCCGGCGGGCGGGGCCGTCCGTCCAAGGCCAAGGGCCTGGACCTGAAGGAGACGATCCTAGACGCGGCCGAGGGCCTGTTCGCGCGCCACGGCTTCTATGGCGTCACCACCCGGCAGGTGGCGGCCGAGGCCGGCGTCGACACCGCCCTGATCCACTACTACTTCGGCGCCAAGCGGGAGCTGTTCGACGCGGTGTTCCTGCGCCGGGCCGAAATCCTGAACCAGGCCCGCGAGGCGTCGATGGACGCCTATCTGAGAGACCATGGCGGCGCCATGACGGTCGAGGGCGTGATCGAGGCCTTTATCGACCCGCTTCTGCGCATTTCGCAGGACGGCGGTCCGGGTTGGAAAAGCTATTTCGCCTTGGTGGCCCAGGTGAACAACACGCCGGCCTGGGGCGGCGAGACCATGACCCGGTTCTTCGATCCCGTGGTCCACCGGCTGGTCGAGACGCTGAAGAGCGTGCGGCCCCAGGCCGAGTACCGCGATCTTTACTGGTGCTATCAGTTCCTGACCGGCTCGATGATGCTGGCCCTGTCCGAGACCGGACGGATCGACTCGCTGTCGGAGGGCGAATGCCACTCCAGCGATCTGGAGGCGGTGAGGGCTCGGCTGTTCTCCTATTGCGCCGCCGGCTTCGAGGCGGTGATCGCCAAGGCTGGCGCGGCCTAGTCTGTCTTCGGAACAACACCCTTCGTCTATTTTCATCACCTGATGAAAAAGGGCTGGCGCATGGCGCCGGTTCGGGTGATGGTGTCGTCAATTCGCTGTTCGATGAATTGGCGAAACTCCCGAGCGCGCGTCCGCGAAGACGGACCGACCGGGACGGGCGGAAACGAGGGAGGGAAACCCATGACTTCGATGTGGAAGGCCGCATTGCTGGCGGGCGCGGCGTGGAGCGCTGTCGCGGGCGCGGCTTCGGCGCAACAGGCTCCGGCCGCCGACGACAGCGTCGGCGTCGAACAGGTGGTCGTGACCGCCCGCCGGCGCGAAGAGAACCTCAAGGACGTGCCCGTCGCGGTCTCGGCCTTCTCGGCCGACAAGCTGGAACGCGCGGGCGGGACCGACATCACCGTGCTGCAGCAGACGACGCCGAACATCACGGTGCAGACGGCGCGCGGTTCGAACTCGACCCTGATCAGCTATATCCGCGGCGTGGGCCAGCAGGACCCGCTGTGGGGCTATGAGCCCGGCGTCGGCCTGTACGTCGACGACGTCTACATCTACCGCCCGCAGGGCGCGGTGCTGGACATCTTCGACATCGAGCGCATCGAAGTGCTGCGCGGTCCGCAGGGCACGCTGTACGGCCGCAACACCATCGGCGGCGCGATCAAGTACGTCACCAAGCGCCTGGGCGACGAAGCCGGCGCCAAGGTCAAGGCGACCTATGGCAGCTACAACCAGACCGATGTGCTGGTCACGGCCCAGACCCCGATCGCCGACACCGGCCTGTCGGTCGGCGCCGCCTACGCCCTCTACAAGCGTGATGGCTACGGCAAGAACCTGACGACCGGCGCTGACCATTACGACAAGGACGTCCACGCCTATCGCCTGAGCGCCGAGTACAAGCCGACCGAAGACCTGTTCTTCCGCCTGGCCTACGACCGGGTCGAGGACAACTCCAATCCCCGCCACGGTCGCCGGGAGCTGCCCTCGCTGACGGGCGGCTATCAGGTGCTGGACGTCTATGACACCCAGGCGGGCCTGGGCGACAAGAACCACGTCCTGACCAAGGGCGTGTCGCTGACCGGCCAGTGGAACGTCACCGACAAGGTCACGCTGAAGTCGATCACCGCCAATCGTCGCGGCCACACCGACACCCTGATCGACTTCGACGGCACCCCGCTGCCGACCCTGGACGTGCCGGCCACCTATGACGACCGCTCGTTCTCGCAGGAACTGCAGGCCGTCTACGCGGACGACAATGTCCAGGGGGTCTTTGGCCTGTACTACATGAACAGCCAGGCCTCGGGCGAGTTCGACACCATCGCCGGCAATCTCGGCGTGTCGATCGCCGACGGCGGCAAGGTCAGCACCCAGAGCTTCGCGGCCTTCTTCGACTTCAGCGCCAACCTCACGGACCGCCTGAAGGTCTCCCTGGGCGCCCGCGCCACCCGCGACGCCAAGCGCGCCAACGTGTTCCGCCTCTTCTATCTCGGCGCCACCCGCTCGCCGTTCCAAGGCGGCGCGCAGCGGCCGATCCTGCAGACGCGCACCAACTACAGCGCCGACAAGACTTTCGAGCAGTTCACCCCGCGCATCTCGGTCTCGTACGAGCTGAACGACGACCTGACGACCTACGCCTCGTTCTCCAAGGGCTACAAGTCGGGCGGCTGGGACATGCGCGGCGACGCCTTCATCACCCCGCAGACGGTCAATGGCTACAAGCCCGAGATCGTGAAGACTTACGAAGCCGGCCTGAAGGGCTTCGCCCTGGAGCGCCGCGTGTCGTTCTCGTCGGCGGTCTTCCTGTCGAAGTACACCGACCAGCAGGTCACGACCCAGGTCGTGGTGCCGTCGGGCATCGCCAGCTCGGTCGACAACGCCGGCGCCTCGACGCTGTACGGCGCCGAGTTCGAGGCGAACGCCAAGCTGAGCCGCAGCCTCTCGGCCAATGTCGCCCTGGGCTACATCCACGCCAAGTATGACACTTTCAGCCGCTTCGTGCCGGCCGGCGCGCCCAACCCGCTGAACCCGTCGCAGACCCTGGCGACCGGTCAGGTGATCAACGTCGCCGACCTCTACGGCTTCCAGAACACCCCGCAGTGGACCGGCAATGTCAGCCTGACCTGGCGGGGCGAACTGGCCGGCGGTGATCTGGCGATCACGCCGATGGTCAGCTATCGCGACAAGTACCAGCAGTTCGAGCAGCCCCTGCCGGCCCTCGACCAGAAGGCCTTCACCCTGGTCGACCTGACGGCGATCTGGACCGCGCCGGGCGGCAAGTACAAGCTGGCCCTGACCGGCAAGAACCTGACCGACGAGCGCTATCGCACCGGCGGCTACAACTTCGCCGGGGCCACCTACAACAACTCGGTGATCGGCTTCTACGGCCCGCCGCGCACCATCGCCGGCTCGATCGAGGTGGCGTTCTAATCCTCTAGGCGAAAGCTGGGGCGGGGCTTGCTGCAACAAGCCCCGCCCGTTTTTTATGTAACCAGTGGCGTGAGCGGGGGACGATCGATGAGCGACAATGGAAACGCGGCGCCGGAGAAGGCGTCGGGATATCGCTATGTCGTCCTGGCCATGCTGGTGCTGGCCTACACCTTCAATTTCCTGGACCGGCAGATCCTCGGCATCCTGGCCAAGCCGATCAAGGACGAGTTCGGCCTGACCGACGCCCAGTTCGGCCTGATGGGCGGCCTGGCCTTCGCCCTGCTGTACACGACCCTCGCAATACCGATCGCCTGGCTGGCCGACCGCTTCAGCCGCGTCTGGATCATGACGGCGGCCCTGACCCTGTGGAGCGGCTTCACCGCCCTGTGCGGCGTCGTCGGCAGCTTCGGTCATCTGTTCCTGGCCCGGATGGGCGTGGGCATCGGCGAGGCGGGCGGCGTCGCGCCAGCCTATTCGCTGATCTCGGACTACTTCCCCAAGCATCAGCGCGCGCGGGCGCTCGCGGCCTACGCCTTCGGCATCCCGCTGGGCACCGCGGCCGGGACCCTGGTCGGCGGCCTGCTGGCGGTCCACTACGGCTGGCGGACGGCCTTCATCGTGGTCGGCCTGCTGGGCGTGCTGCTGGCGCCGATGTTCCGCCTGATCGTGCGCGACCCGCCGCGTGGCGGCGCCGACCGCGCGCCCGGCGAGCCGGGCCCCGCTCCCGCGCCGGCCGCGCCGCTGGGCCAGGTCGCGCGCCTGCTGGCGGCCAAGCCCAGCTTCTGGCTGCTCTCTCTGGGCGCGGCCTCGTCGTCGGTCTGCGGCTACGGCGTCGCGGCCTGGCTGCCGTCGTTCTTCATGCGCAGCCTGGGCCTGACCCTGGCGCAGACCGCTTGGTACTATTCGGGCATCGCCTTCCTGGGCGGCGTCGTCGGCATCTGGCTGGGCGGCGTGATGGCCGACAAGCTCGGCGCCAAGTCCAAGGCGGGCTATCCGCTGACCCCGGCAGTGGCCTTCCTGATCTCGGTGCCGTGCTTCCTGCTGGCGATGAACAGCGGCGCGCTGGTGGGCGACCTCGGCGGTCAGGCGGCGCTGGCCGTGGCGTTCCTGATCTTCCTGATCCCCACGGGCCTGAACCTGACGTGGCTGGGCCCCATCACCGCCGCCGTCCAGCACCTGGCGCCCGCGCCGATGCGCACCACGGCCTCGGCCCTGTTCCTGCTGATCAACAACCTGCTCGGCATCGCCGTCGGCCTCTACTACTTCGGCAAGGTCTCGGACCTGCTGAAGCCGGTGTTCGGCGCGGAGTCGCTACGCTGGGCGATCTATACCGGCATGGGCTTCTACCTGCTGGCGGCGCTGCTGTTCTTCCTGGCCTCGCGACGCCTGGAGCGCGACTGGGTCGACTAAGGGGGCGGCGGAAGGTCGCAAGGTCCCAACCGCCACGCTTCGGACAATTTCAGGTATCAAGCCCGCGGCAAATCGCGAGCGCCCTGAATGACCCCCGAAGACCGCCACATCTTTCACGACCCTACGGGCAAGCGTGAACGACGGGCAAAGCTGATCCTCGGGATCGTCATTTCGCTGATCGCCGCGCTGGTGGCGGGCTTCGTGGCGACCCTGGCCTTCGCGCCGCGTCTTCCGGACGCGCCGCTCAAGGACCCCCGCGCCCTGACGGCCCTGCACCAAGAGACGCCGCGCAAGACCAAGCCGGTCACCTCCTGGAAGCGCGTTCCGCGCCCAAAGGCCGCGCCCAACGGCGCCGCGGCGCGGCCGCTCTCGGTCGGCTTCTATGTCGATTGGGATCAGGACAGCCGCGAGTCCCTGCGCCGCAACATCGACAAGCTGGACGTCGTCTCGCCGCAGTGGGTCGCGATCAAGGGCTCCGGGGGCGACATCGTCGTCACCGACGATCCGGAAGGCGCCGCGCGCATCGCTAACGCGCCCAACCACCCGGCCGTCCTGCCCCTGGTGCACAACTCGGCCAACGCCGCCTTCAACGGACCGCTGGCCGACGCGCTTCTGGGCGACCCCAAGGCGCGGGCCAAGCTGATCGCCAATCTCAAGGACCTGGCCGCCCAGCGCGGCTACGGCGGCTATGTCTTCGACTTCGAGGCGCTCTCCGACAAGGGTCTGGCCGCCTATCCCAAGTTCCTGGCCGAGGCCCGCGCCGCCTTGCAGCCCGCTGGCCGCGAGGTCTGGGTCGCCGCGCCCTACGACGCGCAAGGATGGCCGCTGAAGCATTTGGCGCAGGCCTCCGACACCGTGGTGCTGATGGCCTATGACCAGCACTACGCCGGAGGAGACCCAGGCCCCAACGCCGGCCAGGACTGGTATCAGGCCGAGCTCGCCAAGCGCTTCGCCGAGCTTGACCCGGCGCGCACGGTGCTGGCCTTGGCCGCCTACGGCTACGACTGGACGCTGGACAAGCATGGCCGCCCGGCGTCCGGCGCGCCGGCGACGTTCCACGAGGCCATGCGCAACGCCCAGGACGCCGGGGCGTCGATCCGGATGGACCCGGACGTGCTGAACCCGACCTACGCGTACACCGACGACAACGGCGACGATCACGTCGTCTGGTTCATGGACGCGGTCACGCTGTTCAACGAGGTCAAGGTCTCCGACCCCTGGAAGCCGCGCGGCTATGCCCTCTGGCGGATGGGCATGGAGGATCCGGGCGTCTGGTCGCTGCTGGGCAAGCCCTATGGTCAGGCCTCGATCGCCGGGCTCACGACCCTGGCCAACGGCCAGGGCGTGGACTTCGACGGTGGGGGCGAGGTGCTGCGGGTCGCGGCGCTGCCGACGCCGGGCAAGCGCAGCCTGCAGCTCGATCCAGCCACGGGCCTGATCTCCAACGAGACCTACGACGTCATCCCCAGCTCCTACGTCATCGAGCGCTACGGCCAGCAAAAGGGCATGGTCGCCCTGACCTTCGACGACGGACCGGACCCGCGCTGGACGCCGAAAATCCTCGACATCCTCAAGGAGAAGCAAGCGCCGGCCACGTTCTTCGTGATCGGCCAGAACATGCAGAAGCGGCCCGATATCGTTCAGCGCGAGGTGGCCGAGGGCCACGATGTCGGCGGCCACAGCTGGACCCATCCCAACATCGGCGAGACGCCGCTGCCTCAGGTGCAGGTCGAGCTGAACGCCACTCAGCGCCTGTTCGAGGTGTTGACCGGCCGGTCGATGCGCCTGTTCCGGCCGCCGTACTTCGGCGACGCCGAGCCCTCGACCCCGCACGAGGTCGCCCCGCTGGTGATCGCCCAGACCCTGGGCTACATGACCGTGGGCCTGCGGATCGACCCGGACGACTGGCAAAAGCCCACGCCGCAACAGATTATCGACCGCACGCTCGACCGCCTGGACAATCCGGGCGATCGGCCGGGCCAGGTGGTGCTGCTGCACGACGCCGGCGGCGACCGCAGTCATACGATCGAGGCGCTGCCCGGTCTGATCGACGCGATCCGGGCGCGCGGCTACAAGCTCGTCACGGTGGGTGAGCTGGCCGGCATGACGCCCGAGCAGGTGATGCCGCCGACCTCGCGCACGGCGCTCGACCTGGCGATCGACCGCCTGGGCTTCGATTTCTTCCGCTGGACCCAGGCCGGCATGGCCGCCCTGTTCATCCTGGCTATCTTCCTGGGCGTGGCGCGTCTGGTGTTCCTGGCGAGCCTGTCGCTGGTCCATCGCTTCTGGACGCACGAGGAGCCCGCCGACCTCGATCCCGAGACCGGCCCGCTGGTCAGCGTGCTGATCCCTTGCTTCAACGAGGAGAAGGTGATCGCCGCCTCGGTGGCGCGGATCCTGGAGAGCGACTGGAAGAACCTGGAGGTCCTGGTCCTCGACGACGGCTCCAAGGACCGCACGGCCGACGAGGTGCGCAAGCACTTCGCCAATGATCCGCGCGTGACGCTGCTGTCGTTCGAGAACGGCGGCAAGGCGCGGGCGGTCAACCGGGGCCTGGCCGTGGCCAAGGGCGAATATGTCGTGGCGCTGGACGCCGACACCCTGTTCCCGCGCGAGACGATCGGCCGCCTGGCCCGTTGGTTCCAGGATCCGGACATCGGGGCGGTGGCCGGCAACGCCATCGTCGGCAACCGGGTCAACATCGTCACCCGCTGGCAGGCCCTGGAATACGTGACCGCCCAGAACCTGGAGCGTCGGGCGCTCTCGGCCCTGGGCGCGGTCACCGTGGTGCCCGGCGCGGTCGGGGCCTGGCGAAAGAGCGTGCTCGACGCCCTGGGCGGCTATCCGGCCGACACCCTGGCCGAGGACCAGGACCTGACCATCGCCTGCCAGCGCGCTGGCTGGAAGGTCGCCTTCGATCCCGAGGCCCGCGCCTATACCGAGGCGCCGGATACGGTCGGCGGTCTGCTCAAGCAGCGCTTCCGCTGGTCGTTCGGCACGCTGCAATGCGTGTGGAAGCACCGCCGGGCGATGTTCAGCCGCAAGACGCCGGTGCTGGGCTTCGTGGCCCTGCCGCAGATCTGGCTGTTCCAGATCATCCTGGCCGTCGCCGCCCCGCTGGTCGACCTGGCGGTGGTCTGGAGCCTGATCAGCGGCCTCTATGGCGCTATCGCCCACCCGGTGGAGTGGCGGCCCGACGACATGCTGCTGGGTCTCGTCTACTGGGCGATCTTCATCGCGGTGGATCTTTCGGCTGGCGCCCTGGGCATGGCCCTGGAGAAGCGCGCGCCTTGGGCCGACCTGCCGTTCCTGCCGGTCCAGCGCTTCGGCTATCGCCAGCTGATGTACTATGTGGTGGTCAAGTCGGTGGTCATGGCCATCCGCGGCGGCCGCGTCGGCTGGGGCAAGCTGGAGCGGCGGGCGACCGCCTCGGTGGCCTCGGACGCATGATCCCATGCGTTGTTCGGATGGAAAACGTTGTCATCGCGCGAAAAGGGTGTGACCGGTAACAATTCCGCAACGTCAAGGCTTTCTCTTGCCTGGCCGGGGCAGGGGATGCGCGATGACCTCTCATTGGGGGCGATAAGCGCGCAAGCCTTCACCTTATCGTCCACACGCGGTTGCGCCTGTGAAATAGCGCTCCTATAACCCCGCCACATTTCAGAAAGCCGTCGTCGAGACCGGGCCCTCATGAACATCCACGAACATCAAGCCAAAGCCGTACTCGCCGAGTTCGGCGCCCCCGTGCCGCGCGGCTTCGCCGCCTTCACGCCCGATGAAGCCGCCGCCGCCGCTGAAAAGCTGGGCGGGCCGGTCTTCGTCGTGAAGAGCCAGATCCACGCCGGCGGCCGCGGCAAGGGCAAGTTCGAGGGCCTCGGCCCCGACGCCAAGGGCGGCGTGCGCGTCGTCAAGTCGGTCGAAGAGGTCAAGACCAACGCCGCCGAAATGCTCGGCCGCGTGCTGGTGACCCACCAGACGGGCCCCAAGGGCAAGCAGGTCAACCGCCTCTACATCGAAGAAGGCGCGGCGATCGCCAAGGAATTCTACCTGTCGCTTCTCGTGGACCGCGCCTCGAGCAAGGTCTCGGTCGTCGCCTCGACCGAAGGCGGCATGGACATCGAGGACGTCGCCCACTCGACGCCCGAGAAGATCCACACCTTCACCATCGACCCGGCGACGGGCGTGTGGCCGACCCACCAGCGTGCTCTGGCCAAGGCCCTGGGCCTGACCGGCGGCCTGGCCAAGGAAGCCGCCTCGCTGCTGACCCAGCTCTATACCGCGTTCATGGCCAAGGACATGGCCATGCTGGAGATCAACCCGCTGATCGTGACGGCGGATGATCACCTGCGCGTCCTCGACGCCAAGCTGTCGTTCGACGGCAACAGCCTGTTCCGCCACCCGGACATCAAGGCGCTTCGCGACGAGAGCGAAGAAGACCCCAAGGAAATCGAAGCCTCGAAGTACGACCTGGCCTACATCGCCCTCGACGGCGAAATCGGCTGCATGGTCAACGGCGCGGGCCTGGCCATGGCCACCATGGACATCATCAAGCTGTACGGCGCCGAGCCGGCCAACTTCCTCGATGTCGGCGGCGGCGCCAGCAAGGAGAAGGTCACCGCGGCCTTCAAGATCATCACCGCCGATCCGGCCGTGAAGGGCATCCTGGTCAACATTTTCGGCGGCATCATGCGCTGCGACATCATCGCGGAAGGCGTCATCGCCGCCGTGAAGGAAGTCGGCTTGAAGGTTCCGCTGGTCGTCCGTCTGGAAGGCACCAACGTCGAACTCGGCAAGAAAATCATCTCGGAAAGCGGCCTGAACGTCATCGCCGCCAACGATCTGTCTGACGGCGCCGAGAAGATCGTCGCCGCTGTGAAGGGCGCCCGCTAAATGTCGGTTCTGATCGGTTCTCACACCAAGGTCATCTGCCAGGGCATCACCGGCGCTCAAGGCACGTTCCACTCCGAGCAGGCCATCGCCTACGGCACCAAGATGGTCGGCGGCGTCACCCCGGGTAAGGGCGGTCAAACGCACATCGGCCTGCCGGTGTTCGACACCGTCGCCGAAGCCAAGGACGCCACCGGCGCCGACGCCTCGGTGATCTACGTCCCGCCGCCCTTCGCGGCCGACTCGATCCTGGAAGCCATCGAAGCCGAGATCCCGCTGATCGTCTGCATCACCGAGGGCATCCCGGTGCTGGACATGGTCAAGGTCAAGAAGGCCCTGCAAGGCTCGCGTTCGCGCCTGATCGGCCCGAACTGCCCCGGCGTCCTGACGCCGGGCGAGTGCAAGATCGGCATCATGCCGGGCTCGATCTTCTCGAAGGGCTCGGTTGGCGTCGTGTCGCGCTCGGGCACCCTGACCTACGAAGCGGTGTTCCAGACCACGAACGCGGGCCTGGGCCAGACCACGGCCGTCGGCATCGGCGGCGATCCGGTCAAGGGCACCGAGTTCATCGACGTCCTGGAAATGTTCCTGGCCGACGAAGCCACCAAGTCGATCGTCATGATCGGCGAGATCGGCGGCTCGGCCGAGGAAGAAGCGGCTCAGTTCCTGAAGGACGAAGCCAAGCGCGGCCGCAAGAAGCCGATGGTTGGTTTCATCGCCGGCCGTACGGCCCCTCCTGGCCGCCACATGGGCCACGCGGGCGCGATCGTCTCGGGCGGCAAGGGCGGCGCCGAGGACAAGATCGCGGCGATGGAAGACGCGGGCATCCGCGTCTCGCCTTCGCCGGCCAAGCTGGGCGAGACCCTGCTTGAAGTGCTCAAGGGCTAACTAGAACACCGAAACCCCGCCTCGGCGGGGCCCAGGTTTTTTGCGACCGCCAGTCGACGATCCGAAAAAATCACCTGGGCCCCGCCAAGCGACGGGCGCCCGGGCGATTGAGAGACTATATTTACGGGCTTGCGGTAGCGCTCCCGTAAGCAAGCGGATCTGAAGGCGACAAAATCCATGGCGGACGACGCAGGCATCATCAACCAGGTCTTGACCGAGACCAGCTTCCTCTACGGCGCCAACGCGGCGTTCGTTGAGGACCTCTACGCCCAGTGGGCGGAGAACCCCGCCTCGGTCGAGCCCTCGTGGAACGCCTTCTTCTCCAGCCTGGCCGAACAGGCCGACCAGGTGAAGCGCGCGGCCCAGGATCCGGCCTGGACGCCCAAGAAGGTCCCGACCGTCCGTCCGGACTGGCTGTCGGCCCTGGATGGCCAATGGGCCACCGTCGCCCCCGCCGTCGAAGCCAAGATCGCCAAGGCCGTCGAGGGCAAGGCCCCCGGCGCCTCCGCCGAAGCCGTCCGCGCCGCCACGCTGGACAGCCTGCGCGCCATCATGATGATCCGGGCCTACCGGATGCGCGGCCACCTCGCCGCCAACCTCGACCCGCTGGGCCTTGAGCCGCCGAAGCCGGCACCGGAACTGGATCCGGCCACCTACGGCTTCTCGGACGCCGACTACGACCGTCCGATCTTCCTGGACTTCGTGCTGGGCCTCGAGACCGCCACGATCCGCGAAATCCTCGACATCCTGCGCCGCACCTACTGCGGCAATGTCGGCGTGCAGTACATGCACATCTCCGACCCGGCCGAGAAGGCCTGGCTGCAGGAGCGCATCGAAGGCCGCGACAAGGAAATCACCTTCACCAAGGAAGGCAAGGTCGCCATCCTGAAGAAGCTGATCGAGGCCGAGGGCTTCGAGAAGTTCCTGCACAAGCGCTTCCCCGGCACCAAGCGCTTCGGCCTGGACGGCGGCGAAGCCATGGTCCCGGCCATGGAGCAGATCATCAAGCGCGGCGGCGCGCTGGGCGTGAAGGACATCGTCCTGGGCATGCCGCACCGCGGTCGCCTGAACGTCTTGGCCGCCGTGATGGGCAAGCCCTACCACGTCATCTTCCACGAGTTCCAAGGCGGCTCGTCGGTCCCCTCGGACGTCGAGGGCTCGGGCGACGTGAAGTACCACATGGGCGCCTCGTCGGACCGTGAGTTCGACGACAACAAGGTCCACCTGTCGCTCACCGCCAATCCGTCGCACCTGGAAATCGTCAACCCGGTCGTGATCGGCAAGGCCCGCGCCAAGCAGGCCTTCACGCTGCGCGAGCAGCCGGACGCCGGCCGCGGCCACGTCCTGCCGCTTCTGCTGCACGGCGACGCCGCCTTCGCCGGCCAGGGCGTGGTGGCCGAGTGCTTCACCCTGTCGGGCCTGAAGGGCTACCGCACGGGCGGCACCATCCACTTCATCGTCAACAACCAGATCGGCTTCACGACCAGCCCGCGCTACTCGCGCAGCTCGCCGTACCCCTCCGACGTCGCCCTGATGGTCGAGGCCCCGATCTTCCACGTGAACGGCGACGACCCCGAAGCCGTCGTCTTCGCCTCGAAGGTCGCGACCGAGTACCGCCAGAAGTTCGGCAAGGACGTGGTCATCGACATGTTCTGCTATCGTCGCTTCGGTCACAACGAAGGCGACGATCCGACCATGACGTCGCCGATCATGTACGCCAAGATCAAGGGTCACCCGCCGACCCGCGAACTCTACGCCAGCCGTCTGGTCGGCGAAGGCGTGGTCACGCAAGCCGAGGTCGACGGCTGGGTCTCGGAATTCGAGACCTTCCTCGACAAGGAATTCGATGCGGGCAAGGCCTACAAGCCGAACAAGGCCGACTGGCTGGACGGCAAGTGGGCCGGCCTGACCCTGCCGGGCGACGAGGATCGCCGCGGCAAGACCGCCTTCCCGAAGACCCGCCTGCTCGAACTGGGCCGCCTGATCACCACGATCCCCGAGCGCATCGACGCCCACAAGACCGTGCGCCGCGCCATCGAGAACCGTCGCGACGCGTTCGAGAAGGGCGAGGGCATCGACTGGGGCGCGGCCGAGCACCTGGCCTTCGCCACCCTGCTCGACGAGGGCTATCCGGTCCGCCTGTCGGGCCAGGACTCGGTGCGCGGCACCTTCACCCAGCGCCACTCGGACATCATCGACCAGAAGACCGAGGAGCACTACACGCCCCTCAACAACATCCGTCCGGGCCAGGCGCACTATGAAGTGATCGACTCGGCCCTGTCGGAAGAGGCGGTGCTGGGCTTCGAATACGGCTTCTCGCTGGCCGATCCGAACACCCTGACCCTGTGGGAAGGCCAGTTCGGCGACTTCGTGAACGGCGCCCAGGTGGTGATCGACCAGTTCATCAGCTCGGGCGAGCGCAAGTGGCTGCGGATGAGCGGCCTCGTGATGCTGCTGCCGCACGGCTACGAAGGCCAGGGCCCCGAGCACAGCTCGGCCCGCCTCGAGCGCTTCCTGCAGTCGTGCGCCGAAGACAACATGCAGGTGCTGAACTGCACCACGCCGGCCAACTACTTCCACGCCCTTCGTCGCCAGATGAAGCGCGAGTTCCGCAAGCCGCTGATCGTGATGTCGCCCAAGAGCCTGCTGCGCCACAAGCGCGCCGTCTCGAACCTGGCGGACTTCGCCGAAGGCTCCAGCTTCCACCGCGTGATGGTGGACGGCGCCGAGGCCGGCTGCGACGTCGGCGGGATCACGCTGAAGAGCGACGACAAGATCAAGCGCGTCATCGTCTGCTCGGGCAAGGTCTACTTCGACCTGGTCGATCACCGCGCCAAGACCGGCCGCGACGACGTCTATCTGCTGCGTCTGGAGCAGTTCTATCCGTGGCCGATGAAGTCGCTGATGAACGTGCTGGGTCGCTTCAAGAACGCTGACCTGGTCTGGTGCCAGGAAGAGCCGAAGAACATGGGCGGCTGGACCTTCGTCGACCCGTGGCTGGAGCTGACGCTGGACAAGCTGGACATCAAGGCCAAGCGCGCCCGCTATGTCGGTCGTCCGGCCTCGGCCTCGACGGCCGCCGGCCTGATGAGCCGCCACCTGAAAGAACTCGAGACCTTCCTCAACGAGGCCTTCGCGTAAGCGAAGGCTCCCGTTACCAACAAACCCGCCGGACCAAGCAAGAGAGACTCGGAAAGCCCCATGGCCGACATCAATACGCCCGCCCTCGGCGAATCCGTCACCGAAGCCACGGTGGCGCGCTGGACCAAGAAGGTCGGTGAGGCCGTGAAGAAGGACGAGATCCTCGTCGAGCTGGAAACCGACAAGGTTTCGCTGGAAGTGGCCTCGCCCGCCGACGGCGTGCTGTCGGCCATCGGCGCCGCCGAAGGCGCGACGGTTGTTCCGGGCACGGTCCTGGGCGTGGTGACCGAAGGCGCCGCCGCGGCCGCCGCTCCGGCCGCCCCGAAGGCCGCCGAGGCGCCGAAGCCGGCTCCGGCTCCCGCCGCTGCTCCGGCCCCGGCGCCCGCGCCGGTCGCCGCCGCGGCTCCGGCCGCCGCGCCGGTCAGCCCGGCTCCGGCTCGCATCGCCGCCGAGACCGGCCTGGACCTGTCGAAGGTCGCGGGCACCGGCAAGGACGGCCGCGTGACCAAGGGCGACGCCCTGGCCGCCCTGGAAGCCCGCGCCGCCGCCCGGGAGACCACCGGCCCTTCGGGCACGCCGAGCGCGCGGTACTTGGTCCCGTTCCGGTAGGCGACCACCCCGCCGGCGAACCACTCGCTCGCGTCGCCCGCCCTCGCGAGTGCCGCACTGAGGGCGCCACCCGTGAGCGACTCGGCGACCGAGACCGTCATCCCCCGCCCTCGGGCGTGCTCGCGCACGGCGGCGGCGAGCTCCTCGATCGAGGATGCCCGGTTCATCCTGCGGCCCGTCGGCCTAGATTCGATCCATGGGCACCCTGTTCTACGGCGCGGCGCGCACGCCGATCCCGCGCTGAACGCCTCCCGGGCACTGGTCGCCGACGCGTGCCGGCTGGTGGAGCGCCTGCGCGCCGGGGCGGGCGCCGGCGCCGAGCTGATGCTGGACCTCAACTTCAACCTCAGGCCCGAAGGGGTGCGTCGGCTGGCCGCCGCGCTCGATCCGCTCGGCCTCGCGTGGATCGCGGAGATCGGGGCGTACGGGACGGTGTCCGGACCGGACACGTCCCTGCTGCACCAACCCGCGAACGCGATCCGGGATGCGCTGCATCGGGACGGCGTCACGACGCTCGACGAGATCGACCTCTTCGAGATGAACGAGGCCTTCGCGAGCGTCCCCCTGGCCTGGCAGCGCGAGGTCGGCGTCGACATGTCGCGGGTCAACGTGAACGGCGGGG
>NZ_CALCDX010000051.1 GCF_937900395.1 uncultured Caulobacter sp.
GGCCAATTCGGCCATGGGCTTTTGGGGCGTGCTCATGGGCGCGCCTTCTAACCCGGTCCCCGGGATTCCGCCACATCCCAAGGGCATTCTTCGTCGAGAGGCGAGGGCGACCGTCGCGACCGTGCGCGCTCATCACCATCAAAGTCGAGCGAATCCATGAGCTTGAGTGGAATTAAGGCGGCTTGACCGGAGGAACGTCAGGACTCCGCGCCCGTTCTCTTTCCGTGCGTCACGAGCGCGCTGTGAACCGAAGGAGAAGCCCGATGGCCGAACAAGACCGTAATCCGCAGCAGCAGCAGAACGACCAGCAACGCCAAGCCCCTGGCCAGCAACAGCAACAAGGCGGCCAGACCCAAAACCCGCAAAACCCGCAACAGCGCGAGCAAGGCGGCCAAGCGGGTCAGGCTGGGCAGGGCGGCGGCCAGGGCAATCCCGGCCGCGCCTGATCGACGAGACTCTCCGTAGAGGAAGGGCCGGCGGATCACCGCCGGCCCTTCTTGCGTCTACTTGGCGTCGACGACCGGCAGCTCGATGAAGCTGGCCGTATCGCCGGCGTGGAACACCCGCTGCGTCGCCTTCACGTAGTCGGACGGCTTGGCGAAGAAGATGTTCGGCACGAAGGTCTGCGGGTTCCGATCGTAGAGCGGGAACCAGCTGGATTGGACCTGCACCATGATCCGGTGGCCCGGCTTGAAGGTGTAGTTCGCGGTCGGCAGGATGAACTGGTACTTCAGCGCCTTGTTGGGCGTCAGGGCCTTGGGCTGGCTGAAGCTCTCGCGATAGCGGCCCCGGAAGATGGTCATGCCGACCGGCAGCTGATAGCCGCCCAGTTCGGGCTGGCTGGGAACCTCGTCCGGATAGACGTCGATCAGCTTGATCACCCAGTCGCTGTCCGTGCCGCTGGTCGAGGCGAACAGGTTCACCTTCGGCACGCCGGCGATCTTCAGCGGTTCCTTTAGCGGCTCGGTGACATAGGTCAGAACGTCAGGACGACCATCGACGCTTCTCTGGTCGCTGACCAACCAGGTGGTCCAGCGGCTGCGATCGGCGAACTGAAGCGGGCGCGGGATGTATGGCACGGGCTTGGCCGGATCAGAGACATATTCGTCATAGGCCGCGTCGCCCTTGGCGGGCGCGGGGGCGCTGAAGTCGAGACCGCCCTTGGCTTCCAGATAGAGGTTCTTGGTCGTCTGGGCGTTGGTTCCGCCTTGGGGCCAGCTGGCGTAGCGGTTCCACTTGTTCTGGCCAGGATCGTAGATCAGCACCGGCGGGGTGTCGGCCTTCGGGGCGTCCTTCAGGTGCTGGTCGAAGAAGGGTTTCAGCACGTCGCGACGGAACTGCAGAGCCGTGTCGCCGTCCCACTTGAACGGGCCGAGGTTATAGCCGTCGTAGTTGACCTGGCTGTGCCGCCATGGGCCCAGCACCAGGTAGTTCATGTCGTTGTTCTTGTCCTTGGACTCCAGCGCCGGATACGAGTGGACCGCGCCCCAGATGTCCTCCTGGTCCCACAGGCCCTGGATCCACATGGTCGGCACCTTGAGCGGCGTCTTCTCCATGGTCTTGTCGAGGGCCTGCTCGCTCCAGAAGCTGTCATAGGCCGTGTGCTCGGCCAGCTTCTTGAACCAGGGCAGCTGATCTAGGCCGTGGTTCTTGGCGTAGTCGCCGGCCGATCCTTCGCGCAGGAAGTTGGAATAGTCGTCATAGCCCTGGCGCTGAACGCCCTCGCCAGCGCCGCGCGCCGTCGTCTGGCCGGCGAAATAGTCGAAGTTGATCTGGCGGAAGGCGCCGTACTGGAACCAGTCGTCGCCCATCCAGCCATCGACCATCGGGCTCATCGGCGCGGCGGCCTTCAGGGCTGGGTGCGGGTTGACCAGGGCCATCACCACGGTGAAGCCCTCGTACGAGCTGCCCAGCATGCCGACCTTGCCGTTGGTCTCCGGCACGTTCTTCACCAGCCAGTCGATGGTGTCGTAGGCGTCGGTCGAGTGATCGACCTCGGAGCTGTTCAGCGGGCCCTTCAGCGGCCGCGTCATCACGTACTCGCCTTCCGAGCCGTACTTGCCGCGGATGTCCTGGAAAACGCGGATATAGCCGCCGTCGGCGACGAACGGCTCGTCGCCCTGAGGCATGGCGGCGACCATGCGCGAGCTGTCGGCGCGCGCAGCGCGCTTGGCGGCGTTGTAGGGGGTGCGGGTCAGCAGGATCGGCAGGTTCTTGCCGCCCTTGGGCACGACGATGACCGTGTAGAGCTTGGTCCCGTCGCGCATCGGGACCATCACGACCCGCTTTTCGTAGTCGTAATTGACCTTGGCCGCGACGTACTTGCCGTCGATGTCCGGCGTCATCGGCGAGATCTGGGCGTGCGCCGCGGCGGCGAACACGGAAGCGGCCGCGGCGGCGAGCAAGCCGGCGCGCAAGGCGGAAACGAAACGCATGATTGGCCCTCCTACAGAGGGCGGCACCTTAGGACTGGGAATTCGCGGCTGCTACACCGTAACAGCGCGGCGGAACCCATTTTTTATCCGAGAACAGAGCGGGATCAGGCGCTCTGGAAGATGCTGCGGAACAGGATCGCGCCGTCTTCCGAACCCAGGTCGGCGTCGAAGGCGCGGTCGGGGTGGGGCATGAGGCCCAGGACATTGCCCTTGTCGTTGATGATGCCGGCGATGTCGCGGGCCGAGCCGTTGGGGTTTTCCTTGTAGCGGAACACCACCTGGCCTTCGCCTTCGAGGCGGTCCAGCGTTTCCTCGTCGGCGAAGTAGTTGCCCTCGCCGTTGCCGACCGTCATGACCGCCGAGCGCTGCTCGCCATAGCCGGCGGTGAAGCGGGTTTGGCCGTTGACGATGTCCAGCTCGACGGGCTTACAGACGTACTTCAGGCCCGCGTTGCGCAGCAGTGCGCCGGGCAGCAGGCCGACCTCGGTCAGCACCTGGAAGCCGTTGCAGATGCCGACGACCGCCACGCCCTTGTTCGCGGCGGAGACGACTTCCTTCATGACGGGGCTGAGCGCCGCCATGGCGCCGCAGCGCAGATAGTCGCCGTAGGAGAAGCCGCCGGGCAGGACGATCAGGTCCAGGTCGTCCGGCAGGGCCGTCTCCTGGTGCCAGACCATTTCGACGCGCGCCCCAGCGGAGCGCTCGATGGCGACCTTGCAGTCACGATCGCAGTTCGAACCCGGAAAAACGATGACGGCGGCTTTCATGGCGCGGGCCTGTATCACCGTTCGGACGGAATGTCAGTCACGCAAGGCCGATATTACGCGCACTGATCCAATTCGGGCTCCACCGCCTCGCCGCTGGGCGGCGGGAAGGGCGTCTTGAAGGTGAAGGCCGCGGGCGTCGGGCCGTGAGCCTCCAGGTGCGCCAGTTTCTCCAGCGCCTCCTCGACGGTCGGCGTATGGCCGGCCGGGACCCACCACAGCGCCATGTAGAGGTCCATGTGCTCGAACCACTCGCGGCGGCGGCGCATGATCTCGACGTGGCCGCTGCGATAGACGTATGCGCCGAGCGACGGGATGTCTTCCCAGACTGACAGGTTCGGGATGAACAGCGGATCGTCGCCGATCGCCAAGTCGGTGGCGTTGTTGCCGTCGCCCTTCAGCCGCCACACGAAACCTGGCGAGCCTTCGGCCAAGGCGTTGATGCGGTCGAGGTTGTCGGCGAAGTCCTTGATCATCGGGTGATCGATCGGGGCCTTCAGGCGGCCGACATTGACCTCGGCCAGATGGAATTTGGCGTTCATCGGCGATCTCCCTTCCGCTCGAGGCCGAACATTGTGCTGCGAAGCTTCAAGCGGAAGGGGGGCGGACGCGAGACCCGCCTTAAACTATCGTCACCGTGAGAACGCCTACAGCTCGATCATGTCGAAGTCAGACTTCGGCGTGCCGCACATCGGACAGATCCAGCCGGCGGGAATGTCCGCCCAGCGCGTGCCGGGCGCGAGACCCTCGGCGGGATCGCCCTGTTCCTCGTCGTAGATGTAGCCGCAGGTGCGGCACTGCCAGACCTTGAAGGGTTCCGCGCTCATCGCCGTCGCCTCAGTGCATCTTGAAGCGGATCGGCACGGCCTTGGGGCCGCAGACGAAGTTGGCGGTCATCCGCGTGGGCGTTCCGTCCAGTTCGACGCTCTCGAGGCGGGCGAACAGCTCCTCCCACAACACCCGCATCTCCATCCGGGCCAGATGCTGGCCCAGGCAGATGTGCGCGCCGTAGCCGAAGGCGATGTGCTTGTTGGGCGTGCGGTCGACCTTGAAGCTGAACGGGTCGTCGAACACCGTCTCGTCGCGATTGCCGGATGGATAGGACAGGAACAGCCAGTCGCCCTTGGCGATCTTCTTGCCCGCCAGTTCGGCGTCGGCCGTGGCGGTGCGCATGAAGTGCTTCACCGGCGTGACCCAGCGGATCGACTCCTCGATCAGGCCCGAGATCAGCGACGGATCGGCCTTCACCTTGGCGAACTGTTCGGGGTTCTCGGCCAGGGCCCACAGCGCGCCGGCGGTGGTCGAGGAGGTGGTGTCGTGGCCGGCCGTGGCGGCGATGATGTAGTAGCTCATCGCCTCCAGGTGGCCCATCGGCTCGCCGTTGATCTTGCCGTTGGCGATGATGCTGGCCAGGTCGTCGCGCGGCTTGGCGCGGCGGTCCTCGGTCATGGCGTTGAAGTACATCATGAAGTCCATGACCACGGACTGGATGCTGTCGACGCCTTCGCCGGCGTCGGTGATCGTCTTGCCGCTGCGGTTCAGGTCTGGGTCGGCATTGCCGAACAGCTCTTGGGTCAGCTTGAGCATCCGGGGCTCGTCGCTTTCGGGGACGCCCAGCACCTCCATGATCACGTGGAGGGGGTAGAGGAAAGCGACGTCTCGCGCGAAGTCGCAGCGGTCGCCATGCTCGGCCATGCGATCGACGAAGCCGCGAGCGATCTCACGGATCCGGGCCTCCAGCGCCCGCAGGTTCTGCGGCAGCAGCGAGCCTTGCGTGACCTTCCGATAGGCGAAGTGGTCGGGGTTATCCATCTGCACCAGCGAGCGGACCAGGTGAGGGGACCCGCCCATCATCTCGCGCACCTTGCGGTCGGCCTCGATCGTGGTCAGCACCGTGGCGCGGTCGCCATTGTGGAACAGCTCGTTCTGGCGCTCGACCTCCAGGATGTCGGCGTGGCGCGTGACGACCCAGAACGGATCGAAGCCCTCGGGTTGGGCGACGTCCAGCGGCGCCTCCTTGCGCAGCCAGGTGAAGGCCTGATCGACGCGATCACCGTCCGCATAGGCGGTGGGATCGACAATGTCCTTGGCGATATCGGCGGGGATCGTCATGCAGGCCTCCTGGTTCTCCCAAGGATGGCTCTCCGGCCATCTCAATTATTTGCTTGTTGTCCAACAAATAACTAAGTTCGGCAAGATGACGTCGTCCCTTAAGGTTCCCGAGCGCCGCACACAGTCCGACCGCCGCCAGCAGTCGGAGGCCGAACTGCTGCGCGCAGCGGCCGAGCTGATCGCCGAGCAGGGCGTGGCGGCCGCCACCTTCGAGAACATCGGGCTGAGGGCGGGCTATAGCCGCGGGCTCGTCACCCAGCGGTTCGGCTCCAAGCAGGGCCTGATCGAGGCGCTGATCGCCAGGCTGCAGGCGCGGCTGGAGGCGCTGATGGACGATCGCCGCCTCGACCAGCTCAACGGGCTGGAGGCGGTGCTGGGTTTCGTCGACGCCTTCCTGACGAACCTGTCGCGAGACGGCGAGATGCGGGCTTATTTCGTGCTGCTGGCCGGCGCGGTGGCCGACGTGTCGGAGCTGCGGGCGCCCTTCGCCCTGGCGCACAAGGGCGCGGAGGAGCGGCTGGAGGGGATGGTCCTGCGCGGCCAGGCCGAAGGTGTGATCCGCAAGGCGCTCAACGCCGACGCGGCCGCTCTGATGGTGGGATCGTTGTTGCTGGGGCTGTCCACCCAGCTGCTGATCGATCCGCAGATGGATCTCGAACCAATTCGCGAGACCAGTCTAGCGATGCTGCGGACGAGCTTCGCATCTTAAGCCCCTCTCTCTTTGAGAGAGGGAGGGGGGCCGCCGCGTAGCGGTGGGAGGGTGAGAGGTTTCTATCTCTCGGAAATCGCCGAGGCGTCGGAACGGGGTTGTTAGGGGCCGCCGGTCGGCAATTAAACCCCTCACCCTCCCAAGGCTACGCCTTGGGCCCCGCCCTCTCCCTCTGGGAGAGGGTTCTTTTACGCCACCTCGATGCGGTAGCTTTCGATCACGGTGTTGGCCAGCAGCTTCTCGCACATGGCCTTGACCTCGGCCTTGGCCTTCTCGGCGTCGGTCTCGGCCAGGTCGAACTCGATCACGCGGCCGACGCGGGCGTCCTTGACCGAGGGCCAGCCCAGGCCGTGCAGGGCGTTTTCGACGGCCTTGCCCTGGACGTCGAGAACGCCGGGCTTCAGGAACACGTGGACGGTGGCTTTCACTGACTAACTCTCCCTTCGCGACGCTCGGCGTCGCGACGACTTCAGATCGAAGGCTTAGTGCATGCCGCCTTGGATGACGGTCGGCATTTCCTTCATGATCCCCAGGCGGCGGGCCACCTCGGTATAGCTCTCGATGACGTTGCCGAGGTCGCGGCGGAAGCGGTCCTTGTCCAGCTTCTCGTTGGTCGCGGCGTCCCACAGGCGGCAGCTGTCGGGGCTGATCTCGTCGGCCAGGATGATGCGCGAGAAGTCGCCTTCGTAGACGCGGCCGAACTCGATCTTGAAGTCCACCAGCGTGATGCCGACGCCGCTGAACAAGCCCGACAGATAGTCGTTCACCCGCAAGGCCATGGCCATCATGTCGTCGATCTCCTGGGTCGCGGCCCAGTTGAACGCGGTGATGTGCTCCTCGGAGACCATCGGATCGCCGAGCTTGTCGTCCTTGTAGTAGAATTCGATGATTGATCGGGGCAGGGGCTGACCCTCGGTCAGGCCCAGGCGCGTGGCGATCGAGCCGGCGGCGATGTTGCGCACCACGACTTCGAGCGGAACGATCTCGACTTCCTTGATCAGCTGCTCGCGCAGGTTCAGGCGGCGGATGAAGTGGTTCTGGACGCCGATCGAGTTCAGGCGAGTCATGATGTACTCGCTGATCCGGTTGTTGATGACGCCCTTGCCTTCCAGGACGGCCTTCTTCTGCGCGTTGAACGCGGTGGCGTCGTCCTTGAAGTACTGGATCAGGGTGCCGGGCTCGGGGCCCTCGTACAGGATCTTGGCCTTGCCTTCGTAAATCTTCTTGCGACGGGTCGTCATGGCTCTCGTCGAGGCCCTTTTTGGAAGCGCGCGCCGCCCTTACCCGGAAAAACTTCCCGAGAAACGAAAAGCGCGCGCGGCGGATAGCTGCGCGCGGCTTTCGACTCAAGGCCGCTCACTAAAAAATGTCTGGCGGAACCTACCCGAATGAGCGCGCGCGCGCAAATAAACGCAGGGCGTTTTGGTTTATGCTGGCGCCATAATCGCCGCCGCGAGACGATCCCGAGATTGCGGATGGAAGCGGCACGATATATGCAGCCGCCGTAGGAGCATGGTAGCCGAAAGTGGACGCCGGTTTTGGCGACCATCATGCTCAAAATGTTTAGAATTAGAGCTTGCGTGGCAGATCGATGGATCTCGCCACGCAAGCGGGCGACTTTGGGGCCTTCATGACCACCTTCGACGAACGCGAGCAGGGTTTCGAACGTAAGTTCGCGCTGGACCAGGAACTGGAATTCAAGGCGGCCGCGCGCCGCAACCGCCTTCTGGGCGAATGGGCGGCTGGCCTGATGGGCCTTGCGACCGCCGAGGAATACGCGCGCGCCGTGGTCAAGTCCGACTTCGAGCAGCCGGGCGACGACGACGTTTTCCGTAAGGTTTACGAGGACCTGAAGGGCTCGGGCGTCTCGATCGGCGAGGGCGAGGTCCGCATGAAGATGGCCGAGCTGCTGGCCCAGGCCCGCGAGCAGATCAAGGCCGGCGAATAAGCCCGTCTTCACGCCTGACCGGTTCGAGCGAGGCCGCCCCGAGGGGCGGCCTTTCTCATTTGGGGTCAGGTTTGGCGTCAGTGTGTCTGGTAGTTGGCTTTGCCCCCGCTCATGGCGAAGGCTTCCTCGGGAGATAGCACCAGCTTTTTGCGCCCGACCGCGGCGAAATAGGCGATCCCCACCGCGAACCAGATCGCGACGCCGATGACGCCGGTCCGATAGATCGGATCCTTCAGCTGGTAGAAGATGGTGATCAGCGAGATGATCACCGTCAGGCCGGCCCCGGCGACGCCGAACACGCTCTTGTAGGGGCGTTCGAGGTCAGGGAGCTTGCGGCGTAGCAGGATGTAGGACACGCCCTGGGCCACATAGGACAGCATGGCGCCGAACACGGCCATGTTAAGCAGTGTGCCGCCGATCACCGCCGCGCCCTTCTCGGCGCCGAGCGCGAACCAGACCGCCAGCATCACCGCCAGCCCGGCCAGTGAGCCGACGATCAACGCCACGTCCGGGGTCTTGCGTACGCCGTGGGTCAGCGACAGCGGGCGCGGGAAGTAGCCGGCGCGCGACAGCGAATAGATCTGCCGGCCATAGGCGAAGATGATGGCGTGGAAGCTGGCGATCAGGCCGGCCACGGCCACGGCCGCCAGCACCTTGGCCAGGGACCCGCCGTAGATCGCCCGGAAGCCGTCCAGGATCGGCTCGCCCGACTTGGAGAGCGCGAAGGTCCCGGCCGGGATCGAGGCGTTCAACCACAGCACCAGCAGAGCCGAGACGATCAGGGTCAGCATGCCCAGGATGATCCCCTTGGGCAGGTCGCGCTGCGGTGTGTGCGACTCCTCGGCGGCCAGCGGCAGCTGTTCGATCGCGAGGAACAGCCAGACCGCGAACGGCAGCTGGGCTAGCGCTCCGCCGATCCCGGCCGGCAGGAACGGACCGTGCCCGTCCTTCAGCTCGACTCCGCCCGGGCCGACGTTCAGGGCGTACTTGCCGAAGTCGGCGTGCGGGATGGCGCTGACCCAGAACACCGCAAGGCAGGCCAGGGCCAGGAGAGTGATGAACACAGTGAAGCGGAACGACATCGCCACGCCGCCCGCGTTCAGCCCCACGAACACCACATAGGCGCCGATCCAATAGAGCGGCTGGGCCCAGGTCGGCGTCTCGAAGATCCCCGACAGGTAGCTGCCGATAAAGAAGCAGACCACGGCCGCGGTCAGCACGTATTCGACATTCTCGCACAGGCCGGTGATGAAGCCTCCCCAGGGCCCCATCGCCGTCCGGGCGAACGAATAGGCCCCGCCGGTGTGCGGCTGGGCGGCCGCCATCTCGGCGATCGAAAAGGTAAGCCCCAAATACATGACGGTGATGATCAGGGTGGCCACCAGCATGCCGCCCCAGCCGCCGGTCCCCATGCCCAGGTTCCAGCCCGAGAACTGGCCCGAGATCACCGCGCCGACCCCTAGCGCCCACAGGGAGAACACGCCCGCGTAGCGTTTGAGGCCTCGCTTGTCGAAATAGCCGTCCTCGACGGTCTCGTACTTGACGCCGCCCGATGTCGGTTCGCTCATGATTATCCCTCCGCACCTGGCCGCCATGGTTGCTCGCGATCAGCGCGTCGAGGCGAGGCGGCGCGAGGGCGCGCCGGCTCTAGAGCTCCGCGGCGTTTACTATTTCAGCACGGGGAACGACGTTCGCCCAACTCCAGGGCGATCTCGGTGGCTGGCGTGGCCGAGGGGAGGGCCGCGACGTCGCTTTCGTCCTTCAGCGCCACGCCCGTCGCGGCCAAGCGCAGCGCCTCCTTGCACAGCCAGGCCAGCTTGAAGGCGGCAGCCTCGTACGAGAGGCCTTCGAGCCGGATGTTCGACACGCAATTGCGCTCAGCGTCGACCCGCCCGACCCGGGGCGCGAAGGTCAGATAGGCGCCGAGGCTGTCGGGCGAGGACAAACCCGGGCGTTCGCCAATCAGCACCAGCAGCAACCGCGCGCCAAGCCGCTCGCCGACCTCGTCGCCCAGGGCCACGCGGGCCTGCCGGGCCACGACCACGGGGGCTAGGCTCCAGCGCTCGGCGCGGACGCGGGGCAACAGGGCGGCGATCAAGGGCGCCGCGTGGGCGTGCGCGGCGGTGCTGGACAGGCCGTCGGCGACCACGATGGCGAGGTCGACGGGGCCTGCGGAGCGTCGGCCGAGGTCGGCGCGGGCGGCGTCCGAAAGCTGGCGGCCAAGGTCGGGGCGGCGCAGATAGACGCCGCGGTCGGGCGCGGCGCTGTCGACCAGGAGGGTCGGCAGATCCAGCGCCTTGATCCGCGCGATGACGGCGGCCGCGTCGAACGGCGTATGGACCGCGTCTCGCGCCTGGGCGTGGGCCTGGGCGAAGGCCAGAACCTCCCGGGTCGGCAGGCTGGCGCCGCTGCGGCCGATGGCGATGCGGGCTGGCGTCCGAGCCCGCAGGGCGGTCCAGGGATCGGGCGGCACGGGCCGGTTCAAGCGACGGCTCCCGCCAGCAGAGGGTGTTCGGCCCGGGGCGGCGCCAGGCGTCCGTCCGGCCCGGTGATCCGGAAGCGCTCTAGCCAGGCCTCGAACTCGGGCGCGCGCTTGCGGCCCAGCAGCTCGCGGACATAGAGCGCGTCGTGGAACGAGGTCGACTGGTAGTTCAGCATCACGTCGTCGGCCCCGGGCACGCCCATGATGAAGGTGACGCCCGCCGCGGCCAGCAGGGTCAGCAGGGTGTCCATGTCGTCCTGGTCGGCCTCGGCGTGGTTGGTGTAGCAGACGTCGACGCCCAGCGGCGCGCCCAGCAGCTTGCCGCAGAAGTGATCCTCCAGCCCCGCCCGGATGATCTGCTTGCCGTCGTACAGGTATTCCGGGCCGATGAAGCCGACGACCGAATTGACCAGCAGCGGCTCGAAGACGCGCGCCACGCCATAGGCGCGGGCCTCCAGGGTCTGCTGGTCGACGCCGTGGTGGGCGCCCGCCGACAGGGCCGAGCCCTGGCCGGTTTCGAAGTACATGACATTGTCGCCGACGGTCCCGCGCTTCAGCGAGCGGCCGGCGTCCAGGCCTTCCTTCAGCAGGGCCAGGGTGACGCCGAAGCTGGCGTTGGCGGCCTCGGTTCCGGCGATCGACTGGAAGACGAGGTCGACGGGCGCGCCACGCTCGACCAGTTCGACGGCGCTGGTCACGTGGGTCAGGACGCAGGACTGGGTCGGAATCTCGAACCGGGCGATCAGGTCGTCCATCAGGCGCAGCAGGTCGCCCAGGACCGAGAGGTTGTCGCTGGCGGGATTGATGCCGATCACCGCGTCGCCGCAGCCGTACATCAGGCCGTCCAGGATCGAGGCGGTGACCCCGGCGGGATCGTCGGTCGGATGATTGGGCTGCAGCCGCACCGCCATGGTCCCTGGCAGGCCGATCGTGTTGCGGAACCGGGTGACGACCCCGCACTTGCTGGCCGCCAGGATCAGGTCCTGGTTGCGCATGATCTTGCTGACCGCCGCGGCCATCTCGGGCGTCAGCCCCGGGGCCAGGCGGACGAGCGCGGCAGGCGTGGCGGCCCCGGACAACAGCCAGTCGCGTAGCTCGCCGACGGTCAGCGAGGCGACAGGCGCGAAGGCGGCCGCGTCGTGGCCGTCCAGGATCAGGCGCGTGACCTCATCGGTCTCGTACGGCACCACCGCCTCGGTCAGGAAGGTTTTCAGCGGGGTGTCGGCCAGGGCCGCCTTGGCCGCGACGTTCTGCTGGGCGCTCTCGGCGGCGACGCCCGCCAGGGCGTCGCCGGAACGCGGCGGCGAGGCCTTGGCCAGCAGGTCGGCGAGGCTGTCGAAGCGCCAGGTGGTCGCGCCAAGGGTCGAGGCGAAGGCCATGGTTCCTCATCAGCCCTGTTATTCCGCGAGGGTGAACCGCTCGGGACCTGCGGGCAAACCCTAAGCGGCCGGGAGAGGGGGCGGGGGCTCACTTGCCGTTGACTTGATCACGTCGGGCCGAGCCGGAGTCGATTTATTCTAAACGCCGGGACGCGCCGCGCCCGGATCCTGAGGCTGGGCGCGCCTTACCGCATAAGGCCTCGACATCATGGTCACGCGAGTGAGTGCGTGAGATACTCTTCATAGTTGTTTAATGGGTGAATTTTGTTCCAGGGTTTTCGTCTGGCGTCCGGCGGGGATCGGGATCATTGCTTTCGCGGCCGCCCCAGAGCGGCGGCTCGAAGGAGCAAAAAGGGAGAACGTCCAATGACTGCTGATGTCGGTACGCTTCACACCCAAAAAACCGCCAGCGACGTGCTGGGCCTCTATTTCGTCAAGGCCGTGGTCGGCAACGCCGGCACGCCGGGCGCCCCGCTGGTGAATCTGGCGCTGTCGGTCCAGGCGGCCTCGGGCCACGTCGCCGGCATCGCCGAGATCACCCAGGCGGTCCCCGGCGGCAATCACCGTTTCCCGGTGACGGGCCAGATCTATCAGACCGGCCTTGGTCCCAACCACCAGCTGGTCTCGCTGCAGGGCGAGTTCGTCTACACGGTGCCGCCGCCGGCGATCGGCTCGTTCCTGGCCAAGTTCACCGCGGCCCTGTCGGTCGACCAGCAATGGAACGGCTCGGGCGGCTTCAATTATGTGACGACCCACGTCGAGAACGTGCCGGTCAAGAATATCGCCTAATTCCTCCCAAGGCGCTTGGCCCGTGTCGCCGCAGCCGGCGGCGCGGGCCCTTTTAGGCCTAGGTCGGCGCGACGAATGGCGCCAGCCCCAGCCAGGCCTCCGCCTTCTGTTCGAAACCGCGCGCCGCGTGGGCTGGGCTGGAGGAGGGCAGGGCCAGCGTCGGCACGCGGCCGCCCAGCAGCTTGCCGCCCAGCTTGGCCGCCGTCCCGCCATTGAAGGCGACGATTTTCAGGTGCGGCAAGGTCTCGATCAGCGCCAGGAGATCATTGGCCGCTGGATCGCGGATAGCGGCGTCCAGGCTGCCGGGCCGCTCGGCGTGGGCGATCACGTCCCACAGGCCGACGTGGCGGGCCAGAAGCGCGGCGAGGCGGGCTTCATAGGCCAAGGGCGTCAGCGGGACGTCCAACACCCGCTCCATCAACCGCCAAAAGGCGTTCCGGGGATTGCCGTAGTACTGGCGCGCGGCCAGCGAGGCCTCACCGGGCAGGCTGCCCAGGATCAGGACGCGGACGTCCGCGTCGACGACGGGCGGAAAGCCCCGCTTAACCGCCGCCATGGGGCGGGTCGTTCCTTAGCCAGCCGGTGACCATCAGGCGCGCCGCGCCGGCGTAGGGCGCGACGGGCGCGACCGAGTGGACGCGAGGCACGCGGAACAGCGTCAGGGTGTTCCAGGCCGGCGCATAGCCGCGCTCGACGTCGCCCTTGGCGTCATGGAACAGCAGCTGGCCGCCCCAGTCGGGCCGCCAGATGCGCGTCAGGCCCAGGGTGTAGGCCGCCAGGCGCTCGCCGACGCCCGTGTCGTCATGCAGCGTCAGGAAGTCGCCGGGGCGGTAGCAGGTGGCCTGGCCGTCGATCTTGGTGACGCCGGTCTCGCCCGTCACCGCCGCGCAGAAGCCGATGAAGGCCTCGCCGTTCAGGAACTCGGTCAGGGCGTGGATCGGATGCCCCGGATCGCGGCCGGCCAGATAGGCGTCGATCATCGGATAGCCGAGATAGACATAGGCGAAGCCCTCGCGAGCCCGGGTCGTGGCGGCGTGCAGCCGCTGGACCACGGCCTCGCCGCCCAGGGCCTGGCGACGCGCGCGGTCCAGGACCTCGGCCTCGCCCCGCTCGTCCGAGCAGATGACATCCCAGTCGATGGTTTGCTCGAGAATACCGGCCAGGCGATCGACCACGGCCGGTTCGAAGACGTCGGGGATGCGCGCCACGCCCTCGCGGGCGTAGGCCGCCGCGAACGCGGCCGGATCGAGCGCCGGGTTCAGGCGCAGGATCGGCGCGTCGCTCAAAACCTAGGCCTGCTCGCCGAAGACGCGCTTGAAAATCACGTCGACGTTCTTGGTGTGGTAGCCGAGGTCGAACAGCTCTTCGAGCTCGGTTTCGGTCAGGGCCTTGGAGACCACGGGGTCGGCCTTGAGGAAGTCGAGGAACCGGCCTTCGCCGCGCCAGACCTTCATGGCGTTGCCCTGGACCGCCGCATAGGCGTCTTCGCGGCTGACGTCCTTGTGGGTCAGGGCCAGCATGACCCGTTGCGAGAAGACCAGGCCGCCCAGCTTGTCCAGATTCTTGGCCATGTTCTCGGGGTAGATGTTGAAGCGCTCGATGACGCCCGCCAGGCGGCGCAGGGCGAAGTCGAGGTGGATGGTGGCGTCGGGGCCGATGCCGCGCTCGACCGACGAGTGGCTGATGTCGCGCTCGTGCCAGAGGGCGACGTTCTCCATCGCCGGCACGACCGCCGAGCGGACCAGGCGGGCCAGGCCGGTCAGGTTCTCGGTCAGGATCGGGTTGCGCTTGTGCGGCATGGCCGACGAGCCCTTTTGACCCGGATCGAAGGGCTCCTCGGCTTCCAGCACCTCGGTGCGCTGCAGGTGGCGGATCTCGGTGGCCAGGCGCTCGACCGACGAGGCGACGACGCCCAGGGCCGCGAAATAGGCGGCGTGACGGTCGCGCGGGATCACCTGGGTCGAGACCGGCTCGACGGCCAGGCCCATCTTGTCGGCGACGTGCTGTTCGACGCGCGGGTCGACATTGGCGAAGGTCCCGACGGCGCCCGAGATCGCGCAGGTGGCGATCTCGAACTTGGCCATCGCAAGTCGTTCTTTCGCTCGCTGGAACTCGGCGTAGTAGCCGGCCAGCTTCAGGCCGAAGGTGATCGGTTCGGCGTGGATGCCGTGGCTGCGGCCCACGCAGACGGTCATCTTGTGCTCGAGCGCCCGGCGCTTCAGCGCGGCCAGAACCAGATCGACGTCTTCCAGCAGCAGGTCGGTGGCGCGCGACAGCTGCACGGCGAAGCAGGTGTCCAGCACGTCGCTGCTGGTCATGCCCTGGTGCAGGAAGCGGGCTTCTGGACCGACGATCTCGGCGACGTGGGTCAGGAAGGCGATGACGTCATGCTTGGTGACGCGCTCGATCTCGTCGATGCGGTCGCTGTCCCAGACCGCGTCGCGGCCCTTCTCCCAGATCGTCTCGGCGGCGATCTTGGGGATGACCCCAAGCTCGGCCATGGCGTCGGCGGCGTGGGCCTCGATCTCGAACCAGATCTTGTACTTGGTCTGGCTGGACCAGATGGCGGCGGCTTCGGGGCGGGCGTAGCGGCTGATCATGGGCGGGCGTTTCGGCCCGCCCGCCCACGGAGTCAAGGGAAGAGGCTTATTACTTACGCCCCAGCCCGCTCCTTCATGTGCTTGACCAGTCCGATCGCCGCCAGGGCGTAGTGGACGCCGGCCCAGGCGTAGAAGCACAGCGAGACGATAATGCCCTGCTGGGTCGAGAGCGCCATCGCGTTGGCGCAGGCCTTGGCGAGCTCGGGCGCGGAGCCCTTGGGCGCCAGGCCGCCGGGGCACGACGCGCCGAAGCTGGCGGGCCCAGCGTCGGCAAACGATCCGGCCAGGGCATGCAGCAAGCCGGTCGAGTCCGGATGGTTGAAGTTAAACTGCGCCAGGTGGTCGATCAGCCAGCCGGTGAAGACAGGGCCGCCGCCCAGGGCGATCAGGTTCAGGAAGAAGAACAGCAGCGCCGTCGCGGTCGCCCGCCGGCGCGGCTCGACCGAGTTCTGAACGACGCCGAAGGTCGGCGCCAGATAGGTGTAGTGGAAGATGCCGGGGATCAGCAGGATCAGGGCCGTGGCCTGCCAGCTGGTCTGCAGATAGGCGGCGATATAGATCGGCGTGCAGATCAGCAGGCCGATCGCCGGCGTCAGGGCGTACCAGCGGGCGCTCTTCTTACCGGCCCAGTCCGAGAGGAAGCCGCCGACCAGGGTGCCGACCCCGGCCGAGAAGCCGCCGATCAGGCCGACGATCAGGCCCACCTGCGCCAGGCCCAGGCCGTAGGTCCGCACGAAGTACGGCGGCGCGAACGCGCCGGAGCCATAGGACCCGAACGACGCGATGGTGACGCCCAGCACCATGTGCAGAACGGGCCACTTGCCGAACAGAATCTTGGTCACCGCCCACAGCTCGGAGACCTCCTGGCTCAGCGAGAAGCGCGGCTTGGCGGCCGGTTCGATCACCAGGTCCTCGGCCTCGATCGGGCGTTCGACGATCTCGGAGTGGCCGCGCGGCGGCTCCTTGACCAGCAGCTTGACCAGCAGGGCCAGCAGGATGCCCGGCAGGCCGACGATGACGAAGGCCACGCGCCAGCTGAACTCCTGGGCCAGCCAGCCGCCGGCGACGGCGCCGAACATGGTGCCCAGCGGGATGCCGAACGAGTAGATAGACAGGGCCGAGGCGCGCTTCTTGGGCTCGAAATAGTCGCTGATCAGCGAGTGGCTGGGCGGCGAGCAGCCGGCCTCGCCGACGCCCACGCCGAAGCGGAAGAGCGCGAGCTGAGCGAAGCTCGTGGCCGCGCCGCAGAGCGCGGTGAAGCCCGACCAGATCACCAGCGACACCGAGATGATGGTGACCCGATTGAAGCGCTCGGCCAGGCGCGCGATCGGAATGCCGAGGATCGTGTAGAGCAGGGCGAAGTAGAGACCCCCGAGCAGGCCCAGCTGGGTGTCGGTGAGCTTGAGGTCGACCTTGATGGCCTGGCCGATGGTGGCGATGATCGTCCGGTCGATGAAGTTGAAGGTGTAGGTCGCCAGCAGAAGGCCCAGCACCGCGGCCTTGTAACCATTTGAATAAAGCGGCCGATCGCCGCCGGACGCACGCGCGTCGGCCATACTGACTCTCTCCCTTCAAACATTTGTTCTAGTTGTTTGAGGGGACTGTGACGGAGCGGAAGCCAAAGCGCCAGGGGCTAAATTCCAGGCCCTCGGCGACCTCTAGATCAGGCGACCATGTCGCCCTCGATCGTGTGTCGCGCGCGCCAGAATAGCCAGAACGACACCACGCCCATGAGGGCCGAGACGATCAGCGCCCAGCGCACGCCTTCAGCCGAGCCCATGCCCATCGGACCGGCGAAGAGATCGCTCAGCAGGCCCACGCCCAAGGGACCGAGGCCTAGGCCGATCAGGTTGATGATGAACAGCAGAACGGCCGCCGCGGTGGCGCGCATGGCCGGATCGACGATGCTCTGGGTCGTGGCGTAGACGGGGCCGTACCACAGGGCGCTGAGCAGATAGTACGGGACCAGCAGAACCAAGGCCGGAACAGCGCCGGGCAGGTTGATCGCGGCGATATAGGCCGGAACCGCCAGCAGGGAGGCGAGGGCCGGCGCGGCCACATAGGCGCGGATGTCCTTGGCGCCGTAGCGGTCGGCGATCATCCCGCCCAGCCAGGCGCCGGCCACGCCGGCCGTGCCTCCGATCAGGCCCAGGGACAGCCCGAGAAAGCCGGCGGACTTGAGGCCGAACCCCGCCGCCAGACTCGCCAACTCGGCGGTGTGGTTGCGGAAGAAGAAGGAGGCCGTGAACGGCGCCTGCCCATAGCCGATGAAAGCCTTGATCGCGGCGGCCAGAGCCACCAGCCAGAAGGTTTTCTTCGCCATCAGCACCGCGAGCGCCGCGCCAAAGCCGATAGGTTGGGAAGCGCGGGCGGCCAGATCGGCGGCCAGTTGCTTGCGGGGCTCGACCAGGGTCAGGGCGGCGATCACGGCGAACACGACCCCGGGGGCGCCGGCGACCATGAAGGCGACGCGCCAGCCGTAGGCGTCCGCCACCAGCCCACCCATCGCCATGCCGACCAAGGTGCCCAGCGGCGTGCCGATCGAGTAGAAGGCGATGGCGCTGGCGCGCTTTTCCTTCGGCACATAGTCGGTGATCAACGAGTGGGCGGGCGGGGTGCAGCCGGCCTCGCCGACGCCCACGCCGATGCGGGCCAGGATCAGGTGCCAGAAGTTCTGGGCGAAGCCGCAAAGCACGGTGAAGGCGCTCCACGCGGCCACCGAGGCCGAGATGATCAGCGGCCGGTTCTTGCGCTCGGCCAGCCGCGCGATTGGGATGCCCAGCACGGTGTAGAAGATCGCGAAGGCCAGGCCCGTCATCATGCCGAGTTGCCAGTCGGCCAGGCCAAGCTCCTGCTTGATCGGCTCGGCCAGGATGTTCACCACCTGCCGGTCGAGAAAGTTCAGGGTGTATATGATTAGCAGCACCCAGAGGGCGTAGCGTCGATAGGCGGTTGAGACCGGGGCGATCAGCGGCGAGCCGGCGGGCGCGATGGGGCCGTCCTTGGCCATGGCGTCTCTCCCTCGAACGTCTGTTCTAATCGTTGAGGCGACCATAAACGCAGGCTAAGCCGAAGGGCCAGCCGGCATTTGCGTCAGCGGAGGAAAGCCCATGGAACTCGTGATCGGCACCAAGCGGTGGTCAAGCTGGTCGCTGCGCCCGTGGCTGGCGCTCAAGCGCACCGGTCAGTCGTTCAAGGAGATCGAGATCGAGCTGCGACGCGGCGAGGCGACGACCGCCGATATCGCCGCCTATTCGCCCAGCAAGCTGGCTCCCGCGCTGAAGGACGGCGACCTGGTGGTCTGGGACTCGCTGGCGATCTGCGAATACCTGGCCGAGAAGTTCCCCGAGGCGAACCTCTGGCCGCGCGACCCAGCCTTGCGGGCGCTGGGCCGCTCGGCGACCGCCGAGATGCATTCGGGGTTCCAGTCCCTGCGCGGCGAATGCCCGATGGCGCTGGACCAGACGCCGCGCAAGCTGGACATCTCCGAAGCCACCCAGAAGGACGTCCGCAAGATCGTTGAGCGCTGGTGCCAGCTGCTCAAGCGGTCTGGCGGACCGTTCCTGCTGGGCGAATGGTCGATCGCCGACGCCTTCTTCACGCCGGTGGCGACGCGCTTCCGGACGTACGAGATTCACCCGTCCGACTATGGCGACGCCGGCGCGGCCGGAGCCTATGCCGAACGTCTGCTGGAGACGCCGGAGTTCCTCGAATGGGAGCAGGCGTCCCGCGCAGGCTGAGCGGCCTCAGAGTCCTTCGGGAACGCCGTTCTTGACCGGAGGCGCCTTGCAGCGCCCGGCGCGGGCCTGGACCACGTAGAACAGGGCGCGGCCCTGCGCGAAGGCGCTGTGCTCTGCCAGGGGATTGGTCGGTTGGCCGGTGGTCAGGCTTAGGGCCTGCTCACCGCCGCTCGGCGCGGCCTGGCCCAGCGAGGCCTGATTCCACTTGCTCAGCGCCGGCGCGCAGGCGGCGACCACAGCGTCGGCCACGGCCTCGGCGCTGTCGCGCGATCCGGCCAGACTATAGGCCCAGCGGCGCGTGCATTCCTCGACAGGCGTCGCCGGATCGGCGGCGGCCGTCACGCTGGGCGCGGCCTTGAAGTCGGCGCAGATCTTCGGATTGGCCATGCCGTCGTGGTCACGGTCCTCGCAGGCGGCCAGACCGAGGGTGGCGACGGCCAGGACGGCCATCACGGGCTTGAGGTTCGTCATCTGGATTTCCGGTTGGATTAGCGGGGGCAGATCTGGACGGCGCGTTGGCTCAGGCGCCCGCGCTCGTCGTAGTAGGAGATGGTCGCGTCACGGCAGACGCCGCCGCTCGACGCGGACGAAACCGGCTGGAACGACCCGTTGCGGACCTCGCCGGTGGCGACCGGATTGCCCATATGGTCGTAATAGACCTGACGCACCGGGCGCGGTTCATTGCGCGGGGCGGAGGCCGCGCGCGAGCCCGTCTCGTAGTAGACGGTGCGGGTCCGGTGGCAGCCGCTCTTGCCGATCTCGCGGCCGACCAGCGCGCCGCCGACGCCGCCGACCAGCAGACCGCCGCCGCCCTTGGAGATCGCGTTGCCGACCAGGGCGCCGCCCAGGCCGCCGATCACGGTTCCGGTGGCCTTTCGGCTGCGGCACGACGCGGCGTCCGCCGGACTGGGCGCCAGGGCGGCGGGGAGGGCGATGGCCCCGACGACCATGCCGATGATGAAGAGACGAGCCATGTCTGTTCTCGCGGTGAAGGTCCCTCGACCGCCACAACGCGAATGACCGCCAGAAGGATGCGCCCAGAGTCGGCTAGACGACTTGCGATGGCGTCCGAGGCGCGGCCAATCGTCCCGATTCACGATTAACGGCCATTTCACCACGCCTCGCGAGACGGCCTTAACCAAGCCGCCCCATGCTGTATCGAAACGGGATTTCGGAGGGGCCGATGGGCCGGCATGTGGAGACCCTGGTGATCGGCGGCGGCCCGGCCGGGCTGACGACCGCCTACACCCTGGCCAAGGCCGGACGCGGCGTGATCGTGCTGGAGATGGATGCGGCCCGCGTGGGCGGCGTCGCTCGGACGCTCGACTACAAGGGCCTGAAGTTCGACATCGGCGGCCACCGGTTCTTCTCGCGCAATCCCGAAATCCTCGAGCTGTGGCGCGAGATCCTGCCCGAGGGCTTCGTCGAGCGGCCGCGCCGCTCGCGCATCTATTATCGAGGGCGCTTCTACGCCTTCCCGCTGAGGGCCTTCGAGGCGCTGGCCAACCTTGGCCCGTGGATGGCGGCCAAGTGCCTGGCGTCTTTCGCCTGGGCCAAGGTCAAGCCGGTCAAGGAGCCTCAGAGCTTCCGCGACTGGGTGCGCAATCATTTTGGCGAGACGCTATTTTCCACCTTCTTCAAGTCCTACGCCGAGAAGGTGTGGGGCATGAGCTGCGATGAGCTGTCGGCCGATTGGGCGCGCCAACGGATCCGTGGGCTGCATCTGGGGACCGCGATCATGGACGGCGTCCGCCGATCGCTGGGCCTGCGGCGCAAGGCGCCGGTCGCCGCGCCGAGCAAAACGCTCAGCGAGCGCTTCCTCTATCCCCGCCAAGGCGCGGGCATGGTCTGGGAGGCTTGCGCCGAGAAGGTCATCGCGCTGGGCGGCGATGTTTGCCTGGGACGACGCGTCGATGGCCTGCACTACGACAAGCTGGCGCGCCTCTGGACGGTCTCGGTCGCCTGCGCCGACGGTCGCAAGGAGATCTACACGGCCGACAACGTGGTTTCGTCGGCGCCGGTCCGCGAATTGATGCAATCGATCAGCCCCACGCCCATGAGCGTCTTCCACGCCAGCGAGCTGATGTACCGCGACTTCCTGACGGTCGTGCTGATGGGCAAGCCGCGCAAGGCGCCGCCGGACACCTGGATCTATGTCCACGACGCCTCGGTGCAGGTCGGCCGCGTACGCGACCTGCGCGCCTGGTCGCCTGAAATGGTCCCCGACGGCGTCGAGGCGGCGCTGAGCCTGGAGTATTTCTGCTTCGAGGGCGACGCCCTCTGGAGCCTTTCGGACGCCGAACTGATCGCCAAGGCCAAGGCCGAGATCGCCGGCATCGGCCTGATGGACATCGAGGCGGTCGAGGACGCGTGCGTCGCCCGGCAGCGCAAGGCCTATCCAGTCTACGACGAGGCCTATGCCGAGCATATCCGTATGATCCGCCTGGACCTGAAGATGCACTATCCGGGGCTGCACTTGGTGGGGCGCAACGGCATGCACCGCTATGGCGACCAGGACCGCGCCATGATGACCGGCGTGCTGACCGCCGAGAACATCATCGCCGGCGAGCGTAAGCACGACGTCTGGGACGTCGATGAGAACGCCGCCTACGACCGTCCCGTGGTCCGCGTCGAGCGACCGGCCCCGCAACGCGCCGCGGCCTGACCACGGTCCTAGGCGGTGATTCTCCGGGCAGGCGTCTGCTCCGGCTTTTGGCGCTTCGATTCGCTCGTCATCCGGCTCACGCCGCCGAAGACGAGACACACGATCGCGTCGGCGAGGCCAGCCATCGCGGCCAGCACAAACACCCCGGAAATCACCACAACCGCCAACGCCAACATGAAAAACTCCCGCTCTCGATGACCAAGCGGTGAAGGGCGTTTTGCGTTCCGAAAAGACCATCGGAACCGCAAAAAATCATACAAATGGTTGACAACGTTGTCGCGCTTCCAATGAATGACGCGTCCGCGCAAAGACGGACTCGCGAACATCGTCGCTTAGGGAGTGGTCCAGTGATTTCGGTGCTCAAGTTCAATCGCGGAGGCGTTCGATGAGCGACGCCGCGATCGCCAAATCCCCGGCCAAGAGCGGGGGCTCCAAGCTGGCTATCGTCTATGTGACGTGCCTGTTCTTCATCTGGGCGCTGGTCACCAATCTGCTGGACCCGCTGCTGAAGACCATGAAGACGGTCTTCACCCTCACGCCGGTTGAAGCCAGCCTCACAGGCTTCGCCTTCTTCATCGCCTACGGCGTCATGTCGATGCCCTCGGCGGCCTTCCTGTCCAAGTTCGGCTACGCCAAGTCGGTGATGGTGGGTCTGGGCGGCATCGTCGCCGGCTGCTTCATCGCCATCGCGGCGGCCAAGCTGCACACCTTCGCCCTGGTGCTGACCGCGCTGTTCGTGATGGCCTCGGGCATCACCCTGCTGCAGGTGGCCGCCAACCCGCTGATCGCCTCGATGGGTCGTCCGGAGGACAGCTCGTTCCGGCTGAACCTGTCGCAGGCCTTCAACTCGCTGGGCGCGGCTTGCGGCCTGTGGTTCGGCGCCAACTTCCTGCTCAAGGGCCAGATCTTCGAGAAGGGCATCACGATCACCGACGCCATGCGCGAGCAGGCCCTCGGCTTCGTGTCCAACGTCTATTTCGTGATCGGCGCGGGCCTGGCCCTGTTCATCCTGGCCATCTTCTTCGTGCGCCGCCAGATCACCGAGGCGGCCCCCAAGACCGGCCACTTCGTCAATCCGCTGTCGGCCCTGTCGTCCAAGTGGGCGAACCTCGGGGCGATCGGCATCTTCCTCTATGTCGGCGCCGAGGTGGCGATCTCGCTGAACCTGCTGCTGTTCCTGGAGCAGACCCACATCCTGAACATCCCGGCCGAGCAGGCCGGCAAGATGACCACCTTCTACATGGTCTTCGCGATGATCGGCCGCTTCGCCGGCTCGGCCCTGCTCAAGTCGTTCAAGGACTACTGGCTGTTGACCGCCGTGGCCGTCGGCGCGATCGCGCTGAGCTTGGTCGTGATCTTCACCAAGGACATGGTCCCCAGCCCGCACGCCGGAGACGTGAACCTGCTGCTGGCCACGGTTCCGTTGACGACGGGTCTGATCCCCGCCTTCGCGGCCCTGCTGATCGGCTTGTTCAACTCGATCATGTTCCCGACGATCTTCACCCTGACCCTGCAGCGCTCGTCGGCCCCGGCCTCGGCGACCTCGGGCTTGCTGTGCATGGCCATCGTCGGCGGCGCGTTCCTGCCGCTGGCCTTCGCCAAGATCGAGGAGATGACGGGCTCCAAGTCGCTGGCCTTCATCGCCCCGCTGATCTGCTACATCTACGTCCTGTGGTTCGCGCTGGTGTCCAAAAACGCCCCGACCCACGAGATCGAGGACGAGGCGGTGGCCGGCGGCCACTGACGTTTCGAGACCTGCCTGCAAGCGCCCCGGAAAGCTTCGGCTTTCCGGGGCTTCTTTTTGCCCGATCAGTTTTCCTGCCCGATCAGTTTTCCTGAAGGCGCCTATCGAAAAACCTCGATCGTAATTCCCAGTGCGCGGCACGACATTGGGGGCCTACGAACGAAGGAACGCGCATGGCCGCCGTCCAACCCAAGAGCAGCCGCTTCATCAGCGGCTTCGGCGTCCAGGTTCTGGCCGCCATGGCGATCGGTCTGGGGCTGGGCCTGCTGGCCCGCCAGCTAGGTCCGGCCGAAGGGCAGGGCGGTTACGCCCTGGCCGAGACCCTGCACCAGGTCGGCGCGATCTTCGTCCAGCTGTTGCGCACCTTGGTGCCGCCGCTGGTGTTCACGGCCATCGTCGCCAGCATCGCCAACATCGCCCAGCTGCAGAACGCCGCGCGCCTGGTCTGGCGCACGCTCTTCTGGTTCGCGGTCACCGCCCTGATCGCGGTGCTGATCGGCATCGCGCTGGGCCTGATCCTGCAGCCGGGCCTGCACACGACGGTCGAGGCCGCCGCGGCCAAGGCGCCCAAGACCCACGGCTCGTGGCTCGACTTCCTCACCGGCCTCGTGCCGGTCAACGTGCTGGGCCTGGCCGCCTCGACCAAGATCGCTGACGGCGGCGCGGCCACGACCTCGCTGTCGTTCAACGTGCTGCAGATCGTGGTGATCTCGCTGGTCACCGGCGTCGCCGCCCTCAAGGTCGGCGAGGCGGGAGAAGCCTTCCTCAAGTTCAACGCCTCGGCCCTGGCGATCGTGCGCAAGGTGCTGTGGTGGGTCATCCGCTTGACCCCGATCGGCACGGTCGGCCTGTTCGGCAACGCCGTTGCGCAATACGGCTGGACGACGCTCGGCCAGCTCGGCGCCTTCACCGGCGCGATCTACATCGGCCTCGGCCTGGTGCTGCTGGTTGTCTATCCGACGATCCTGGTCCTGAACGGGCTCAATCCGATCAAGTTCTTCCAGGGCGCCTGGCCCGCGATCCAGCTGGGCTTCGTCTCGCGTTCGTCCGTCGGCACCCTGCCGGTGACGGAAGCCGTGACCGAGACCAGCCTGGGCGTGCCGCGCGCCTACGCCGCCTTCGCCGTGCCGCTCGGCTCCACCACCAAGATGGACGGCTGCGCGGCCATCTATCCGGCGATCTCGGCGATCTTCGTGGCGCAGTTCTTCGGCGTGCATCTGGCGCTGTCGGACTACTTCCTGATCGTCTTCGTCTCGGTGATCGGTTCGGCCGCCACCGCGGGCCTGACCGGCGCCACGGTGATGCTGACCCTGACCCTGTCGACCCTGGGGTTGCCGCTGGAAGGCGCCGGCCTGCTGCTGGCGATCGACCCGATCCTCGACATGGGCCGCACCGCCGTGAACGTCGCCGGCCAAGCCCTGGTCCCGACCATCGTCGCCAAGCGGGAAGGGATCCTCGACCTCGAGACCTACAACGCCGGCCAGGTTCCGGCCGAAGCGGGGCTGATCGCCGCGGAATAGGTCTGGGCGGTTGCGCGGGAAAGCTTTAGCGGCGAGTTTGCGCGCCTCGTAAAGCGTCCCCGGGGGATTCCATGGTTTTGAAGACGGCGAACGGCGGCCCGGAAGGGCCGAGCCGGCGCGGATTCCTGTCCGGCGCCGCCGCTCTCGCGGGCCTCGCCGTCACCGCGCCCCGCGCCTTCGCCCAAGCTTCGGACCGCGTCGAGGCCCTGCTGGCCCAGATGACGATCGAGGAGAAGGCGGGGCAGCTCTCGTGCTTCGCCGACATGATCCGCCCGCCGATCGGCGACATGAACCCGCTGGTCAACCTGCGCAACGCCCAGACCCTGACCGCCGAGATCAAGGCCGGTCGGATCGGCGTGCTGATGAACGGCGTGGGCGCCCAGGCCGCCCTCGACACGCAGAAGGCGGCCGTTGAAGGCTCTCGGCTGAAGATCCCGCTCCTGTTCGCCGCCGACGTCATCCACGGCTTTCGCACCGTCTTCCCGATCCCGCTGGCCGAGGCCGCGAGCTTCGACCCGCACCTGGCCGAGCGCACGGCGCGCGCCGCCGCGTCGGAAGCCTCGGCTTCGGGCCTGCACTGGACGTTCGCGCCGATGGTCGACGTCGCTCGCGACCAGCGCTGGGGCCGGGTGGCCGAGGGTTCGGGCGAGGACCCCTATCTCGGCGAGGTCATGGCCGCCGCCCGCGTCCGCGGCTTCCAGGGCAAGGACCTCAAGGCCGACGACAGCATGCTGGCCACGCCCAAGCATTTCGCCGCCTATGGCGCGGTGACGGCGGGGCTTGAGTACAATTCGGTCGAGCTGTCCGAGGCGACGCTGCGCGAGGTTCACCTGCCGCCGTTCCAGGCCGCGTTCGCGGCGGGGGCGATGACGGTGATGTCGGCCTTCAATGACGTGAACGGCGTGCCGTCCACGGCCAACAAGCGCCTGCTGACCGGCGTGCTGCGCGAGGAGTGGGGCTTCAAGGGCGTGGTCATCTCCGACTACACCTCGGACCAGGAACTGGTCGCCCACGGCGTCGCCGCCGACGATCGTGACGCCGCCCGCCTGGCGATCCTGGCCGGCGTCGACATCAGCATGCAGAGCGGCCTCTACATCCGCTATCTTCCGGAGCTGGTCGCCTCGGGCGCCGTGCCGATGGCGGTGGTCGACGCTTCCGTGCGGCGGGTGCTGGCGCTGAAGGAGGCGATCGGCCTCTTCGACAATCCTTACCGCTCGCTGGATCCCGCCGCTGAGCAGGCGCGCACCGCCACGCCGGCGCTGCGCGCCCTGAGCCGCGAGGCCGGCGCCAAGTCCATCGTGCTTCTGAAGAACGACAATAGTCTTCTGCCCTTGCCCAGGGCGGGCAAGCGTCTGGCGCTGATCGGTCCGTTCGCGGACGACCGCGACAACGTCCTGGGCGCCTGGGGTGGCTTCTTCGCCGACAAGGCGTTGAACGTCGACCTGGCGACCGGCCTGCGGGCCCAGCTGGCCGATCCGGGAGGCCTGGCGGTCGAGCGCGGCAGCGACGTCGAAGGGCCGATCGCGGGCGGGATCGAGCGGGCGGTCGCCGCCGCCCAGGCCGCCGATGTCGTGCTGCTGGCGATCGGCGAGAGCGAGACCATGACCGGCGAGGCCAAGTCCCGCACCGACATTCGCATTCCGCCGCCCCAGCAACGCCTGGCCGAAGCGATCGCCGCCACGGGCAAGCCGGTCGTCGTTCTGCTCCGCCACGGCCGCGCCCTGGCCCTCGAAGGGCCGGTCCGCGACGCGCCGGCGATCCTCGCGACCTGGTTCCTGGGCAGCGAGATGGGCCACGCCGTCGCCGACGTGCTGTTCGGCGCGGTCAATCCGTCCGGCCGCTTGCCGGTCAGCTTCCCGCTCGACAGCGGCCAGGAGCCGTTCTTCTACAATAGCCGCACTACGGGCCGCCCGGCGCCGGCCGATCCGAACGCCCAGGAGTACAAGTCTCGCTGGCGGTCGATCCGCAACGACGCGCTCTATCCGTTCGGCTTTGGCCTGGGTTACGCGCCGTTCGCGCTGAGCGACCTGCGTCTGAGCACCGACAGGCTGGCCTGGGACGAGACGCTCCATGTCACCGCCAAGGTTCGCAACACCGGATCGGTGCTCGGCGAGCATGTGGTCCAGCTCTACATCCGTGATCGCGTGGCCAGTCGCACGCGGCCCGTGCGCGAGCTGAAGGGCTTCCAGCGGGTTTCGCTGGCCCCTGGCAACGAGCGGGAGGTTCGGTTCGAGCTGCGACGCGAGAACCTGATGTTCGTCGGTGATCGTGACTACTGGGTCGCGGAGCCGGGAGTCTTCGATATCTGGCTCGCCAATTCCGCTACGGATGGCTTGTCCGCGAGCTTTGAACTTCTTGGAGCTTAGGCGAAGCCCGAATCGTTTCTCGCGAATTCCGGATAGTTGGCGCGGCGCGGACTTGTTAACGGCCGCTTTTACTCGCCTGTTAAGCGAATCTTCACTGCGCACCGGAGCCGCATACGGAATATTCAGGTACAGGGCATGTCTTTGTCCTGAAAGGCTTTAAAGCCGATTTGATCCGCTCGGCCATGACCCATCGCTAGACTGCCCTCGGCAGGCGTTGGGCTGCGTCGGGATGTCTCGTTGAAAGGACTTGGAAACTAAATAAGGTTATTGCCGATGGGCCATAGTGTGGCTTGTTGCTGGGACGCTTGCGTAAGGGGGGGCGTCTCCACGTTGCTTTAGGCGCGCCAGAAGGGTGCGTCTGCCTGCAGGGGATGGATGTATGCCGATCTCGAGCCTTTCCGCCGCCCAGATCTCGAACCTGTCGGTCACCGCGATCCAGGGTTTGACGACGACGGATATCCAGTCCCTCAACGGAACTCAGGTCGCCGCGATCAGCACGACCGGGATCAGCGCCCTGGCGACCACCCAGGTCGCAGCGCTCAGCGCGACCCAGGTCAAGGCGCTTACCGCCACCCAGATCCCCAAGTTCGCGGCGTCGGTGACCTTCGACGTCACTCAGCTCACCCAATTCTCCAGCCAGCAGGTTTCGGCCCTTACCTCGACCCAGCTGGCCGGGCTCGACACCTCCCATATCGCCGTCCTCAGCGCCACGCAGATCGGCTCGCTGTCGGCGACCAACTTCTCGGGCCTGGACGCCACCCAGATCGGGCAACTGAGCGAGACCCAGGTCAAGGGCATCACCGCGACGCAGCTGAAGGGCGTCTCGGCCGCCGATATCGCGGAGCTTTCCGCCACCCAAGTCGCGGCGCTCAGCGCGGATCGCATCGCCGCTCTTTCGGCCCCCAACCTTTCGGCGATGGACGCCACGCAGGTCGGCGCGCTGAGCAACACGCAGATCGCGGCGCTGACGACCACCCAGCTCAAGAATCTGAACACCACCGACATTGGCGAGCTGTCGGCCACGCAGGTCGGCGCGCTGTCGACGGCTCAGCTTGGCGCGCTGTCGTCGACCAACTTCTCGGCCCTGAGCGCCACGCAGGTCGGCGCTCTGTCGACGGCCCAGGTCAAGGGGATCACGGTCGATCAGATCAAAGGTCTGAACACGACCGATATCGGTGAGTTGACCGACACCCAGGTTGGCGCCCTGAGCGCCGCCCAGATTGGCGCCCTGGTGACGGCGCAGGTCCAGCAGCTCTCCACCGGTCAGCTCTCCGTTCTGTCCTCGACCCAGATTGGGGCGTTGGGCGCGGCAAACTTCGCTGCGCTGAACGCGACGCAAGTCGGCGCGCTGAACGAGACGCAGATCAAGGGTCTGACGACCGCCCAGCTGGGCGGGCTGTCGGCGGCCGACGTGGGCGAGCTGTCCGCGACGCAGGTTGGCGCCCTGAGCGCCGGCCAGTTGGGCGCCCTGAGCACCACGGCCGTCTCGGCGCTGGACGCGACCCAGACCGCGGCGTTGTCGACGACCCAGGTCAAGGGACTGACGGCCAACCAGCTGAAGAACCTGACGGCTACGGACGTCGGCGAGCTGTCGGAGACCCAGGTCGGGGCGCTGGCCCCGTCGCAGCTGGGCGCCTTGAGCAACGGCGCCCTATCCGCCCTGAACGCGACGCAGGTCGGCGCGCTGTCGACGACCCAGGTCAAGGGCCTGACGACGACCCAGGTGTCCAACCTCACCACCACTGACATCGGTGAGCTCTCGGAAACCCAGGTCGGCGCTCTGACGGCCGATCAGATCAAGAATCTGTCGACCACCAACCTGTCGGCGCTGACCGCTACCCAGGTCGGCGCTCTGACCAACACCCAGATCGCCGCGATCACGACGACGCAGGTCAAGAACCTGACGACGACGGACATCGGCGAGCTGTCGGCGACACAGGTCGGCGCCCTGACGGCCGCCCAGGTCGGCGCTCTGAGCCAGGCTCAGACGCAAGGGCTATCGGTTACCCAGATTGGCGGTCTTTCGTCGACTCAAGTCGGCGCCCTGACCACGACGAACCTGACTTCGCTGAACGCCACCCAGATCGGCGCTCTGTCGACGACCCAGGTGAAGGGGCTGACGGCGACCCAGCTTGTCAACCTCACCAACGCCAACGTCGGCGACCTGAGCGAGACCCAGGTGGGGGCGCTGAGCGCCTCGCAGATCGGCTCGCTGGGCGCCAACTTCTCGACCCTGAACGCGACCCAGGTCGGCGCCCTGAGCGATACCCAGATCAAGGGGCTGACCGCCACGCAGCTGAAGGGGCTGACGACCGCCGACGTCGCCGAGCTGTCGACCACCCAGGTCGGCGCGCTGTCGGCCGCGCAGGTCGGCGCCATGGGCGCCAACTTCTCGGCCCTGGACGCGACCCAGGTCGGCGCCCTGTCGACGACCCAGATCAAGGGCCTGACCGCGGCTCAGATGGCCGGTCTGACGACGACCGACGTCGGCGAGCTGTCGACGACCCAGCTTG
>NZ_CALCDX010000052.1 GCF_937900395.1 uncultured Caulobacter sp.
CCCTTGGGCGCGGGTCCGTCCTTTCAGGATGTCGCCGACTTGCATTTCGGACATATCGAATAGAAGGGCCAGCTCGCGGTTCGAGCACTGAAAACGCTCGTGAACACGCTTCAACGCGGCAACAAGCTGCGCACCGTAGTTGGTCAGATTGCAATTCTCGCCATGCTGCCGGTTGAGACCAGTCTCACGCGCATGGCGGTTGTTCCGGGCCATTGTCACCCATTCCAAGTTTTCTGCCCGATTATCTCGTTTGTCGCCGTTCTTGTGGTTGATGAAGTTGCAGCCTTCCGGCTTCGGCAAAAACACTCCTGCCACGAGGCGATGAACCAAAGCGCGCCGTCCTTGCGGTAGAACTCGAAAAGCATCACGGCACGCTCGCCAGCGAACAGGGCAGCATCGCGTCCGGCCAGATTGTGGGCGACGTCGCGCAAGGCGCTGTCGAGCTGCGCGGCGCGCTGATCGAGCCATGCGTGTGGATTACCGAGCGAGAACGGCGGTTGCAGCGCTGCGCCGGATAACGGCGCGAGCAGCACGTCCAGCGACCTGTGCAGCCTTGACCTCGGCACCCAGATATCACCCGAGGCCAGTGCATTGGTGAGCGCGCCGTAAGTCGCCATCTCCCAGTGCGTCCGGTCGATCTTGCCGGCGACCACGACATGGCGGTGCCAGCGCCGCTCGACATGACCGAGCGGAACGTCGGCAGGGAGGGGCTTGCGCCAGTCGCCATCAAGATTCGACAGGATCGCCATCGCGTCGCGCAATGCCGCGGTGCCGGCCCGACCGTGGAAATCGAGCGTTTGCAGGAATAGAGGTCCTGTTCGCTTGAAGGTCCGGTACTCGGCTGCGATCTCGCTTAGCACATCGTCCCTGTGAGGTGCCGCGGTACGACGGATGATCGCGGCATCGGCATCGAGCATGTCGAGAGGCACGATATCCCTGAGGGCCGCGCCGATATCTTCACCGGCACGTGCTGCCCGGCTAACTGTTTCCAGCACAGTGGCGATGCGCATCAGCCGGTCGCGGCCTTCGCGTCCCGAGATCGCGATCCCCTGTTCCAGGCGTTTGCGGGCACGAAGATGAGCGCGTCCCATCAAGGTGCCGAACATGGCGATCGCCGCGTCGGTAAGCGTGGCCTCCATCTCGCGCAGCAGGGCGTTCATCTCGGCGCCGTTGAGGCGGCGGCCGGCGCGGACGCTGCCGTGGCAGGCCATGGTCGAGCAGACCTCCTCCAGCCGTTCCTTCAGCGCCAGGGCCGCGCCGTTCTCGGCCAGGTCGTCGGCGATGTCGCGGATAAGGCCCGCCGCGTCGGTCTTGCCCAGCAGGGCCGGCGTCTCGCGCACCAGCACCGCGCCGGGCCCGAAACTCTCGATGACGAGGCCAAGGCTGGCCAGCTCCTCGGCCCGAGCGACGACGCGCTCGGCCTCGGCGGGATCCAGGTCGACGACCTCGGGCAGCAGCAGGGTCTGGCGCGCCACGCCGCCGGCCGCCATCTCGCCCTTCATCCGCTCGTAGACGAGCCGCTCGTGGGCGGCGTGCTGGTCGACGATGACCATGCCGTCGCGGGTCTGGGCGACGATATAGGTCTCGTGAACCTGGGCCCGGGCCGCGCCGAGCGGATAGTCGATGGGGTCGAACGGCGCGCCACCACTCTGGTAGTCCGTGGTCGGATGGTCGTCGAAAGCGACGGCTCCATAGGCCTCGCGCACCACCTCCGCCAGTTCGCCGCCATAGGCGGGCTCGACCCTGGCCGAGACTTCCGAAAGCCCCGGCAAGTCCATCGGACGCCGGGTCGGCGGCGTCCAGCCGCCCTCGCGCCAGGCCGAGAAGCCGGCGGCCGACGGGCCAGGCTGATACTGGGGGTGGTAGCCGGGGAACGGGCTCTGCTGGGCGCGGATGCTGTCCAGCGCCTGGGCCGCCACGGTGGTCGACGCTCGGTGGCCGGCGCCGGCCAGGGCGTGGCGCAGGGCCCCGACGATCAGGCCGCGCACCAGGGCCGGATCGCGGAAGCGCACCTCGGCCTTGGCCGGGTGGACGTTGACGTCGACCTCGGTCGGATCGAGCGTCACATAAAGGGCCGCCGTCGGATGGCGATCCCGGGCCAGGAAATCGGCATAGGCCGCGCGCAGGGCGCCTTGCAGCAGGCGGTCGCGAACCGGGCGGCCGTTGACGAACAGATACTGGTGGGCGGCGTTGCCGCGGTTGTAGGTCGGCAGTCCCGCGAAGCCCGATAGGCGCACGCCGTCGCGGGTCTGGTCGATCTCCAGGGCGTTGTCCTGGAACTCGCGGCCCAGCACGGCGGCGAGGCGCGCGAGACGCCCCTGCGGACCCGGATGCTCGGGCGGCAGCCGCAGCACGCGGCGGCCGTCGATGTCCAGCGAGAAGCCGACGCTCTCGTTGGCCATGGCCTGGCGCTTGATCTCTTCCGTGATCGCCAGGGCCTCGGCGCGCTCGGACTTCATGAACTTGAGACGGGCCGGAGTCGCGTAGAAGAGGTCGCGCACCTCGATCCGCGCGCCGTGCGGGCCGGGGAAGGCGGCGGGGGCGACATCGCCGACCTGGCCGCCCTCGACCAGGATCGAAAAGGCGTCCTTCTCGCCCTTGGCGCGCGAAGAGATCTGCAGCCGCGCCACCGAGCCGATCGACGGCAGGGCCTCGCCCCGGAAGCCCATGGTGTGGATGCGCAAGAGGTCCCACAGGCCGTCGGCGTCGGGCGCGAGCTTCGAGGTCGCGTGGCGCTCGATGGCGACCGGCAGCTCCTCGGCCGTCAGGCCGCAACCGTCGTCGGCCACCAGGATGCGGGTCAGGCCGCCGCCGTGGGCCTCGACCTCGATCCGCGTGGCTCCGGCGTCGATGGCGTTGTCGACCAGCTCCTTGATGGCGCTGGCCGGCCGCTCGACCACCTCGCCGGCGGCGATGCGGTTGACGGTCTCGGGCGGCAGGCGGCGGATGGGCATCAAGCGGACTTTCACGAGGCACGCCGGCGGACCGCCGACATTGCAACTCCTTAAGTTGCCGAACGAAGGCCGATCGGCCAACCAGAGGGAGATCGAGAACCTTAGCTCGATTCCGCCTTCGTTCGAGGAACTGAAGATAGTGACGCTGACCCGTTTCGCCGCCGCCGGCCTGGCGCTTTCCCTGTTGATGGGGAGTTCGGCGCTTGCTCAGACGCAAGGCAAGAACGAGGTCTCGATCCATCAGGCCAAGCCCGTGGACCTGACCCCGGTCGACAGCCAGGCCAACCTGGTCGAGGCGCTGATCGTCAACGCCCGCCTGCCGGGGCCGGCCTGGTGGAAGGTCTCGGACGCCGACACCACCGTCTACGTGATGGGCGTCCCCGCCTTCACGCCGCGAAAGCTGGACTTCGACGTCTCGGTGCTGCGGCGACGGCTGGACGGCGCCAACGTCCTGATCATCGGCCAGGAGCCCGAGGTCAGGATCCTCAGTCTGCTGGCCCTGGTCCCCGGCCGGGGCAAGCCGTTCATGACGGACAGGCCCATGCGTGACACCCTGCCGCCCGAACTGCGCGCGCGGCTGGAGACGCGGCTGAAGGCCCGAAGCAAGCCGGTCAGCGAATACGACGACATGAAGCCGGCGCTTGCGGGCTTCATCATCGCCAACGACCGCGGCGGCGGCGTCTCGATCACCGTGGGCGACCTGACCGACCGCATCCGCGACCTCTCCAAGAGCAAGGACGTCAAGGCGCCGCCGCGTATCAAGAAGCTGGACGACTACGACCTGATCGGCATGGTCAAGTCGCTGGCCGAGGCGCCGCGGCCGCTGCAGGAGCTCTGCCTGGACGCGGGCCTGAAGGAGGCCGAGAACGGCCTGGCCGGCGTTCGCGAGACCGCCGAGCAATGGGCCGAGGGACAGGTGCGCGAGGTCGTCTCGGCCGAGCGCGGCTATCAGCGCTGCCTGGCCTCCACGCCCTGGATCGCCCGCCAGTTCAAGGACGGCCAGGACGACGCGGTCGGCGCCATCGCCTCGGCTCTCAAGAAGCCCGGCAAGGCCGTGGCGGTGATTGAGCTGCGCTCGCTGCTGACCGAGGGCGGCGTGCTGGATCGCCTGCGCGCCAAGGGCTTCACCGTAACCGCGCCTGAATAAGGCCAAGCTTCCGCCACACGGTCCTCCGAGGGTTGAGCCGACACACGGGAGGGGTGCGATGCGGACGATCCTGATCGGCTTTGCGCTGGCTGCGGCGACCACGGGCGGCGCGGCGCGCGCGCAAGTCATCGATGATCCTCAGGCCAATGTGGTCGAGGCCCTGGTGGTCAGCGCCAAGCTGCCAGGCCCGGCCTGGTGGCGCGTCTCGGACGGCGACACAACGATCTATGTGATGGGAACGCCCAGCGCCCTGCCCAAGGGCATGGCCTGGGACAAGTCGGTCCTCGAGCGGCGTCTGGAGGGCGCCTTCGCCGTGGTGAAGCCGCCGGAATGGCGCGCGGGCCTCACCGATATCCCGGGCCTTCTGAAGCTCCGCAAGAGCTTGAAGGGCGATGACGATTGGGCGCGGAACGCCCCAGCCCTCGCCGCGCGCCTGCAGCGCGCTTGGACGGCCGTCGAGCCGAAGGATCCGAATGGCTGGAAGGATTGGAAGCCGCTGTACGTCGCCCTGCAGCTCAACACCAAGACCAACAGCCAGGCCCAGCTCAAGGTCTCCGAACCCGACCGAACCATCGGCGACCTGGCCCGCAAGCGGCGGGTGAAGACGCGGCCGGCGGCGGTCCACAAGGCCATGCCGATGCTGAGGTCGCTCGTGCGCGAGCATAGCGAGGAGGCCGGACTCGCCTGCCTGTCCGAGACGCTCGACGCGACCGAGGCGGGACCCGCGCCGGTGCGCGCGGCGGCCGACGCCTGGGCCCAGGGACGGGTCAAGGACGCCTTGGCCGGTCCTCGCAGCGCCGAACGCTGCGAGCTGCTGATGCCCGGCGTCGCCGATCTCAAGCGCCAGCTGGTCGACGACGAGGTCCAGGCCCTGACGGACCTGCTGAAGACCCCCGGCCACGCGGTCGCCTACTTCCCCCTGCGCGCCCTGGTCGCCGAGAACGGCGTGCTGGACAAGCTGCGGGCGCGCGGGATCACGGTGCGGACGCCGGGGGATTGACGACGTCCATGGCTTGATCCGAGATGTGGACAATATCTCAGGTTGCGGAGGGGGCGTCTTGCGACTGGCTGCGATGGTGTTGGCGACCGCGCTCGGTTGGGTGACGCCGAGCTTGGCTCAGGACGCCGGTGACGAGCCGGCGCTTATCGAGGCCCTGGTCGTCAACGCGCGCACGCCCGGGCCGGCGTGGTGGAGCGTGTCCAAGGGCTCGGCCAAGGTCTGGGTGCTGGGCGTCGGAGTCTCCGTCCCGGCGGACGCGAAATGGGACAGTAAGGCGTTCGACCGGCGCGTGAAGGCCACGCGTCAAGTTCTCGTCGTTCCGCCCAGCAAGACCAAGCTGGAAGGCAACCTCTTGAAAGCCGACCGCGACTGGAGGCAGGAGCTGACCGAGGCTGAACGCGCGCGGGTGTCTGAAATCGCGGCGGCGGCTCGCCGCAAGCCCGACTTCTATTCGAACTACCGACCGAATTTCGCCGGGCTGCTGATCAAGACGGACCTGGACGCCCGCGCCAAACCCCAGCCTGGGAAGTCGCAGGACCTGCAGGCCCGGGCAAGGCGGCTCGGCGCCCAGATCGTTCCGGCCGGCGGCGAGGTGGCGCAAGGTGCGAAGACCGGCCTCGAGCTTGGCGGGCGTGACGGCCTGGCCTGCGTGCGGTGGGCGATCCGGCCGCGCGATCCCGTCGCGATGCGCCAGCAGAGGGCTCAGGCCTGGATGAACGGCGACGTCAGGGCCATCATGCTTGGGCCCGCCACCTATGATCCCTGCGTCCAGTCGATATCGTCGCTGCAGGCGGCGTCGGAGAACAGCGACGGGCAGATGGTCGATGCGATCGGGGCGAGGCTGGATCGGGGCGAGGGCGCCGTGGCCTTCGTCCCGCTCCTCGCGCTGCTGCGCGAGGGTGGGGTGCTGGACCAGCTTCGCAAGCGCGGTTACCGGATCGAAAATCCAGCGCAGATCGACGACCAATAAACGTAAAAACGGCCCGGAACCGCGAGGCTCCGGGCCGTCTTGCATCTTAGCGGAAGGTCGAGCCCTAGAGGCCCGGCAGCTTGATGCCGCCCTTCTTCTCGCGGCTGATGACCACGCCGCCCGTGCCGACCAGCTTCTTGAGGCGGGCCTCTTCGGCGGCGGCGTCGACTTCCATCGGGGCGTTGGCGCCGGCTTCGGCGGCCGTCGTCACGTTGGTGGTCTTCTGACCCTTCTTCCAGAACATCACCTTGCTGGCGAAGCTCTCGTCCTTGTGGGCCAGGTCGCCGTTCTCGTCATCGACGACGAAGCGGATCAGCGGATCGGCCTTTTCCGAGCCGGCGCGGGCGACCAGCAGCTTCTCGCCTTCCGAGCGGCCAGCGGCGTTGCTCTGGCCGATCAGGGCGGCGCGGGCGGCGCTTTCGGGCTGCAGCTCCTGCGGGCGCGGCTCGCCGGGCGCCGGCGGACGCAGCGAATAGTCGGGCGGCACCACCAGCGGCGCCTTGCTGACCACGCGGAATTCGTCGGGGACGACCTTGTCCATCCCCAGGGCCTTCTTGGTCGAGGTGCAGCCGGCCAGGCCGATCGCGGCCACGACGGTCAGGGCGCTAACAGCGGCGACCCGTTTGAAACTCATCAAACCATGCTCCAGCAGAGCCGACCCCCGGCCCAAAAATTCGGACGCTCTCGATACGACATCCTCGCGCGGGCGCCAATGTCCCACGCGATTGCGGCGGCAATCGGCCAAAACTACTCGGTCTGATGCGACAGTTTGCTCTCCTCGGAGAGAAAGCTGTCCAGCAGCAGCAGCGCCACCCCGATCGAGATCCCCGAGTCGGCGACGTTGAACACCCAGGGGAAATAGAGCCGCGAGACGTCGATGAAGTCGACGACATAGCCGTACAGCACCCGATCGATCAGATTGTTGCCGATCGCGCCGCCGATGATCATGCCGATGCCCAGGGCGGGGAGGAGCTTCGTCGCCCTCCGGGCCCAGATCGCCAGGCCGATCACCACGACGATCGAGAAGCCGATTAGCAGCCAGCGGCCCCAGTCGCTGTTCTTCAGCAGGCCAAAGCTCATGCCGTAGTTATGGACCATGGTCAGGTGCAGCGGCCCCAGCAGTGGGACGCTGGCGCCTTGCGCTCGGCCCAGGAGCCCGAGGATCCAGAGCTTGGAGAGCTGGTCCAGCACCAGGACGGCGGCGGCGATCGCGTAGGCGGTCCAGCCGAGGCGGGTGATTTTCAAGGGCGTCGTCCCCCGTTCTGAAATCCTCTCCCATCGGGAGAGGAGGGACCCACCGCGAAGCGGTGGGAGGTGAGGGGGTATGCCGCCAGCCGGTTTACCCCCTCACCCCTACCCCTCTCCCCATGGGAGAGGGAGACTTCTTTAGCCGTGCGTCGCGTCCCAGTGGGCCACGGCGTCGGCGTCGCGAAGGCTAAGCTCCGGATAGCGGGGGTCGGTTCCCACCTCCGGCAGGATCCGCCACGAGCGGGCGCACTTCTGGCCTTCGGCGCGGTTGGGATCGACCGACACGCCCTTGACCTCGTCGACGCGGAAGGCGCCGGCGTCGCCGGCGACCAGGGTCGCGGCGCTGGTGCGGAAGACTTCGGCCGCGTCCAGGCCCTCGAAGGCGGCCAGCAGGTCGGCGTCGGCGACGTGCACGACCGGCGCGGCCTCCAGCGCCGAGCCGATGCGCTTTTCGCGGCGTTCGACTTCCAGGGCGCCAGTGACCACCGAGGTGACTTTCTCGACCTTGGCCCAGCGGGCGGCCTCGGCGTCGTTGCGCCACGCGTCCACGCGCGCCGGGATTACCCGTAGCGCCACCGGCCCCGCCTCGGGGAAGCGGGTGGTCCAGGCCTCTTCCATCGTGAAGCTGGCCAGCGGGGCCAGCCAGATGGTCAGGCGGTTGAAGACCTCGTCCAGCACCGTGCGATAGGCCCGGCGCTTGAGGGCGTCGGGGCGGTCGCAATAGAGGCTGTCGCGGCGGACGTCGAAGTACAGCGCCGACAGGTCGCCCTGGCAGAACTCGATCAGCGGCCGGATCACATCCGAGAAGCGGTAGCTCTCATAGGCCTCGCGCACCTGGCCATCCAGCTCCCACAGGCGGTGCAGGATGTACTTCTCCAGCGGCGGGAAGTCGGCGTAGTCGGTGACCCGTTCGGCCTCGGTGAACCCGGCCAGGGCCCCCAGCAGGTAGCGCATGGTGTTGCGCAGCTTGCGATAGGCGTCGGTCGTGGTGGCCAGGATCGTCTTGCCGATCCGCTGGTCCTCCGAATAGTCGACCATGGCCGCCCACAGGCGCAGGATCTCGGCGCCGGACTCCTTGGTGATCGCCTGCGGCTCGACCGTGTTGCCCTTGGACTTTGACATCTTCTCGCCGTTCTCGTCCATGGTGAAGCCATGGGTCAGGACGGCCTTGTAGGGCGCGCGGCCCCGAGTGCCGGAGCCTTCGAGCAGCGAGGACTGGAACCAGCCGCGGTGCTGGTCCGAGCCTTCCAGATAGAGGTCGGCCGGCCAGTGGCTGTCGGCGCGGCCCTCGATCGTGAAGGCGTGGGTGCAGCCGCTATCGAACCAAACATCGAGGATGTCGGTGATTTTCTCGTACTGAGCCGGGTCGTGCGCGCCCAGGAAGTCGGCGTCCGGACGGGTGAACCAGGCGTCGGCGCCGCCCTCGCGGATGGCCGCCAGGATGCGCGCGTTGACCTCGGGATCGTTCAGCGGGTGGCCGGTGTGCTTGTCCACGAACATGGCCAGCGGCGTGCCCCAGTTGCGCTGGCGGCTGATCAGCCAGTCCGGACGCGTCTCGACCATCGACCCGATCCGGTTGCGGCCGGCGTCGGGGTGGAAGGCGGTGTCGGCGATGGCCTGCACCGCGACCTCGCGCAGGGTCTTACCGCCCAGGCTGTCCACCGCGTGGTCCATGCGGATGAACCACTGCGGCGTGTTGCGGAAGATCACCGGGGCCTTCGAGCGCCAGCTATGCGGATAGCTGTGCTCGACGCGGCCGCGGGCCAAGAGGTTGCCGGCCTCGATCAGCTTTTCCATGACCGCGCCGTTGGCGGGCCCGAACTTGCCGACCTTCTTGCCCTCGGTCTCCAGCACCTTGAGGCCCGCGAACAGGGCCACATGCGGATAGTAGGCGCCGTCCGGATCGACGGTGTCGGGGATCTCGCGGTGGCCGTGGGCCAGCCAGACCTGATAGTCGTCGGCGCCGTGGCCCGGGGCGGTGTGGACGAAGCCGGTGCCGGCGTCGTCGGTCACGTGGTCGCCGGCCAGCATCGGCACCGCGAAGCCGTAGTGGCTGTCGAGCTCGGCCAGCGGATGGGCCAGCACCATGCCTTCGCAGTCGACGCTCTCGACCTTCTCCCAGGCCGCGACCTTGGCCGCCTTGAAGACGTCGCCGGCCAGCTTCTCGGCGATGATCAGGCGATCGCCCGGCTTGGCCCAGGGTTCGAACTCGAGGCCTTCCTCCAGCGCCTTCACCTCGAAGACGGCGTAGGGGATGTCGGGCTTGTATGAGACCGCGCGGTTGGCCGGGATGGTCCACGGCGTGGTCGTCCAGATCACCAGCTTGGCGCCCTGGGCGGCCTCGGAGCCCTCGACCACCGGGAACTTCACCCAGATCGTCGGCGAGACGTGGTCGTGGTACTCGATCTCGGCGTCGGCCAGGGCCGTGCGCTCGACCGGGCTCCACATCACGGGCTTGGAGCCGCGATAGAGCTGGCCGGTGGCCAGGAACTTATGGAACTCGGCGACGATCGTGGCTTCGGACGAGAAGTCCATGGTGGCGTAGCGGTTCCACCAGTCGCCCAGCACGCCCAGGCGCTGGAACTCGGTCTTCTGGGCCTCGATCCACTGGCCGGCATAGGCGCGGCATTCGCGGCGGAACTCCTCGGCCGGGACCTCGTCCTTGCGGCGGCCTTGGGCGCGGAACTTCTCCTCGATCTTCCACTCGATCGGCAGGCCGTGGCAGTCCCAGCCCGGCACGTAGTCGACGTCGTAGCCGAGGGCGAAGCGGCTGCGGACCACGAAGTCCTTCAGCGTCTTGTTCAGGGCGTGGCCGATGTGGATCGCGCCGTTGGCGTAGGGCGGGCCGTCATGCAGCACATAGAGCGGCGCGCCGTCGGCCTGGCGCTTGGCGCGCACCGCGCCGTACAGGCCCTTGTCGGAGAGGGCGGCCCAGCCCTCCAGAATTTCCGGCTCCTTCTTGGGCAGGCCCGCGCGCATCGGGAACGGGGTGTCGGGAAGGAAGACGGTCTCGCGATAGTCGCGGGCGGGCGTGGCGTCGTCGGCCATGGGATGGAATCCGGCTCTGGAAATTTCGGAAGAGGGCGGGAGAACCCGGCGCGCGCTGGAGGATCGTCCGGCGGCGTCACGCCGGGCGGATAATTCGCGAAATCTTCCGAACGGAACTCATGGCGTGGGGGATAGCAGAGGGGCGGCGGCAAAGCCAGCCTGACAAGATGCTCCCCCGCGATGCGGGGGAGCTGTCACGGAGTGACTGAGGGGGCGAGCTGGAGGTCGGCCGAGTTAGCCCCCTCCGGCCCTCTGGGCTACCTCCCCCGCGTGCGGGGGAGGAACTGGCATCCCCTAAAACACCGGCGCCACGATCGCCCGGGCCGCCTGCTCGTCTCGGCGGATCTGCTCGATCATCAGCTCCAGGCTGTCGAACTTCAGCTCCGGCCGCAGGAAGGCGACGAGGTCGGTCTCGATGATCTGGCCGTAGAGGTCTTCGTCGAAGTCGAACAGCCAGGTCTCCAACCGGGTCTCGACGATGCCGGTGGTCGGATTGTTGCCGAGGTTGGCCACGCCCGGAACCTCGCGCCCGTCGGGCAGGCGGGTGCGGGTGGCGTAGACGCCGAGCTTGGGAACCACATAGTCCTCGACCTCGACATTGGCGGTCGGGAAGCCGAGCTGCCGGCCCAGCTGCTGGCCGCGCCGGACCACGCCCTCGATGGCGAACGGTCGGCCCAGGATGTGCGCCGCCTGGTCGGGTCGGCCATCCCGCAGAGCCTCCCGCACGGCGGTCGAGGAGAACTTCTCGCCGTCGCCGCCTTCCTTGGAAGTGTCGGAAACCGGCTCGGCCACCGAGACGGTGAAGCCGTATTCGTCGCCATAGGCCTTCATCAGCTCGGCGCTGCCGGTGCGGCCGCGGCCGAACGAGATGTCGAAACCGACGGCCACGTGCTTCACGCCCAGGCCCTCGACCAGCACCTTCTCGACGAACTCGCGGTCGCCGAAGCTGGCCATCTCGAAGTCGAACGGCAGCAGGTAGAAGAGATCCACGCCCAGCCCGCCCAGGGCGCGGGCCTGCTGGGCGTGGGTCATCAGCTTGAAGGCCGGTTCGGTCGGCCGGAACAGGCGTCGCGGATGCGGATCGAAGCTGACGACGCCCAGCGGGGTCTTGCCCGCCAGGGCGGCTTTCGCGGCCTGGGCGATCACCTGCTGGTGGCCGCGATGGACGCCGTCGAAATTGCCCAACGCCACCGAGGCGCCGCGCGCCTCGGCCGGCAGGTCCTTCCAGGCTTGGATCGTCTTCAGGGGCATCAGGCGGCCTTGCGGGGGACCATGACCACGGCCTCGCCCTCGACCACCGGCTTGCCGTTCACGAGGCAGACGGTGGCGAAGGTGACGCGGGCCTTGGCCTCGTCGATTTCGGTGATGGTGGCGCGGGCGGTGACTTCGTCGCCGATCTTGACCGGCCGCTTGAAGCGCAGGGTCTGCGACAGATAGATCGCGCCGGGGCCGGGCAGGGTGGTGCCCAGCACCGCCGAGATGTAGCCGGCCGACAGCATGCCGTGGGCGATGCGCTCGCCGAAGCTCGTCTTGGCCGCGTAGTCGGCGTCCAGGTGGACGGGATTGTTGTCGCCGGTGACCTCGGCGAAGGCTTCGATGTCGGCCTCGCCGACGGTGCGGACCAGCTCGGCGGATTGGCCGACGCTCAGCTCTTCCAGAAACTTACCCTGCATGACGCTTTCCCCTCGGGCTCTTATTGTGCGCTGCACACAGCATAGCGTTTCGAAACCCGATCACCAGACCAGATCACCGACGGCGTGCGTGGCGCCGACCTGCTCGGCTTCGAGCAGGGCCAACACAGCCTCCGGGTTCAAGCGACCGTCCGGGCCGATCGCCTTCTCGCCATGGATGCCCTTGGCGATGAACAGGCAGGCCAGCTTCTGGTCGTGGGCGCCCTTCACGTCGGTGATCACGCCGTCGCCGACGCACAGGACGCGGTCGCGATCGACGGGACGGCCCAGCAGGCGCTCGGCCTCGGCCAATGCCAGGTCGTAGATCGCGCCGTAAGGCTTGCCGGCCATCACCACCTTGCCGCCCAGGCTCTCATAGAGGTCGGCCAGGGCGCCGGCGCAGAAGATCAGCTTGTCGCCGCGCTGCACGACGCGGTCGGGATTGGCGCAGATGAACAGCAGGCCTCGGTCGGCGGCGACATTCAGCCGGTCGCGATAGTCCTCCGGGACCTCGTTCTCGTCGTCATAGAGGCCCGAGCACAGGATGAAGTCGGCGTCCTCGCAACCGGCCAGGGTCAGGTCGAAGCCGGCCCACAGCGGCGCGTCGCGTTCGGGGCCGACCTTCCAGACCTTGGTCCCGGCGTGCGGCGCCAACAGCGCCCGCGTCGCATCGCCCGAGGTGACGAAGCCGCTCCAGGCCGAGCGGGGAACGCCCAGGCTGTCCAACTGCGCGACCACGTCGGCCGACGGGCGCGGCGAGTTGGAGATCAGCACCACCGGGCCCTTCTGCTGGCCCCATGTCGTCAGGGCCGCGCAGGCCTCCGGAAAGCTCGCCACCCCGTTGTGGATCACACCCCAGACGTCGCACAGCACCACGTCGTAGCGGTCGGAAAGGGCGCTCAGGCCAGGCGGGAAATCCATCATGCTGCGGCGGTACCGGTCGGGAGGCGGGGCGTCAATGTCGCCGGGCCCTTAGCTGTTCTCCCGCGCGCCGGAATTCAAGGCCGCGCGGCGACGCTTCCGAAGATCCGCGTTCCGTGGCTATCCTCCCGCCAACCTTGGGAGGGGCCGATGACGATATTGATCCTGGGTCTTGTGGTGTTCTTAGGGATCCACTCGGTGCGGATCCTGGCCGCGCCGTTGCGCGACGCTCAGATCGCCGCCAGCGAGAAGCGCTGGAGAGGACTCTATTCGCTGATCGCGGGTCTGGGCTTCGTGCTGATCATCCTGGGCTGGATCGCCGCCCGGCCGACCGCGCCGCAGGTCTACGACCCGCCGGCCTGGGGGCGTCACGCGGCCATGGGCCTCGTCTGGATCGCGTTTGTGCTGCTGGCGGGCTCGAACGGTCCGGTCGGGCGGATCAAGGCCACGGTGCGCCACCCGATGCTGCTGGGGACCATCGCCTGGGCCAGCGGCCACCTGCTGGCCAACGGCGACCTGGCCTCGGTGGTGCTGTTCGGCGCCTTCCTGGCCTGGGCGATCCTGGACCTGATCTCGGCGGTCAACCGCAAGGAGCCCGCGCCGGTCGTGACCAAGCCGATCGCGGACGTGATCGCTGTGGCGGCCGGGACGGTGTTGTACGTGGTGTTCGTGATGTTCCTGCACCGGGTGTTGTTCGGCGTTTCGCCGATGGGGTGAGGCCTTCAAGATGCTCCCCCGCGATGCGGGGGAACTGTCGCCCCCGGGTCGCGCGAAGCGCGCGCCCGAGGATAAACTCAGCGACTGAGGGGGCGAGCACGGCGTAGGCCCAGCTAGCCCCCTCCGGCCCCCTGGGCCACCTCCCCCGCATCGCGGGGGAGGAACTGTTCGAGCTCCCGCCCTACGTCGCATCGTGAAAGATCACGCCCATCGTCCGCCGCCGCCCCGACCGCACCTCGCTGACGCCATGCCGCAGCACGCGCCGATGGACGCCGCGCGTCCCTTCCGCCGGGCGTTCGCGGACCGCGAAGATCACGCCCTCGCCCTGCTTCAGCGGCACGACCTGCGGGGCCGACTGCTGGCGCGGGCGCTGCTCGACGATCACGAACTCGCCGCCCTCGAAGTCGCGGCCGGGCTCGTCCAGCAGGAACGCCGCCTGCAGCGGGAAGACGTGCTCGCCATAGAGGTCCTGGTGCAGGCAGTTGTAGTCGCCGGGGCCGTAGGTCAGCAGCAGCGGCGTCGGCCGGACCTGACCCGCCGCGTGGCAGCGGGCCAGCATGTCGTCCAGACTCTCGGGGAAGCGGCAGTCCTGGCCCAGCCGCTCGGCCCAGCGGTTGGCGACCTGGGCGAGCGGGCCATACAGCCCCTGCCGAAGCCGCTGCACGACGTCGGGCAGCGGATAGCTGAAGTACTTGTACTCGCCGCGCCCGAAGCCGTGGCGCGCCATGACCACCCGGCTGCGGAAACCCGCGTCCTGCGGATAGAGCTCGGCGATCGCCGCGCAAGTCTCGGGCTTCAGCAGCGGCCCGGTCAGGGCCCAGCCGCGCGCGTCGAGCTCGGCGCCGATACGGGTCCAGTCGAGAGGCATGGAATTTGGGCTCACGCGGCCTCGCGGTCGGGCTTGCAGCGCAGGCAGGCGCGGAAGCCGGCGGCGCGGGCGCTTTCGCGCGTGTCGTGGAATTCGACGTTCTTGCGCAGGGGCCGGCCGGCGCAGCTGGCGACGCAATAGACGCCGGTGGTGCGGACGGCGACGAAGAAGGCGCCGTCGGCGGCGCGATCGCGCGCCTCCCAGGCGGCCCAGCGGGCGTCTTCGGTGTCGTAGGTCATGAGGGGCTCCTTTCGCGGGAGACCCTGCCGCCAACGCAGGGCGGCGTCATTCCGATGCTTGCGGGGGAGCTCGGGTTTGTGAGCCCGCTTAATTCCGCCTTCCTGGGCCTTGTGCCCAGGACCCATGCTGGCGGCGAGCTCAACGCTTGGAGTGATACGAAGCCGAAAGGCCCGGAACACCGATCCGCGCACCAACAGCGGAACGCTGGGTCCTGGGCACAAGGCCCAGGAAGGCGGCTTCAGGCGTTTAGGCCTAGTCCTGCGCGGTGCTCGCCTACCAACCCACCGCCCGACGACGGGGCGCGCCGCGCATGAAGTCGGCCGGCGGCTCGGCCTCGGCCAGGATCGCGTCGCGGATGGCGCGCGGCTCGCCGAACAGGTTGCCCTGGCCGTAGCCGATGTCGAGGTCGAGGATCTCGGCGACCTGCTTCTCGGCCTCGACCTTCTCGACGATGACCTCGATGCCGTAGCGGCGGGTGAGGGAGGCGAAGTCGGCGGCGTTCAGGTCGGGCAGCGAGGCGATGACCAGCTTGCCGTCCTGCTCCTCCAGCTCGTTCAGCATCATCTGGGCGGCGACCTTCAGGTAGCGAACGTCGGCGCGCGCCAGGTCCTGGAAGTCGATGTCCAGGTCCACGACCTTGTCGAGGCTGAAGCTGAAGCCCAGGCTGGCCAGGCGGGCCATGTGGCGGGCCTCGACCGGACCGCGGCGCTCGAAGGCGTCCTGGCCCAGCTCGAAGATCACCGCGCCGGCCAGGTCCTTGTTCTCCTGCATGAACTCCAGGAACTGCGGGAAAAAGGCCTCGTCGCCCAGGCTGGCCAGCGAGATGTTGCAGAAGATGCCGACCTTGCGGTCCTGCTTGGCCAGGCGACGGACGATCTGCACGCAGCGGAACAGCAGCAGGTTGTCGATATTGGCCATCAGGCCTTCCGGCTCGGCGACCGCCAGATATTCGGCGGGCATCAGCACGCGGCCGGTCTCGTCGCGCAGACGCGAGAAGCTTTCGTAATAGACCACGCGGCGCTGGGGCAGGCTGACGATCGGCTGCAGGTAGAGGTCGACGCGGTTGTCGGCCAGGGCCTCCTGCACCATGCGCAGCAGGCGGTCGCCCTGCGGGGCGCGATCACTCAGCGGACCGCGCGGGGCGGCGGCGCCAGGCTGGCTCATCTGGCTCAGCTGGCGCTCCAGCCGGTCGTTCATCTTGTGGACGAGGTCTTCCAGGTGGCTGACTTCGCTGGACAGGGCCTCGGTGCGGCGCTGGGCGTCGGCGGCGACCACTTCCATCAAGTCGGTGACGCGGCTGTCCACCTTCTCGACCTGGTCCAGCAGGATGGCGTGGGCCTCGCGGACGGTGTCGATGTCCAGGCGCAGGGCCGCGCCCAGGAAGGTCTGAGCCAGCAGGCCGTGGAAAGCAAAGCATAGGCCCAGCATGCCGATGAACGCCGAGACGCCGACAGCCGGGGTCGCGCCCATCCTCCAGAGGAAGAGGGAGACGATCAAGGCCAGACAAAGATAGGCCCCCGTCAGGAGCGCCAGCATCAGCTTACGCATCATTTCGCCCATACGAATCGATACGGATCATCAGACCGATCCGAACGCCAAGAGTCGAATAGATTAACGCCCCTGCGCCAAACGGTCCCAAGGATCCTTAACGGGGAACATACACCGCCTCCGTATTTTCGCTGAATCGACATTCGCGCGCTCGACTGATAATCGTTCGCAATCTTATCGGAGCGGTTATGTCCGAAGCGTTCGCCTTGTCCCCCGAATTCGAGCCCGCCGTCGTCGATCCCACGGGGGATCCGGCCGGTGTTCGCCCCCTGGCCGTGGCCGGGCCGGGCGATCGCGGCGTGATCGTCAAGGTCACCGGCGTCTCCGGCGCGGCCGAGGCGGTCGCCGCCGAGGAGCTGGAGCGGCGCCTGCTGGAGATGGGCTTCGTCGAAGGCGCGAGGATCGAGGTGCTGCACCAGGGCCTGTTCGGGCGTGACCCGATCGCGGTCCGCGTCGACGACACCCGCGTGGCGCTGCGTCGCCGCGAGGCCGGCGCCGTATCGGTGAAGTTCGACGGACGCTAAGACCTTGACCTCCGATACCGGCGTCGCCGCCACCGTTTCCGACAGCACCCGCAAGACTGCGCCTCTGGAGCCCGCCCGGGTCGCCCTGGTTGGCAATCCCAACTCCGGCAAGACCGCGCTGTTCAACGCCCTGACCGGCAGCCGCCAGAAGGTCGCCAACTACGCCGGCGTCACCGTCGAGCGGAAGGAGGGCGTGCTGACCGCGCCCAGCGGCCGGTCGATGCGTGTGCTCGATCTGCCCGGCACCTATTCCCTGCGGGCCCGCAGCCCGGACGAGGCCGTGACCCGCGACGCCGTGCTGGGCAAGCTGGCCGGCGAGGCCGCGCCCGAGGCGCTGATCTGCGTCGCCGACGCCACCAATCTGCGGCTGGTCCTGCGCCTAGTGCTCGAACTCAAGCAGGTGGGCCGACCGTTCGTCCTGGCCCTCAACATGTTCGACATCGCCCAGCGCCAGGGGCTGCGGATCGACCTTGAGCGCCTGTCGCAGGAGCTGGGCGCGCCGATCGTCACCACCGTCGCCACCCGCAAGCGCGGCCTGCCCGAGCTGCTGGAGCAGGTCGAGGGCCTGGTCGCGGCCCAGAAGCCCGAGGCCGAGAGCGTCTGGCGCGAGCCGTCCGCCGCCGAGATTCGCGCCGCCCACGCCGAGGCCCAGCGCATCTTCAAGGCCTGCGTGAAGCCGCCCGAGCGGCCCGACACCGTGACCGGCAAGATCGACGGCGTGCTGCTGCATCCCGTCGCCGGCCTCGTGATCCTGCTGACCCTGCTGTTCGTGATGTTCCAGGCGGTGTTCACCTGGGCCACGCCGGTGATGGACGGCATCGACGGCGCCTTCGCGGCCCTGGTCGAGTGGACCAACGCTCACCTGCCGCACGGCCTGCTGACCAGCTTCATCGCCGACGGCCTGATCGCCGGCGTCGGCAGCGTGCTCGTCTTCCTGCCGCAGATCCTGATCCTGTTCTTCTTCATCCTGATGCTGGAGGACAGCGGCTACATGGCCCGCGCGGCCTTCCTGATGGACAAGATCATGGGCGGCGCCGGCCTGCACGGGCGGGCGTTCATCCCGCTGCTGTCCAGCTTTGCCTGCGCCATTCCCGGCATCATGGCCACCCGCGTGATCGACAACCGCGAGGACCGGCTGACCACGATCCTGGTCGCCCCGCTGATGACCTGCTCGGCGCGTATCCCTGTCTACACCCTGATCATCGGGGCGTTCATTCCCAAGCAGACCGTCTGGGGCGTGCTGTCGCTGCAGGGGCTTGTCATGTTCGGCCTCTACGCCGGCGGCATCGTTTCAGCCCTGCTGGTCTCGTTCGTGATCCGGCGCGTCTTCTGGCGCGGCGCGGTCGAGCCCTTCATGATGGAGCTGCCGACCTATCGCTGGCCGGAGCCTCGCAACGTCCTGATGAATCTCTGGACGCGGGCCCGGATCTTCATGAGTCGCGCCGGCCGCATCATCCTGCCGCTGATGGTGGCCGTCTGGGTGCTGTCGACCTTCCCCTATCCGCCGGAAGGCGCGACGGGGCCGGCCATCGACTACAGCTTCGCCGGCCGCATCGGCCACTTCATCGCTCCGCTCATGGCCCCCATTGGCTTCAACTGGCAGATGACCGTGGCCCTGATCCCGGGCTTCGCGGCTCGCGAGGTCGCCGTGGCCGCGCTGGGCACGGTCTATGCGGTGGGCGGCGACGCCGACGCGGCGGCCACGACCCTGGGCGGCGTCCTGGCGACCAAGTGGTCCCTGGCCACGGCCCTGTCGTTCCTGGCTTGGTATGTCTTCGCCCCGCAGTGCGCGGCGACCCTGGGCGTGGTCAAGCGCGAGACCAACGGCTGGACCTGGCCGACCGTGATGTTCGTCTACATGGTCAGCTTGGCCTATCTGGCCTCGTTCATCACCTACCACGTCGCCGTGGCGCTGGGCGCGGGCTAGGGCCTTCCGGCCCACCAACCCCAACCCGCCTTCCTGGGCACAAGGCCCAGGAAGGCGGGTTTATCGCCTGTCCTCAGGCTAGCCCCTAGAGAAGCCCCCTTAGCCAATCGAACACGTCGTCGGGTCGCTCGATGGCCGAGAGCCCTTCGCGGCGCGCCGGCTCGCCCAGGGTGCGCAGGCGGCCCGGGGTCATGCCAAAGCGCGCGCGGAAGGCGCGGCTGAAGTGGGCGTCGGAGCGGAAGCCCACGCGATAGCCGATCTCGGCTAGGGTCTGCTGATTGGCCTGGTCGCTGGTGATCTCGTCGAAGGCCTGGTCCAGGCGACGCGCCTGGATGAAGGCGCTGACCCCGCCGACGGGCTCGAACACCTTGTAGAGCAGGCTGCGCGAGACCCCGAGGTGGTCGCGGACCGCTTCCGGCGACAGATCGGGATCCGAGAGGTTCTGGATCACGAACCGCTGGGCCGAGGCCAGCAGCATCTTCTCGACGGGCCGGATGTCGTCGCTGGCCGGGGCGCCATGGGCCAGGATCACCGCGCTGACCAGCGCCGCCGCGGCCTTGCCGGCCAGGGTCAGGTCGGTCGCCGACATCGCCGCGGCGCCGGCCCAGGTCGCGCGGATATGCGAGCCCAGCAGGCGGCCGCTTGGGCTTTCCTCGCTGACGACGCAGCCGTGGAAATCGAGATCGGCCGTCTGGGGCTCCAGGGCCGCGCGCGACAGGACCAGATGCACGGTCTCGAAGCGCTCGGTGACCATGTCGAAGGGGCGGGACATGTCGATCAGGCGGATCGCGCCCAACTGGCTGTTCGCCGGGCGGCCATCATAGTCGCCGCGCCAGCCGCCGGACTCCAGCTCCAGCACGGCCATGATCGAGTCCGAGGCGTCGGCGGCGATGTGCGAGAGCTTGCGGTGGAAGCGCTGCGGCACGCCGGAGCAGCGCGCCAGGACCACGCCGCCGAGATTGTAGCCTTCCATGCGATTGTAGAAGGCCTCGTCCGGCGTCATCAGGGTGACATCGAAGAGGTGAGCGCAGGCTTCGCGATATCTTTGGCCCGCGTCCGCGCGCTCGCGGGCGTCCAGGATCCAGAGGTCTCGACGGGCAGAGCCGCTCATTTCGCGTTATGCGGGAAGCGTTTGCGCGACGCCGCCATAACGGACGGCAAGGCAAGAGAACGTGGATCTCTGGTCAATGACAACTTGGCCTTGGCGGGCGAGAAGAAGCGCGCTTTCGGGGCGCGCCGGTGGGGAAATTGGCGAGCCGCGAAGAGGTTCGCCGGCTCGCCGCCAGAGCTTGGGCGACCAGCTGTCGGGACCCCATCCCGCCAGCTTCGGGAGAGCGGAACGGTCTTGAATCGATGAATTCGCGACGGTTCCGCTCTTCTTTGAAGCAGGCTTACCGGGTGGGGACCGGGGTTTCGCCGCGATAGTCGTAGAAGCCGCGACCGGTCTTCTTGCCCAGCCAGCCGGCCTCGACATACTTCACCAGCAGCGGGCAGGGGCGATACTTGCTATCGGCCAGACCCTCGTGGAGCACGTTCATGATGCTCAGCACGGTGTCGAGGCCGATGAAGTCGCCCAGCTCGAGCGGGCCCATCGGGTGGTTGGCGCCCAGCTTCATCGCCGTGTCGATGGCGTCGACCGTGCCGACCCCTTCGTACAGGGTGTAGATCGCCTCGTTGATCATCGGCACCAGCACGCGGTTGACGATGAAAGCCGGGAAGTCCTCGGCGTTGCTGGTGATCTTGCCCAGCGACTTGGCGAAGGCGACGGCCGTCTCGTAGGTCGGCACGTCGGTGGCGATGCCGCGGATGATCTCCACCAGCTTCATCAACGGCACCGGGTTCATGAAGTGCAGGCCGATGAACCGCTCGGGGCGGTCGGTCGCCGAGGCCAGGCGGGTGATCGAGATCGACGAGGTGTTCGAGGCCAGCAGCGTGTCGGGCTTCAGGTGCGGCTGCAGGCTGCGGAAGATCGACTTCTTGATCTCTTCGTTTTCGGTGGCGGCCTCGATGGCGAGGTCCGTCGCGCCGATGGCCTCCAGAGTCTCGGCCGGAGCGATGCGCTCCAGGGCAGCCTTCATGGCGGCGTCGTCGATGATCCCACGACCCACCTGGCGGGTCATGTTCTTCTCGATGACGGCGAGGCCGGCGTCGATCCGCTCGCGCGAAACGTCGTGCAGCTTCACTCCGTAACCGGCCAGGGCGACGACATGCGCGATGCCCGCCCCCATCTGGCCGGCGCCGATCACGCCGACCGTCTTGATTTCACTCATGAACGCCAAGCCTTCGCTCGATATCGCGCCGGGCTGTCGCGCCCACGCCTTCGACTATGCCGACTTTTCTAACACGAGAAACCACGCCGCCGCCAAGGCTTTGCTGCGTTGCAACCGAGAGGCGTCCATTCGTCTCAGGGGTCGGCGGGCGGATAGGCGTGGCGGCGGCCGTTCGGGTCCTCGACCGCGCCTTCCGAAAGGTAGTTCGGCCCCACGGGCGCCTTGCCGTGGCCGCCGGGGATATCGAGCACATAGGTCGGCTGGGCCAGGCCTGAGAGGCTACCGCGCAGGGCCCGCATGATCGCCTGGCCTTCCTCCAGCGTGGTGCGCAGATGAGCGGTGCCGGGGGCGAGGTCGCCGTGGTGCAGGTAGTAGGGCTTGATCCGCGTCTCGACGAAGGCCCGCATCAGCGCCGCCAGGGTCTCGGGATCGTCGTTGACGCCCTTCAGCAGCACGGTCTGGCTGACCATGGCGATCCCGGCGTCGACCAGCCGCGCGCAGGCGGCGCGGGCGGCCGGGGTCAGCTCGCGGGCGTGGTTGGCGTGCAGGGCGACATAGACCGCCTTGGTCGAGCGCTTCAGGGCCGCCACCAGCTCGGCGGTGACAGCGGCCGGGTCGACGGCCGGGACGCGCGTGTGGAAACGGATGACCTTGACGTGCTCGATCGCCTCCAGGCGATCGATCAGCTCGGCCAATCGCCGGGGGGAGAGCACGAACGGATCGCCGCCGGTGACGATGACCTCCCAGATCTCCGGCCGGCCGGCGATATAGGCGAAGGCGGCTTCCAGCTGGGCCGGCGTCAGGTTCGACAGCCCCTCGGGCCCGACCATCTCGCGCCGGAAGCAGAACCGGCAGTAGACCGCGCAAGTGTGGGTCGGCTTCAGCAGCACGCGGTCGGGATAGCGATGGACGATTCCATCCACAGGGCTGTGGATAGAGTCGCCGATCGGGTCGTCGTCTTCGCCGGGGCTGGCGACCAGCTCTTCGGGGGCCGGGACGAACTGGCGGGCGATCGGGTCTTGGGGATCGGCCGTATCGACCAGCTCGGCCATGGCGGGGGTGATCGCCACCGCATAGCGCGCCGCCACAGCTTCCAGCGCCGGCAGGCGCTCGGACGAAATCAAGCCGGCGTCGGCCAGCGACCGGGCGTCGCGGAGGGTCTTGGCGGCGAGGGACATGAGGCGCGGGGATATGCGGGATTTCCGCAGCGGAGGCAAATAAGGCCGCCCTCAGGCCTTTCGCTCGCCCTCGGTCGCCGCCAGGAACCAGTCGCGCAGCTTGAGGATGCGCGGCAGCTTGGGGTTCTCGGCGCGCCAGACGAAGTTGTGGCCGGTCTCGACGTCGATCGAGCCCGGCAGGGGGCGCACCAGCAGGCCTTCGTCCAGTTGGCGCTTGGCGTAGCCCCCTCGGGCCAGTGCGAAGCCAAGGCCCTGCGCGGCCGCGTCCAGCATCATCGCCGAGCCATCAAAGCCCAGGGCCGGGCGCGGCTCGGGCGGCTCGATCCCTATGGCGCGGAACCATACCGACCACGGCAGGTCGGTGTGGCGGAGCAGCGGGGCTGAAAGCAGGTCTTCGGGCTTCTCGACAGGATGACGCGACAGCATGGCCGGGCTGCAGACCGGGAAAATCCGCTCGTCCATCAGTCGGACCGACTGCATGCCTGGCCAAGGGCCAACACCGTAGCGCAGGGCGACGTCCACGCCGTCGGTGGCGAGGTCCGCGACCCGATCTTCGACGCGAATGGTCAAGTCCAGCTCGCCTGTCTCGTCCGAAAGTCGCGCCAGGCGGGGCGACAGCCAGCTGGTGGCGAAGGCCGGGCCGGCCGAGATCACGATGGGGCCGCTCGCCGCGCGCCGGGCGGTCTCGACCGCGCCGCGCAAGCTGTCGAGCGACTGGCGGACCTCAGCCGCCAGCGCCGCGCCGGTGGGCGTCGGCTCCATCTGGTTGCCCCGCCGGGCGAATAGCTGGACTCCCAACTCGTCCTCCAGCTTGCGGACCTGCTGGCTGACCGCGCCGTGGGTCACGAACAGCTCATCCGCCGCGCGGCTATAGCTCCGATGGCGGGCGGCGGCCTCAAGGGCGACCAGGGACGAAAAGGGCGGCAGGCGCATTGGGTGCGCTCAAGGTTGTTAGTTCAGCTCACAGGTTCTCACAAATAGCATCGTTCGCAAAGCGGCGGCGCGCGCGCCATATTCAACCTCGCGGCGCCGCTGACCCTTCCGCCTCAAAGACCCGAGAGATCGAACCATGAAGACCCTGCTGATCGCGGGCGCGCTTGTGCTCGCCCTGGCCTCCGGCGCGGCGAGCCAATCGCCCAGCCTGTCCGACCCGAACGCCGCCTGGGCTCGCCCCATCGTCACCGTGCGCTAGCCAGCCTGCGCCCGACCCACGAAAAAGGCCCGGAGTCGCCTCCGGGCCTTTCTTGATTTTTCCTTTTCCCGCTAGGGAGAGAAGGGGCCTGACTTACTTCCCAGCCGCCGTCAGGGCGTCCATCAGCTCCGGCACGGCCGTCTTGTAGTCGGCGACCAGGCCGTAGTCGGCCACCTGGAAGATCGGCGCGTCGGCGTCCTTGTTGATCGCGACGATCACCTTGGAGTCCTTCATGCCGGCCAGGTGCTGGATCGCGCCCGAGATGCCGATGGCGACATAGAGCTGCGGCGCCACGACCTTGCCGGTCTGGCCGACCTGGTAGTCGTTCGGGGCGTAGCCGGCGTCGACGGCCGCGCGCGAGGCGCCGACGGCGGCGCCTAGCTTGTCGGCCAGGGGCTCGATCACGCGCTGGAACTCTTCGGCCGAGCCCATGGCGCGGCCGCCCGAGACGACGATCTTGGCCGCGGCCAGTTCCGGACGGTCGGACTTGACCATTTCTTCGCTGACGAAGCGGGTCTTGTCAGCATCGGCGCCGCCGACGGTCTCGACCGAGGCCGAGCCGCCTTCAGCGGCGGCGGCGAAGGCGGTCGGACGCACGGTGATCACCTTCTTGGCGTCGGACGACTGGATCGTCTCCAGCGCGTTGCCGGCGTAGATCGGGCGCGTGAAGGTGTCGGCGCTGACGACCTCGACGATGTCCGAGATCGGGGCGACGTCCAGCTTGGCGGCGACGCGCGGGGCGAAGTTCTTGCCGCCCGAGGTGGCCGGAACCAGGATCGCGTCGTAATTGCCGGCCAGCGCCAGCACGGCGTCGGCCTGGGCTTCGGCGATGCCGTGGCCCAAGGCGTCGGACTCGGCCAGCAGGACCTTACGGACGCCGGCGATCTTGGCGGCGGCGTCGGCCACGGCCTTGGCGCCCTTGCCCAGGACCAGGACGTCGATGTCGCCCGAGATCTTCTGGGCGGCGGTGACGGTCTTGTGGGTGGCGTCGCGCAGGTGCGCGTTGTCGTTGTCGGCGATGACGAGAACAGCCATTACAGCACCCCCGCGGTATTGAGCTTGGAGACCAGGTCAGCGGCCGTCTCGACCTTGATGCCAGCCGAGCGTTTCGGCGGCTCGGTGACCTTCAGGACCTTCAGGCGCGGCGCGACATCGACGCCGTAGTCGGCGACCGCCTTCGTGGCGATCTCCTTCTTCTTGGCCTTCATGATGTTGGGCAGAGACGCGTAGCGCGGCTCGTTCAGGCGCAGGTCGGCGGTGATCACGGCCGGCAGGTCGACGTCCAGCGTCTGCAGGCCGCCGTCGACTTCGCGGGTGACCTTGGCGGTCGAGCCCGAGACGTCCAGCGCCGAGGCGTAGGTGGCCTGCGGCCAGCCCAGCAGGGCCGACAGCATCTGGCCGACGGCGTTGTTGTCGCCGTCGATCGCCTGCTTGCCCATGACCACCAGGTTCGGGTTTTCCTCGGCGACCACGGCGGCCAGCAGCTTGGCCACGGCCAGCGGCTCGAGGTCGGCGTCCGAGGTGATCAGGATGCCGCGATCGCCGCCCATGGCGAGCGCCGTGCGGATCGTCTCCTGGGCTTGGGCGGGGCCGATGCTGACGATGACGACCTCGGTCGCCACGCCTTTTTCCTTGAGACGCACGGCTTCTTCGACCGCGATCTCGCAGAAGGGGTTCATCGACATCTTGACGTTGGCGAGGTCGACACCCGTCTGATCCGCCTTAACGCGGGCCTTCACGTTGTAGTCGATCACCCGCTTGACCGGGACTAGGACCTTCATCGGTTCTCACCGCCTCCAGGTTTTGCGTTTTCTCCTGATTGCCAACCGACTTAGCGCTTGTGCGCCGCAATGCAAGTTTCCCTTGGCGTAAGCGTAATGCGTTATCGGCGCCGAGGTTCAAACGATCGTAGGGATTGACGCCTCTCGCGGGCGCGCGGGGGCGCGCGGCTCATTCCCTTAAGGACGGAAAGGCGCTAAGGGGCCGGCCATGAACAAGACCTTCACGCGCCTGAAGTACATCTTCCTGGGCCTGTTCCTGCTCTCCAGCGCCGGCGTCCTGGCCTATCATGGCCTGTGGGTGTGGCCGAAGCAGCGCTGCGAGGAGCGCGGCGGGGCCTGGGCTGGCAAGTGGATGAAGTGCGCCACGATCTATCCGATCGAGACGCTGACCCGCCGTCCGACCAACGTGCCGCCGATCAACGGCGAGGCGCGGATTCGGCCGGAGGGGGAGGCTGTTGGCAAAGCTGCTCCTGCCGCTCCTGAAAAGAAGTAACCCAAAACCTGCCTTCCTAGGCCTTGTGCCTAGGGCCCACGGCTCCGCCAGGTCTAGCTTGTCAGCATGGCCGCCACCGATGATGGCGAGCGCCGGCGTCGCGGCGGCTGAAAGTTGGGCCCTAGGCGCAAGGCCTAGGGAGGCTGCTTCTCGAATGTTTGTGGAGAAACCTCAGCGCGTCGCGCCGGGCTTCCACAGGACGTCGGCCTTGCCCTTGTCGTTGGCCCAGCGGGCCGCGACGAACAGCAGGTCCGACAGGCGGTTGAGGTATTTGATCGCGGGCGCCCCGACGATTTCGCCCTCGACCGTCATCAGCGCCACGCAGCCGCGCTCGGCGCGCCGGCAGACGGTGCGCGCCACATGCAAGGCCGCCGCCGCGGGAGAGCCCGCCGGCAGCACGAATGACGTCAGCGGCTCGAGCTCCGCGTTCAAAAGATCGATCTCGCGCTCCAGGCGTTCGACCTGGCTGTCCAGGATGCGCAGGGGCTCCCATTCCGGCTTGCCGTGCTGCTCGGGCGTGGCGAGATCCGCGCCCAGGTCGAAGAGGTCGTTCTGGACGCGCTCGAGGATCGCGTCGAGCGTCGGATCGCCTGCGGTATGCTGTCGCGCCTGGCCGATCGCGGCGTTGGTCTCGTCCACGCCGCCATAGGCCTCGACCCGTTGCGAGGCCTTGCTCACCGGGGCCCCGGTCGCCAGCCGCGTCGAGCCGGCGTCGCCCGTGCGCGTATAGATGCGATTCAGCGTGACCATCCGTCGCGGACTCTCGTTCCCTGAGTGGCGTTATCTAGCGAGCGAGCCTCAAGCGCCCTTCCGCCACCAGAAGGCGGCGGCGACCAGGACGATGATGGCGATGAATTGCAGGAGCACCCGCAACCGCATCAGTTTGTTGGAATAGGAACGCCCGAAGTCCCCGCCGCGGAACAGGGCGTAAAGGCCCGCGCCCAGGGCGATCAACACCGCCAGAAGGGCGGCCGGGACGAGAAAGTCGAACAGATGGGACATGGCCCCAGAATAGGGGCTTGAGCGCCGACGCGCCATAGCGGCGGTCGATCGCTTAAACGCGTCTCCGTTGAATTCGTTCGGCGAACTCGTTCGGCGGGCAAAATGTCGCAGTGACGCTATGGTAGCGCTCACATATCTAGGTTGAGCGCGTTCACTTACGTCATTTGAGCCGGATTTCGCGGTTGCAAACAGGTCTCCCTGGCGTTAAGGCCCGCGCGTCCTATTTAGTAGTCTGCGTTCGTTGAACATGATCAACTCCCCACCGCGGATCGTTCAACGCCTTTCACTGACCCCAGCGGGGGTAGGAGATTGCCGCATGGCTCAGAGCGCCCGCTCTGTAGACATGGTCGAGCCCTCCGCGTTCGAGCGCGAAGAGGCCCTGGCCGAAGTCCGCCAGCTGATCACCGATCTGCGCGACGCCGCGCAGGACGGCCGCCAGCTGGCTCGCCGTTACGCCGACGTTTTGCAGAACGTCGTCGATGAGTATTGCACCGAGTTCGAGAAGCGGGCCGAAGCCGCTCTCGCCCGCCTGGAGGCCGCCGCATGAGCTTCGTATCCGTCAATATCGATCAGGCCTCCGAGGCCCCGGTGAAGCTGACCCGCCGCGCCCTGGCCAAGCAGCGCACCCGCGAACGCGTCCTGGCCGCCGCCCGCCGCCTGTTCAGCGAGCGCGGCTATGAAGGCGCGACCATCCGGGATATCGCCCAGGCCGCCGGCATGTCGACCGGCGCGGTGTTCGCCAGCTTCGCCGACAAGTCGGAGCTGTTCGAGGAGATCCTGACCGCCGACTACGAAGTCATCTACGCCCAGATGACCCAGGCCGCCCGCAACGCCAAGACGGTGGACGAGGCGCTGATGGGTCTGTTCGGCGTCGCCTACAGCTTCCACGTCGAGCAGCTGCCGTTGCTGCGCGCCAGCATCGCGGTCTCGTGGACCCACTCCGAGGCCGCCGAGCGTCGCGCCCGGACCGATCTCAAGCATATCTTCCGTCTGATCGCCGAGGCTCTGCAGCGCGGCGTCGACCAGAAGCAGTTGAAGGCCGACGCCGATACTAAACTGTTGGCGGAGATCGTCTGGGACGTGTATCTCGCCAACTATCGTCGTGCGATCTACGACGGCTGGTCGGTCGAGGCTTTGCTGGCGCGGCTCTCCGATCAACTGAAGATCATCTTCGCGGGCGCTCGCGCCTAACGAATGACGATCCCGTTCCGGGGGGGACGGGTCCGTCTTTGAAGTCAATCATGACGCTGGCGTGTTCGAGGGGGACGTGCGTGGGCGTAAGGAACGAACAGAAGGCCGCGACGCGCGAGAAGGTTCTCGACGCGGCGCGCGACCTGTTCAACGAGATCGGGTACGACGAGACCACCATCCGCGCCATCGCGGAGCGGGCGGGGGTCTCCGTCGGCAGCGTGTTCACCACCTTCGCCTCCAAGGCGGAGGTGCTGAGCCATGTGATGGACCACCGGCTCAGCGAACTGTATGCCGAGTTTGACCGGGTGATCCCGGTGCTGCGGGGCAGCACGGCCGACCGGCTGTGCTCGATCTTCGCCATCCACTACGAGTTCGAGACGCGGCGGGTGAAGCTATTCCTGGCTCACATCGCCGCCTCGTATAATCCGAGCAACGATCCGGGCGTCACACCCTACGGCCGCAATCCGCGTCTGACGGAGATGCTGCTCGACGTGCTGCGGGATGGCGTGCGCAAGGGCGAGGTGCGCGAGAACCTCGATCTGCCGCTGATCGCCGACACGCTGAAGGCCGCCTACGCCTGGAACTATCGCATGGCGGCCGCGGCGGGTGGCGAAATCGCCGCCGCCCAGATGTCGTCGGTGATGGACAAGCAGATCGCGATGATCGCCGAGGGCTGGAAGCCGCGCTGAGGCCAGCGCCTCACGACACCCGGGTCAGCCTCAGGTCCTGGTAGTCGTAGCTGAAGTCGGCCAGGGGCGAGACCGCCTTGACCAGGGCCGAGACCACGCGCCCGTCCTTCAGGTCGAAGGTGAAGAAGGCGTCCTCCTGGGTGCGGTCGTCGAACACGGTCTTGAAGACCTCGCCGTCGAACGGCTCGAGCTTGCCGCGCAGCTTGGCCCGGGCCTCGCGCGAGATGGGGTAGGGATCGACCAACGAGTCCACCATCACCACCGAGCGCACGACCGTCTTATCAGCCAGCGCGACGTAGCCGGCGATCACCGCGCCCAGCGAGGTGCCGGCGTTGAACGAGTAGGTCGCGAGGATGGCGATCGGTGCGTAGAGGATGACGAAGACCAGGATCGCCACCGGCACGAAGCCGGGCATCCGCCGGACCGAGAACGCGCGCTCAGCCATGGCGCGGGTCCGCGCGGCCGACCTGGCGCACATAGACCAGCAGGGCCGCCAGCACGATCAGCATCAAGAACAGAGCCAGAGAAGCGCCCAAAGGCCAGTTGCGGCCCTGGCCGAACTGGAGATCGATCAGGCCGCCTTCCGCCTAACCCGCCAGGAGAACTCCCTGCGCGGCTTCCTGCTCTCCGGCGACCCCTACTACGTCAAACGCCTGGAGGAGGCCCATAAGCCCAAGTTCATGAAGGCGCTGGACGATATGCGCACCTTGGCGGCCGGGGACCCGCAGGACCTGGCGCGCCGGTATGACACCATCGCCTACGCGGCGCAGGCCAATGCGCTTTCGCACCCGCGACATCTCGCGACCGTCGCGACGCTGCTGGGCCTCGCCGAATCCTACGTCGCCCTGAACCGCGAGGTCGCCAAGAAGCGCGACACGCTGCGCGGGCGGACGCTGATCAACCTCTTTTTCGAATCCTCGACCCGCACCCAGGCCTCGTTCGAGCTGGCCGGCAAGCGCCTCGGGGCCGACGTGATGAACATGTCGGTCGGCAATTCCTCGGTGAAGAAGGGCGAAACGCTCATCGACACGGC
>NZ_CALCDX010000053.1 GCF_937900395.1 uncultured Caulobacter sp.
GTCTCCTCGTAGGGGAAGCGGGCGCAGAACTCGTCGAACACGCCGTGCGGCGGATCGGTTTCCTCGACATGCTTCAGCTGGCGGGCGGCGGCGATCTGGATCAGGCCCTCGGCCATGACCCGCAGGCGCTCCTTGGCCCGCGCCTTGCGGCCTTGCCAGGCCGCGCCGCCCAGCTTGTCCAGCTGGACATTCTCGGCGTCGGCAGCGCCATAGCGGGTGAGCAGGTCGATATTCTCGACCGGCAGATAGAGCTTGGCCTCGCCGCCGTACAGCAGGTCCAGGCAGTCGTGCGGCGCGCCCTGGACGTCGAGGGTCTTGAGGCCCTCGTAACGACCGATGCCGTGGTCGATGTGGACGACCAGGTCGCCCGGCGTCAGGGCCGAGGCCTCGGCCAGGAAGTTGGCGGCGCGACGCTTCTTGCGCGGACGGGCCAGGCGATCGCCGAGGATGTCGGTCTCGGAGATGACCGCCAGGGCCTCGGTCTCGAAGCCGTGGTCCAGCGGCAGCACGACGCGCTGCGGGACCTTGGGGTCGTTGGCCTTGGCGGCCTGCCAGTAGCCCGCGAACGGGATCTTCTTCAGGCCATGGTCGGCCAGCATGGTCCCCAGGCGCTCGGACGAGCCCTCGGACCACGAGGCGAACAGCACGCGCTTGCCCTCGGCGGCCAGCTTCCTGGCGTGATCGGCGGTGGCCTCGAACAGGTTGACGCTGTCCTGGGCCCGCTCGGCGGCGAAAGTGCGGCCCAGCTTCGCGCCCAGGTCGACGACGTCCAGGCCCTGGGGCTGGAACGGCGTGAACTTGCGATGCGTGCGGTCGGACAGCTCCCGGTCCCACTCCTCGGCCGTCAGGTAAAGGGCCTCGGGCGGCAGCGGGCGGTAGGCGGACTTGCGGTCGGCGCTGGCGCGGGCCTCGTAGGCGTCATGGATCATCGCCAGGCGCTCGTCGCGAGCCTCGGCGGCCTGATGGTCGACGCCGATCAGGGCGCCGGCGGGCAGGTAGTCGAACAGCGTCGCCATGCGCTCGTAGAGCAGCGGCAGCCAGTGTTCGAGGCCAGCGCGGCGGCCGCCCTCGCTGACCGTGGCGTAGAGCGGATCATCGCCCGGCGCGCCGAACTCGGCGACATAGCCCTTGCGGAAGCGCGAAATGGCGTCGGCGTCCAGCAGCGCCTCGCTGACCGGCAGCAGATCGATTTCCTTGAGCTGCTTGGTTGAACGCTGGGTCTCGGGATCGAAGGCGCGGATGCTCTCCAGGGTGTCGCCGAACAGATCGAGACGCACCGGCTCCTCGGCGGCGGGCGGATAGACGTCGATGACGCCGCCGCGGATCGCGAACTCGCCGCGCTCGGACACGGTCGAGGCGCGCGCATAGCCGTTCACCGCGAAATAGGTCTCGAGGTCCTTGATATCGACGACGCCGCCAACCTTGGCGCTGTAGCTGGCGCGCAGGAGCACGTCCTTGGTCGGAACGCGTTGCAGCAGAGCGTGGGCGGCGATCACCAGGATGGCCGGCTTGCTCTCGCCGAGGCCCCGCGCCAGACGTGACAGGGTCGACATGCGCGTGGCCGAGACGCCGGCCGACGGGCCGATGCGGTCGTAGGGCAGGCAGTCCCACGACGGCAGGATCACCGCCTCGATCTCGGGCGCGAAGAACTTCAGGCTGTCGACGAAGGCGCCGGCGCGGGCGGTGTCGCGGGCGACGAAGGCGGTCAGACCGCCGCGCGCCCGGGCGATGTCGGCCATCACCAAGGCGTCGAAGCCCTCAGGCGCGCCGGCGAGAGTCAGGCCGCCGGCGGCCTTGGCGATCTGTTTGGCGTCGTAGGCCATCGGGTCTCTTGATCTAAAGGGTCAGGCGCCGTCGCCGGCGGGGCGCGACGCGTGCGCCTCGAACCTGAACGCGCGGATCATCGCCATGACGTCGGTCTCGAACCTTTCCGGCGTCGGCTCCTGGCCGACGATCCAGGCGTAGATCTCGCGATCGGACTGTTCGAGCAGGGTTTCCAGCGTGTCGAACTGCTCGGAGGTGAGGTTCGGGCCATGGATGTCCGCGAACGGCCCCAGAATGAGGTCCGCTTCCCGGAAACCGCGATGCCAGGCGCGGAAACGAAGGCGCCGAAGGCGGGAGTCGTGGTCGATGGTCATGCAGGGCGGATATAGAGCGCTGTCGCGGCTTACGCCAGTCGGCCACCCGCGCGCCTGAAACACGCGATACGCGCTTCACACTCACGATGCACCTATGATTTAGTATTGCGTAGTGAGCTTCTCGACGCGGATGGCGCGAGGATCCGGCCTTCCGTTCCCTGAAATCGAACGTTTCGCCAGGAGCGCGGCCATGCCTGACCTCTATATCCGCAAACGCGTCATCGCTCGGAGCGGGCTCATCGTCCGCGCTGGCCCCGGGACGACCTTCGACCGCCTCGAAGTTCTCCCCTACGGCACAGCCGTCTACCCTCTGAGCAGCGTCAATGGCTGGACGCTCATCGACAAGCACGGCGACGGCGCCGCGGACGGCTATGTGAGTGCGGACTATCTGAAGGACATCGTCGATCTAGACCCCAACGACGCCCAGCACATCGCCAAACTGCTCGAACTGGGCTCGACGGAGGCCGGACTCGCGGCGGCGAGGGAGACCGCGAAGGACGCCTGGAAAGGCTATCCCACCAATGGCTGCGCGGCCCACCTTAGCGCACTGCTACGAGCCGCGGGCGTCGATGTGCGTATGGAATTGGGGGCTGGTAATCTGGCTCACATCCTCAAACAGCGGGGATGGAGACGGGTGGACGTGGGCGCACAACAGCCGGGTGATGTCGGCGTCACCTATGATCACGACCCGACACCGCCCGGCGCTGACCATATTTATCTCGTCATCGAGACCCATGGCGCCGATGAAATGCTGATCGCCGACAATCAGAACTACAACGCCAACGCCCCCCACAAACGTTTCGCTAGCGGCAAGGGCGGTAAGACACCGACGGAATACTTCCTTAGGGCCTGACCTCGCCGGGCCAACCTTACGCCGGGCGGAGCGACGGCGCCGAAGCCATAGGCGCGCGCGTCTTGAGCGATGGAGCAGCTTCGTGCAAATACCCCCTCGCGCCTTGTGGCGATTGACTTTGGCGACTTTCGGCCTATTTATCCCCAGCTTCGGAGCAGGTCTGGCGAATCCGCGCCGCCCGCTCGCCCAAGCACGGGCGGCTCCGAGCAGACCAGCGTGTAATGACTGAATTTTCCGACCTAGGGCTCTCGCCCACGACCCTGCAGGCGGTCGCCGACACCGGCTATACCACTGCGACCCCGATTCAAGCCCAGGCCATTCCCGTCGCCCTCGCGGGCCAGGACGTCCTCGGCATCGCCCAGACGGGCACCGGCAAGACCGCCGCCTTCACCCTTCCGCTGATCGACAAGCTGCAGTCGGGCCGGGCCAAGGCCCGCATGCCGCGCGCCCTGGTCATCGCCCCGACCCGCGAGCTGGCCGACCAGGTCGCCTCCAGCTTCGAGAAGTACGCCAAGGGCACCAAGCTCTCGTGGGCCCTTCTGATCGGCGGCGTCTCGTTCGGCGACCAGGAAAAGAAGCTCGATCGCGGCGTGGACGTCCTGATCGCGACGCCCGGCCGCCTGCTCGACCACTTCGAGCGCGGCAAGCTTCTAATGACCGGCGTCCAGTTCCTGGTCGTCGATGAAGCCGACCGCATGCTGGACATGGGCTTCATCCCGGACATCGAGCGCATCTTCAAGATGACGCCGCCCAAGAAGCAGACCCTGTTCTTCTCGGCGACCATGCCGCCGGAAATCACCCGCCTGACCAAGCAGTTCCTGCGCGATCCGGTCCGGATCGAGGTGGCGCGTCCGGCGACGACCAACGCCAACATCGCCCAGCGCCTGGTCAAGGTGCCCTCCTCCGATCCCAAGGCCAAGCGCCTGGCGCTGCGCGCCGTGATCGACAAGGCCGCGCCCGAGACCGGCATTGTCTTCTGCAACCGCAAGACCGACGTCGACATCGTCGCCAAGTCGCTGAAGGTGCACGGCTATGACGCCGCCCCGATCCATGGCGACCTCGACCAGAGTCAGCGCACCAAAACCCTGGCGGACTTCCGTTCGGGCGCGCTGAAGATCCTGGTGGCTTCCGACGTCGCCGCGCGCGGCCTCGACATCCCGGCCGTCAGCCATGTCTTCAACTACGACGTTCCGCACCACGCCGACGACTACGTCCACCGCATCGGCCGCACCGGCCGCGCCGGCCGGACGGGCGAGGCCTACATGCTGGTCACCCCGGCCGACGACAAGGGCTTCGACAAGGTCATCAAGCTGATCGGCTCGACGCCCGAGGAAGAGAAGTTCGAGCTGGACTACTCCAACGCCGTCACCGTCAAGCGCGAGGGCGACCGCGACCGCAAGCGCGGCGGCCGTGATCGCGGCGAACGCGGCGAGCGTCCAGGTCGCGGCCGCGGCCGCAGCCGCTCGGAAGAGACCGTCGCCGAGGCGCCCGCCGAAGTCGCCGCCGAAGCGCCGGAAGCCGTCGCCGAGGAGCGTCCCGCCCGCGAGCGCAAGCCGCGCCGTGAGCGCGAGCCGCGTGAACCGCGTGAGCCCAAGGCCGCCGCCGCGCCGGTGGTCGAGGCCGAGCGTCCCGCGCGCGCCGAGCGTCCGGAACGCCCCGAGCGCCCCGTGCGCGGCGTCCAGCCCGTCCGCGACCGCGACGACGACGATCGTCGCGTCGTCGGCTTCGGCAATGACATCCCCGCCTTCCTGGCCAAGCCGCCGCGCGGCAAGTAGACCAGCCTGGGCAACAGACCTCGAGGGGCGTCGGACGACATCGTCCGGCGCCCTTCTGCTTTCGGGCTAGTGGATCAGGCGGCCCTGCAGCCAAAGGATCGCCGGATAGACCGACAGCCAGGTCCAGAAGAAGCGGTTCAGACCGAACAGGCAGGCATTGGCGAGATGGAAGGTCCCGGCGACGACCAGGGCCGTGATCAGGGTCGGCTTGGTCAGCATGGCCAGCGGGAACGCCAGCTCGAACCCCATGACCGCCCACGACATCACGGTCAGCAGCCTGGGTTGCTCAGCCAAGACGCGCAGGGACTCCGCGACCGGATAGGCCGAGAACTGGAAGACGTCGCGCAGCGCCCTGCCCGAGCGCCATTCGGGATTCACGACCTTCACCCAGCCCGAGATGAAGTAGGACAGGACGAGCTGCGCGCCCAGATAGCCGAAGAACAGCTCTCTGAGCGGCGTGCTGGGCGCCAGGCTCGCCAAGGTCAGGCACCACAGGGACAGAAGCCCCATCCTATCGCTGCCGCCGTTGTAAGGCCCTTGGAACCGATGGAGGATCAGCAGCGATAGCGCCGCCATCGCCACCAGCGGCCACGGCGAGGCCACGCCCAGCAGGACCAGGACGCACAGCACGGCGCGCGCCAGGAACAGGGCGCGCTCGTCGCGAAAGCCGCGCAGATGCTCCAGGCTCTGCTGCAATAGCGCCAGGGCCAGCAACACCTGCGTCAGGCGCATGGCGTCCGGCAGCGTCATCGAATGTCGATCTCGGCCAGAGCCCGCGGCGAAGCCTGGAACAGCACCTCGCGCAAGATCGCCTCACCCTCCCGGGCGACGAACACCAGCCGGAAGGTCAGCCAACCCTCCGCCGTCTCCGGGCCGCGCGCGAGGTCGGCGGCGATCCGCTTGAAGATCTCGTCCTCGCTGTGCGCGGTCGGATTATCGATCAGTCGCTCGGCGCAGCTGACCAGGAACAGGCTCTCGTTCCAGCGTGGGTTCCAGGGCATCCGCGCGGCCATCGCCCCGGGCGTCAGGCGATGCGGCCTAGGCCGGAATTCTCGCCAGGCCTCGGGCGTCGCCTCCGCCGAGGAGGTCACGGCGAACTCGACCCGCGGCGACGGCGCGATGACGTCGAAGAAGTTCCAGGACGGGATCAGGGCCGGCAGCAGCAGCTGCAGCGGGTTGGGCATGGTCCCTGCTCCAGGGCGGCCGAGGAATCGCTCGATGCTAAGCTTAACTCGCGCGCCGTTCGATAGCGCGCCTGGCGGAACGCGGGTATTCTGGCGGACGTTTTCGACGCACGGCGCTTAAGAGCCGCGAACCAGCTAAGGGAGGACCGCGCCATGGCCGCCACCCAGCCTGACGCTTTCGAACATGACACCGCCGAACGCGAGGCGATCCTGATCGCCCACGAGCGCACCTACCACGCCTTCGCCGTTCTCGTGCGATGGGCCATGTTGCACTGCGCGGTGGTCATCAGCGCTCTCACTGTGTGGTTCGCCACGCCGGCGGGCTTCTTCGGCGGGCTCGTCACCGCCATCGTGGTCTTCGTCGTCGGCTACTACGGTATGGTCCGCCGCGAGGAAAAGCAGCCGCTGGACCTGTGGGTCGAAGGCCGCAAAGGCCTCCTATAGCGCCGCGTCGACGAAGCGCAGCAGGTCGTCCAGCGGCGGCTTGAACGCGAACTTGAAGCCGCGCCGAAGTCTGGCGGTCAGCGGCGCCTCGCGCGCGGGACAGGGCGAGGCGCATACATAGCCGCGCCAATCGACGCCCACTTGCCGGCAAGCCGCCCTCACCCACTGGCTGGTGAAGTTCAGCGGCTGGATCTCGACGACCCGCGCGCCCCGCGACAGGAAGACGGCGTTGGCCAGGGCCGCGCCGCTGGCGCCGACCACGACCTCGGCGTCCCGCATCAGGGCGACCTGTTCGACCGCATCGAGCGTCTCCGGTCGCACGATCGCGAAGCCCCGCGCCGCGAGCGCCTTCTCGAACGCCGCCTCCCCGACCATGACCCGCATCGACTGGCCGCGACGCGAAAGATAGACGCGCCGATGTCCCGCGCCGGCCGGCGCGCGCGCCAGGACCCGCGCCGCCAGATCCGCGAGGAGCCCGTTGGGGTGGTGCAGGAAGTGGTCCATGCTGGTGGCGAAGGCCGTGCGTTTCAGCCTGACGACCGGCGCGTCGATCTCGGTCACAGCGCGGTCCGGAAAGGCCAAGGCGATCAGGTCGCGCTGCCAGGCGGCCAGCTTGGGGGCCAGGATCGGTAAGGTCTCAAGCAATCCAATCTGCTCGAGGCCCATCAGGGATGGCAACGCGTCGATGACGAAATGGCCGTAGTTGAAGGTCGCGCCCCAAGGCAGGAAAACCGCTCCGCCGTCGAGCATGGGCGCGGACGCCGGCGGCGTGAATCGCGTGGCCTGATCGGAAAGGCCCGGGATGGCCGAAAGGTCCCCTGAGCCATGGCGCGCCTCGCCCACCGTGGCGTTGTAGAGCGCGCCATCGGTTCCGATCAGCCCGCCGAAGCGCGGAAACCACCAGGTCTCACCCACCACGCAGAGCGCCGGAACATTGACGGACGGCGTCGCGGCGATGTCGTAGGGCCATGCCTCCGCCTTCGGCCCGCCCAGGCGTCCCGGCGGCGCGCCGCCAGAAGCGTCGTTTTCCGGCGCCCAGGCGACGCCGGCCATTCCCTCAGCCAACCGCCCCGCTAGCTCGAAAGACAGCAGGCGCGGCATGTCCTGGGCTTCGACGATGGAGCGCACGGGCAGCGACGCGGTCATGCCCGCTTGGAGCATGCCGCGCGCCGCGAGGAAACCCTCCGATAGCCAGGCGGTCGAGCGTCTAGCGCTTGATCTGGCCCGCCAGGTACTTGCGGATCGCCTCGCCGTACGGCGGGCGCAGGCCCAGCATCGGCGCGATGTCCTTCTTCAGCTGCTGGAACACCGCCTTCTTGTGGCTGAACTCCAGGAAGCCGTCGTGACCGTGATAGGCGCCCATGCCCGCTGGGCCGACGCCGCCGAACGGCAGCTCTTCCTGGGCGACGTGGAAGATCACGTCATTGACCGTAACGCCGCCGCTGGTGGTGCGGGCCAGAACGCGGTCCTTCTCGGCTTCGTCGGTCCCGAACCAGTAGAGCGCCAGCGGCCGGTCGTGGGCGTTCACATAGTCCACGGCCTCGTCGATCGTCCGATAGCTCTTCACCGGTAGGACCGGACCGAAGATCTCTTCCTGCATCACCTTCATGTCGTCGGTGGGATCGATGATCAGGGTCGGGGCGATCTTGCGGTGCTCCTGCTGCGACAGGTCCTCGCCGCCGGGGTTGATCTCGACCACCCGCGCGCCCTTGGCCTTGGCGTCGTCGACATAGCCCTTCACGCGATCGTAGTGGCGCTGGGCGACCAGGGCCGTGTAGTCGGGATTGTCCTTCAGCGTCGGGAAGTAGCGGCCAACGGCGGCCTTGGCCTCGGCGACGAAGGTCTCAAGATCCTCCTGCGGCGTCAGCACGTAGTCGGGGGCCAGGCAGATCTGGCCGGCGTTCAGCGTCTTGCCGTTCATGATCCGGGCCGCGGCGGTGGCGATGTCGGCGCCGCGCGACAGGATCACCGGACTCTTGCCGCCCAGCTCCAGGGTGACCGGAACCAGGTTTTCGGCCGCGGCGCGCATCACGTGCCGCGCCACCGAGGTCGCGCCGGTGAACACCAAGTGATCGAAGGCCAGGCCCGAGAACGCCTGCCCAACCTCGGGCCCGCCGACGAACACGGCGACCTCTTCCTCGTCGAAGGCCTTGGCGAACATCGCCTTGAGCAGGTCGGAGGTGGCGGGCGTATATTCCGACGGCTTGATCATCGCGCGATTGCCGGCGGCGAAGATCCCGGCCAGCGGCGCGAAGGTCAGGTTGACCGGGAAGTTCCAGGGGCTGATCACGCCGACCACGCCCTTGGGCTGGTACTGCACCGTCGCCTTGGCGCCGAACAGGCCCAGGATCGCCGGCGTGGTCTTGCGCTTCTGCGGGCGCATCCATTTGGCGACATGCTCGCGGGCGAACTTCAACGGACCAATGGAGCCGGCCACATCGGTCAAGGCCGTGGCCTCGGGCGAGCGCGAGCCGAAGTCCGCGTTCACCGCCTTGGCGATCTCGACCTGGTGGCCGATCAGCAGGTCGATCGAGCGGTTCAACCAGTCGATGCGCTTTTCGACGCTAGGCGGCCCGTCGCGCAGATGAGCGGCCTTCTGGCGGCTGAGCACATCGTTCATGGTCGCCTTGTGAGCGTCCAGAGAATTCATTGGAGCGTTCATGTCTCGCCTCCCGTGGCTGGCGCGCGGCGCCCGTGGCCCGTCGCTCATCTTATCATCGTTCACCATGCGCGAGGGTGCGTTCGCGCGCAAGCGAACCTTGTTCGTTCTTAACGGGTCGTAAGAACTCTGCCGTCTAGTCTCCATGTCCATGCGATCGGCCTTTCCCCAACGGAAACGCCGGACGGGGGATGAGAGATGTCGGACGTCGAGACCACGCTGCGGGGCCCTGAAGCCTATAAGATCGCGTCACGGGCGCTGGAGCTGATGGAGCGCCACCAGGTGTGGCCGACCGCGCTGAATTTCGAGCTCTGGACGCACTATGTCGCCGATCCCGACGGCGCCCTCGCCCGCGAACTGACCCGCCTGATTTCGATCGGCGAGCCGATGACCGAGCTGGTCAGCGAAGAGCTCGCCGCCACCTACCTGCCCAAGGCGCGACTGAACGACCAGATCCGCGACGCCGGCGACATCCTGTCCAAGGAGCTGGAGGCCGTCGCCAAGGCCATCCAGAACGCCCAGAAGTCGAACGCCGCCTTCGGCAAGGAACTGGCCGGCGCGACCAAGAACCTCGACAAGTCGACCGACGTCGAAGCGATCAAGGTGGTCGTCTCGAACCTGGCCGACGCCACCCGCCGCGTGCATCGCGAGAACCAGTCGCTGGAATCGCGCCTGGCGGAATCGACCTCCGAGGTCGAGCGCCTGCGCGAACACCTGGAACAGGTTCGCCGCGAGGCCACCACCGACGGCCTGACCAACCTCGCCAACCGCAAGGCCTTCGACGAGGAGCTGGATCGCGCCTGCGCCGAGGCCGACAGCCAGGGCACGCCGCTATGCCTCGCCGTGCTCGACATCGACCACTTCAAGGGTTTCAACGACACCTGGGGGCACCAGACCGGCGACCAGGTCATCCGCTACGTCGCCTCGGTGATCGGCCGCGTCGCCGCCCCGCCGCGCTTCGCCGCCCGCTACGGCGGCGAGGAATTCGCGATGATCTTCCCGCGCGAGAACGCGGCGGTCATCGCCGCGTCGCTGGAGGAAATCCGCGTCGAGGTGTCGTCGCGCATGCTCAAGCGCCGCTCGACCAACGAGGACCTGGGCGCGATCACCATCTCGTCGGGCTTCGCCGAGCGCCGTCCGGGCGAAAGCGGTCACTCGATCATGGAGCGCGCCGACGCGGCGCTCTACGCCTCCAAGCGCGGCGGTCGCAACCGCGTGACGGCGGCCGAGGGCATGCCGGCGTCCGCCAACGCGGCCTGATCCCCTCCAGCTTGATTTCGACAGGACGCCGCCGATTCCCGCATCGGCGGCGTTTTTCGTTGAAGATTCCGCTAGCCTTCCCAAGGGGCAAAGGCGCCTAGACTCCGCCCCAAAGAGACCAAGGGAGGTTCAAGGCCGTGGATTACCAGAAGATCCGTGTCTCGACGCAGGACGGCGTCGCCACCGTCACGATCGCCGATCCGGCCTCGCTGAACGCCGCCAGCCTGGAAGTCGCCCGCGAGCTGACCCACGCCTTCTCATCCATCGCCGCCGGCAAGGTCGAGGCGCGCGCGGTGATCCTGACCGGCGAAGGCCGAGGCTTCTGCTCGGGCGCCAACCTGTCGGGCGGCGGCGCGGCCGGGCGCGAGCTGGACGTCGACGGCAAGCCGGACGCCGGCTCGGCGCTGGAGACGATCTACAATCCGCTGATGACCTTGCTGAAGGACTTCCCGCTGCCGATCGTGACGGCGGTGAACGGTCCGGC
>NZ_CALCDX010000054.1 GCF_937900395.1 uncultured Caulobacter sp.
CACGCCGGCATCGGCAAGGCCTCGTTCACCGAGGACGCGCTGCTGGTCAACGTCAAGGCTCTGATCGAAGCCCTGAACCGCTCCAAGCCCTCGGGCGCCAAGGGCGTGTTCATCAAGCGCGTCGGCCTGTCCTCGACGATGGGCCCGGGCTTCAAGGTCGACATCAGCTCGATCGGCTAAGCCTAGCTTTTCAGTAAAGCGTAAGCGGACGGGCGCTGGAGCAATCCAGCGCCCGTTCTGCGTTTGGGGGATCGGGCTCCAGCTTTAAAGCCCGCCTTCCTGGGCCTTGTGCCCAGGACCCATCGTTCCGCGACGCGGCGTTCGGCCTGCGCCTCAGGCCTGCCCGCTTAGCTATTCTCGACTAAGCATCGCCACCCGCTGGCATGGGTCCTGGGCACAAGGCCCAGGAAGGCGATGATGGGAAGCCGCCCGCATTGTCGCTCCGGCTAGCCGATGTTACCTTCCGTCTAGACGGAGCCCCGCCATGCCCTTCCACGTCCGTGATCCCGAGACCGACGCCCTGGTGCGCCAGTACGCCCAGGAGAAGCGTGTCGGCATCACCGACGCCATTAAGCTGGCCGTCACCAAGGCGCGGGAAGCCGACGAGAAGGCGCGCGAGGAGAAGCTGGCCAAGGCTCGCGCGATCTGCGCCGAGGTCGCCAGCTGGCCGCGCACAGGCCTGAAGGCCGACAAGGCGTTCTTCGACAGCCTCAACGACGAGTGATGTTCGTCGACGCCTCGGCCTGGACGGCCATGCTGCTGGAAGAGCCCGAGGCCGAGGCCTTCAGGGTCAAGTTGGCCGACGCTCCGGTTGTCCTGACCTCGGCCGTCGCCGCCTGGGAGACGGTCCGGGCCGTCGCTCGGGAGACGGGCCGAGACCTGAGCGCCGCCTCCAGAAGGTTCGATAGCCTGCGATCCGCGTTCGATACGTCGCTCGTCGCCATCGCTGAAGCCGAGTACGCGCTCGCCCTCGACGCCCACGCCCGCTACAGCAAGGGCGTCCACCCCGCGCGGCTGAACATGGGCGACTGCTTTTCCTACGCCTGCGCCAAGGCTCACGGCGTCCCGCTGCTCTACAAGGGCGAGGATTTTTCCCTGACCGACATCGAGGCCGCCTGACGTGACCGACGAGACCATCCTCGACGTCGCCGTGATCGGCGGCGGGCCGGCGGGGCTGATGGCCGCCGAGACGGTGGCGCGCGCCGGCAAGTCCGTGGCCGTGTTCGAGAAGATGCCGACCTTCGGCCGCAGGTTCCTGATGGCCGGGCGCGGCGGGCTGAATCTGACGCATTCGGAGGACTTCGAGCGCTTCGCGCGGCGCTATGGCGAGCGCTCGCCGACACTGGCGCCGATGCTGGAGGCCTTCACGCCGAAGGACCTGATCGCCTGGGCGCAGGGGCTGGGGCAGGAGACCTTCGTCGGGGCCAGCGGCCGGGTGTTCCCCAAGGCGATGAAGGCCTCGCCGCTGCTGCGCGCCTGGCTGGCTCGGCTGGAAGGGCTGGGCGTCGACTTGAAGCCGCGCGCGACCTGGAAGGGCTGGGACGCGGTCGGCCACCTCTTGATCGAGGACCCGGACGGCCGCCACGTGGTGCGGGCTCGCGCCACCATCCTGGCCCTGGGCGGCGCCAGCTGGCCCAAGCTTGGCTCGGACGCCGCGTGGGTCCCGCTGCTACGGGTGGGCGGCGCCGAGATCGCGCCATTCCGCCCCGCCAATTGCGGCTTCGACATTGGCTGGAGCGCCTTCTTCTCCGAACGCTTCGCCGGCGAGCCGCTGAAGAACGTGGCCCTGAGCCTGGGGGCGGCCAAGTCGCGGGGCGACGCGATGGTCGCCCGCTACGGCCTTGAGGGCGGGGCGGTCTACGCCCTGGGCGGGGCGGCGCGCGACGCGGCCCTGGCCGGCGGAGCGACCCTGACCGTCGACCTGCGTCCGGACATCCCGGTCGAGACCCTGGAGCGCCGCCTGCACGCCCCGCGCGGCGGCCAGACCCTGACCAACTTCCTGCGCAAGGCGCTGAAGCTGTCGCCGGTCGAGATCAACCTGCTGCGCGAGGCGCACGGCGTCGACCTGCCGCAATCGCCGGCCGTCCTGGCGGCGGCGATCAAGGCCGCGCCGCTGGCGGTCACCGGCGTCCAGCCCCTGGATCGCGCCATCTCGGCCGCCGGCGGCGTGCGCTTCGAGGGGCTGGACGGGCTGTTCCTGAAGGGCCGCCCGAACGTGATCCTGGCCGGCGAGATGCTGGACTGGGAGGCCCCGACCGGCGGCTACCTGCTGCAGGCCTGTTTCGCCACGGGCGTCGCGGCGGGGCGGGCGGCGCTGGGGCGGTTGGGCTGAGTTCCTCCCCCGCGACGCGGGGGAGGTGGCCCAGAGGGCCGGAGGGGGCGAGCGCGGTCGGCCTCCAGCTTGCCCCCTCAGTCGCTCCGCGACAGCTCCCCCGCATCGCGGGGGAGCATCTTATGTCGTCCTACCGCATCGCCGCCCGGATCTTCGCCGCCATCGCCTCGAGGTCCTTCGGATCGGCCGGCGCGTTCTCGGCCAGGTAGGCGGGCTTGCCGGCGATGCGGGGGATCACGTGGACGTGCAGGTGCGGCACGCTTTGGCCCACGCCGTTGTTCTGGATGATCATGAAGCCCTCCAGCCCCAAGGCCTCGACCTCGGCGCGGCCGACGCGCTGGACGACGGCCATGACCTTGGCGAGGTCCTTCTGATCCATCTCCAGGATCGTCCGGGCCTTGGAGGTCTTGGAGATCACCAGCACGTGGCCGGCCTCCATCGGGGCGCGGTCCATGAAGGCCAGGACGTCGGCGTCCTCATAGACCTTGTAGGCCGGCAGCTCGCCCCGGATGATCTTGGCGAACGGGTTCTGCGCGTCATAGGCGGCGGCCAGCGGGATGCGGGCGCCGGCGGGGGTGATGGTCGGATCGAACCGCGCCAGCCAGCGCAGCACCTCGCTTTCCAGGGCGATGCGGGAGTCCGAGAAGCTGTGGTCGGTCGGGTACTGGGCCTCGACCACCATGGCGGGATGGGCCTCGCGCGCGGCCTGGGCCAGCTTGGCGGTGACGGCGCCGATGCCGCGCTCGGCGCCGATCATCAGCACCGGGCGCTCGGCGATGGTCCGCGACAGGGCGACCAGGTCCAGCTTGGCGCGGTCGCGGCCGATCTCGGCGATCAGGGCCTCCGGGCTGGTCCCGGCCAGGGGGACGGTGTCGGGGCGGATCTCCTCGGCCAGCACCTTGGGGTCGGTCTTGCCGAAGTACTCGTCGCCGCCGATGTTCCAGGCGTCGATCAGGATGGTCCCGGCCACCGCCGAGGACCGCGCGGCCGAGGCGCTGGCGGCCATGAACCCGCCCATGCTGTGGCCGGCCACGACGATGCGCTTGGGATCGATCCGGTACTTGGCGAGGTTGGCGGGGTTGGTCAGGAAGTCGACGGCGGTCTCGGCGTCGGTCCGGGCGTGGGCGAAGCTGAACGCGCCGCCGCTGCCCCACGCGCCGCGATAGTTGATCCGCAGCACGTTCCAGCCGGCCCGGCGGACGGCCTGCATCAGGTCGACATTGGTCTCGTTGCCGGGGAACCCGTGCAGGAACAGCATCGTCGGATGCGGCTGCTCGCCCGAGGCGAGGTACATCACGGCGTTGATCTTGGAACCGGCCACGTCGATCTGGAACGCGGCGAGGTCGGCCGGATGGGCCTTGTCGGGCGCCGGATCGGCGACCACGGCCCTGGGCGTCGGCGGCGCCTTCAGCTCGGCCAGGGCCGGCGAGGCGAAGGCCAGCAGAAACGCGGTCAGGGCGGCGGCGAGGCGGGTCATGGATGGGGTCTCGGCTGTTTCTGGTAAGCTTAAGCTGTAAGCGGGGGCGATGACACGCCCTGTCAGTAGCGCCCCCTCCGTCACGCGGCTCCGCCGCGCGCCACCTCCCCCGTTTTACGGGTGAGGAGGAAGCCGCTCTCCTCCTGCCCCGCTCGCGGGGGAGGTGGATCGGCGCGAAGCGACGAGACGGAGGGGGCGTCTTGGCGGCCCCCTGTTGAAATCCCCGCCATCTTCGTCTATACGGCCCGCCTCTTCGACGGAGTCCGCTCCGCCGGGGAACCTGTTTGAGAACTGCGGGGCGTGGGGTCACCAACGCCGTAACCGGGGAAGAGCCCTTCCTCGCCGTCGGGAGACAGGGATAGAGACGCCAAGGTCTCCTGCTCGTGACGCCTTCTCCTGAGGGCCTGTCCGAGACCGGAGCGCGGCCGACTTTCCTTGGAACAGGCATATGCGACTCGCACGCGGGAGCAATTCCGCATGGGACCGCATCTGGCTGCCGGAATGGTCCGGCCGCTGCTAACTGAGTAGGAGACCGCAATGGACCGCGCTCAAAAGCAGGAGTCGATTGAATCGCTGAAAAGCGTGTTCAACGACGCCGGCGCTGTCGTCGTGACCCACTACATGGGTCTGACCGTTGCGGAAATGACCGACCTTCGTCTTCGCCTCCGCAAGGAAGGCGCCGCGATCAAGGTTGTGAAGAACACCCTGGCCCTCAAGGCTCTGGACGGCAAGCTCGGCGACAAGGGCGAAAAGCTCTTCACCGGCCCGGTCGCCATCGCCTACGGCCCGGACGCTGTCTCGGCCGCCAAGGTCGCGGTCGCGTACGCCAAGGAAAACGACAAGTTCAAGCTCGTCGGTGGCGTTCTCGATCAGACCAACGTGCTGGACGAGAACGGCGTGCGCGCTCTGGCGACCCTGCCGTCGCTGGACGAACTGCGTGGCAAGCTCATCGGCCTCATCCAGGCTCCGGCGACCAAGATCGCTGGCGTCCTGCAGGCCCCGGCTGGCCAGCTGGCTCGCGTTTTCAACGCCTACGCGACCAAAGACGCCGCGTAACGGTCATCCCCGCATCTATCCCAATCTCTCTAAGGAACTGACACATGTCCAAGCTCGAAAAGCTGGTTGAAGAACTGTCCACCCTGTCGGTGCTGGAAGCCGCCGAACTGTCGAAGCTGCTGGAAGAAAAGTGGGGCGTCTCGGCCGCCGCTCCGGTCGCCGTGGCCGCCGTCGGTGGCGCCGCTGCTGCTCCGGCTGAAGCTGCTGAAGAGCAAACCGAGTTCACCGTTGTCCTGGTCGACGGCGGCGACAAGAAGATCAACGTGATCAAGGAAGTCCGCGGCGTCCGTCCGGACCTCGGCCTGAAGGAAGCCAAGGACCTGGTCGAAGGCGCTCCGCAGAACGTCGTCGAGAACGTCTCGAAGCAACAAGCCGAAGAGATCTCGAAGAAGCTCACGGAAGCCGGCGCCAAGATCCAAATCAAGTAAGTCATTCCACGCGTCAGCGTGGAGGACTTATCCCGGCGAAAGCCGGGATCCAGGATCTGCCGAAGCGGCCTCGGAGGGAAACCTCCGGGGCCGTTTTCTTTTGGGTTGGCGCTGGAAAGGCGTAGTTTGCGCTGGCGGGTTTAGGGCGTTCTGGAGAGCGCGATGAACGGTTGGTACGACGGTTTCGGCTTCTACCATGGGCCCAACGATCCCCGACTGATCGTGCCCAAGTGCATTCCGATCATGGGCTGGACGATCAACGTCTCTCACCCGAAAGCGCCGTTGTTGATCCTGCTGACCTGCGGGGCGATCGGGTTGGGGATCGTGGCGCAGGTGATGGTTTAGGCGGGGCGGCGAGCGGCCGTTTGGAATCCCTCTCTCATGGAGAGAGGGATTCTTTTTGGCGTCCGACTAGGGTCGAAAGCCGACCCCGGGGGGGGAGGGCTTTCGACACAGGAGCTCCCTCTCCCATGGGGAGAGGGTAGGGTGAGGGGCTACGGCGTCGGGCGGCGCGCCGTTTGGCCTCGTAATCCCTCACCCTCCCATGCTTCGCATGGGCCCCGCCCTCTCCCGCCGGGAGAGGGTTTTGGAGTTGCGCTTCCCGCCGTTTCGCCCGAAGCCAAGGTGATCGAACCACCTGGGCAGGGCTTCATGAACCGCAGAGACGTCATCCTCGCCGGCGCGGCCGCCGTGGCCTCCACGGCCGTCCCCGCCTTCGCCGGACAAGCGCTGGGCGGCATCCGCATGCCCGCCTCCGAAACCGACAGCGAGCTGCGCGGCCTGTCGCCGACCGGCGGCAAGACCTACTGGGCCTCGGGCTCCAAGGGCTGGATCATCCGGGGGCGGGACGAGCGGCAGGATCCGATGCGGATCGTCGGGGCCGAGGGGCTGGACTTCCGAGGGCTGCACGCCTTTTCCGACGACCACGTGCTGGCCATGAGCGCCGGGCCGGGCGACGCCTCGCAGCTGTGGCGGACGACCGACGGCGGCAAGCATTGGGCCCAGGTCGCGGTGAACCGGGACCTGAACGGCTTCTGGGACTCGATCGCCTTCGTCGACGGGCGGCGCGGCTTCATCCTGGGCGACCCGACCGAGGGCCGCTTCACCGTGCTCTACACCGCCGACGCCGGGAAGAGCTGGGCGCGGCTGCCGCCGGAAGGCGTGCCGCCGGCGGCGGACGGGGAGGGGGCCTTCGCCGCCTCGAACGGCTGCGTCGCCATCGGCCGCCGCGGGCAGGTCGCCTTCTGCACCGGCGGGGCCGGGCGGGCGCGGGTCTATTTCTCGCAAGGCGGCGGCGGGGTGTTCGTCGCGCTGGACACGCCGATCCTGGCCGACGCCCCGTCGAAGGGCGCCTTCGCGGTCGCCTTCGGTAAGCGCGGCGAGCTCTGGGTCTGCGGCGGCGACTACAAGAGCCCGCGCGGGGAAGGCGTGAACCTGGCCTGGCTGGCGCCGGGCAGCCTGACCTTCGAGCCGGTGGCCGCGCCGGCCGGCTATCTGTCGGGGGTCTCGGTCAAGGGCGAGACGGTGATGGCCACGGGCCTGGCCGGCACGATCGTGGCGCGCGACGGGCGGACGTTCGAGCGGGTGTCGGAAGCGCCGATGAACAGCGTGCGGCTGACCTCGAAGAAGACGGGGGTGCTGTGCGGGCCGAAAGGGACGGTGGGGCTTTGGCGGGGGTAGTTTCCCAACCCTGAAACCCAACACGATCCGTCATTCCCGCCCTTGTGGCGGGAACCTCTCTATCCACCGCAAGTGCAGGTGGGGCGGACCGCCAGCGGTCTGCTTGCGCCGCCCGTGCGGGCTGAACCAGGGGTTCCCGCCACAAGGGCGGGAATGACGGATGTTAAGAGGGGAGCTTGGGTGCGGAACCCCAACGCATCGCCCGCGTTTCCCTCACATGCTCAAGCTCGCCGGCATCCTGCTCGCTCTGATGATCCTGTTCGGGATCCTGGGTTTCGTGGTCAATGTGGCCGGCGCCATCACCAAGGCGGCGTTCTTCGTCTGCCTGATCGCCCTGGCGGTCTCGCTGGTGATGAAGGCGATGAAGAAGGCCTAGCCCTCGACGGGGAGATTGCCTGGGGATGCGTTGATCCAACGCATTTACGCCCGTTCACGAATCCCCCTTTCCTTCCGCGCTTCCATCCCCTATATCCCCGCGTTCACGATTACATCGGCGGAGCGCTTTGTCGCGTCCGTATGTACGCCCCGAGGCGCGGTCAGCCGCCCTCCGACCAGCGCGAAGGGGCGCCCGTCAGGCTTCCGGTCCCGGTCGCCCGGCAGGGGAATTCCAGCGTCCGCGGCTCTCCGAGCAGGAGAGAAGCGAGGGTGGACGCCAAGGCAATTCGAACTCACGCGCGGACTCCATCCGCGCCCAGGGAAAACACATGGCGCAATCCTTCACCGGCAAGAAGCGGATCCGGAAGTCGTTCGGCCGCATTCCCGAGGCTGTGCAGATGCCGAACCTCATCGAGGTTCAGCGCTCCTCCTACGAGCAGTTCCTTCAGCGCGAGGTCCGTCCGGGCCAACGCCGCGACGAGGGCGTCGAGGCGGTCTTCAAGTCGGTGTTCCCGATCAAGGACTTCAACGAACGCGCCGTGCTCGAATACGTTTCGTACGAGTTCGAAGAGCCCAAGTACGACGTCGAGGAATGCATCCAGCGCGACATGACCTTCGCCGCGCCGCTGAAGGTCAAGCTTCGCCTGATCGTGTTCGAGACGGAAGAAGAAACCGGCGCCCGCTCGGTCAAGGACATCAAGGAGCAGGACGTCTACATGGGCGACATCCCGCTCATGACGGACAAGGGCACCTTCATCGTCAACGGCACCGAGCGCGTCATCGTCTCGCAGATGCACCGCTCGCCGGGCGTGTTCTTCGACCACGACAAGGGCAAGACCCACGCCTCGGGCAAGCTGCTGTTCGCCGCCCGCGTGATCCCGTACCGCGGCTCGTGGCTGGACTTCGAGTTCGACGCCAAGGACATCGTCTACGTCCGCATCGACCGCCGCCGTAAGCTGCCGGCCACCACCTTCCTCTATGCCCTGGGCATGGACGGCGAAGAGATCCTGACCACGTTCTACGACGTCGTTCCGTTCGAGAAGCGCGCGGGCGGCTGGGCCACCCCGTACAAGCCCGAGCGCTGGCGCGGCGTGAAGCCGGAGTTCCCGCTGGTCGACGCCGACACGGGTGAAGAGGTCGCTCCGGCCGGCACCAAGATCACCGCCCGCCAGGCCAAGAAGTTCGCCGACGGCGGCCTGAAGACCCTGCTGCTGGCGCCGGAAGCCCTGACGGGCCGCTACCTGGCGCGCGACGCGGTCAACATGGCCACCGGCGAGATCTACGCCGAAGCCGGCGACGAGCTGGACGTCCCGACGATCCAGGCCCTGGCCGACCAAGGCTTCGACACCATCGACGTGCTGGACATCGACCACGTCACGGTCGGCGCCTACATGCGCAACACCCTGCGCGTGGACAAGAACGCCATCCGCGAGGACGCGCTGTTCGACATCTACCGCGTCATGCGTCCGGGCGAGCCGCCGACGGTGGAAGCCGCCGAGGCCATGTTCAAGTCGCTGTTCTTCGACGCCGAGCGCTACGACCTGTCGTCGGTGGGCCGCGTGAAGATGAACATGCGTCTGGAGCAAGAGGTGTCGGACGAGGTCCGCATCCTGCGCAAGGAAGACGTCCTGGCCGTGCTGAAGGTCCTGGTGGGCCTGCGCGACGGTCGCGGCGAAATCGACGACATCGACAACCTGGGCAACCGCCGCGTCCGCTCGGTGGGCGAGCTGCTGGAAAACCAGTACCGCGTCGGCCTGCTGCGCATGGAGCGCGCGATCAAGGAACGCATGAGCTCGGTCGACATCGACACGGTCATGCCGCACGACCTGATCAACGCGAAGCCGGCGGCCGCCGCCGTCCGTGAATTCTTCGGCTCCTCGCAGCTGTCGCAGTTCATGGACCAGACGAACCCGCTGTCGGAAATCACCCACAAGCGTCGTCTGTCGGCCCTCGGCCCGGGCGGTCTGACCCGCGAACGCGCCGGCTTCGAAGTCCGCGACGTGCACCCGACCCACTACGGCCGGATCTGCCCGATCGAGACGCCGGAAGGCCCGAACATCGGTCTGATCAACTCGCTGGCCACGCACGCCCGCGTGAACAAGTACGGCTTCATCGAGAGTCCGTACCGTCGCGTGAAGGACGGCAAGCCGCTGGACGAAGTCGTCTACATGTCGGCGATGGAAGAGTCGAAGCACGTCATCGCCCAGTCGAACATCAAGGTCGACGGAGGCGAGATCGTCGAAGACCTGGTTCCGGGCCGCATCAACGGCGAACCGACCCTCCTGCAAAAGGAGACGGTGGACCTGATGGACGTGTCGCCGCGCCAAGTCGTGTCGGTGGCCGCCGCCCTGATCCCGTTCCTGGAAAACGACGACGCCAACCGCGCCCTCATGGGCTCGAACATGCAACGTCAGGCCGTGCCGCTGGTGCAGTCCGACGCCCCGCTGGTCGGCACCGGCATGGAAGCCGTCGTCGCCCGTGACTCGGGCGCGGTCGTGATCGCCAAGCGCACCGGCGTGGTCGAGCAGATCGACGGTACGCGTATCGTCATCCGCGCCACGGAAGAGACCGACCCCGCGCGTTCGGGCGTCGACATCTACCGCATGTCGAAGTTCCAGCGCTCGAACCAGTCGACCTGCATCAACCAGCGTCCGCTGGTGAAGGTCGGCGACCGGATCAGCGCCGGCGACATCATCGCCGACGGTCCGTCGACCGAGCTGGGCGAACTGGCCCTGGGCCGCAACGCGCTCGTCGCGTTCATGCCCTGGAACGGCTACAACTTCGAAGACTCGATCCTGATCTCCGAACGCATCGTCCGCGACGACGTCTTCACCTCGATCCACATCGAGGAATTCGAGGTCATGGCCCGCGACACGAAGCTGGGTCCGGAAGAAATCACCCGCGACATCCCGAACGTCGGCGAGGAAGCCCTGCGCAACCTCGACGAAGCCGGCATCGTGGCGATCGGCGCCGAGGTCCAGCCGGGCGACATCCTGGTCGGCAAGGTGACGCCGAAGGGCGAAAGCCCGATGACGCCGGAAGAAAAGCTGCTGCGCGCCATCTTCGGTGAAAAGGCTTCGGACGTCCGCGACACCAGCCTGCGCCTGCCCCCGGGCGTCGCCGGCACGATCGTCGACGTGCGCGTCTTCAACCGTCACGGCGTCGACAAGGACGAGCGCGCCCTGGCCATCGAACGCGCCGAGATCGATCGCCTGGGCAAGGACCGCGACGACGAGTTCGCGATCCTGAACCGCAACATCTCGGGCCGTCTGAAGGAACTGCTGATCGGCAAGGTCGCCGTGTCGGGTCCCAAGGGCCTGTCGCGCGGCGAGATCACCGCCGACGCGCTGTCGCAGATCCAGCCGGGCCTGTGGTGGCAGATCGCCCTGGAAGACGAAAAGGCGATGGGCGAACTGGAAAGCCTGCGCCGCCTGTTCGACGAGAACCGCAAGCGCCTCGACCGTCGTTTCGAAGACAAGGTCGACAAGCTGCAGCGCGGCGACGAACTGCCTCCGGGCGTGATGAAGATGGTCAAGGTGTTCGTGGCGGTGAAGCGCAAGCTGCAGCCGGGCGACAAGATGGCCGGCCGTCACGGCAACAAGGGCGTCATCTCGCGCATCCTGCCGATCGAGGACATGCCGTTCCTCGCCGACGGCACGCACGTCGACGTCGTTCTGAACCCGCTGGGCGTGCCGTCGCGCATGAACGTCGGTCAGATCTTCGAAACCCACCTGGGCTGGGCCTGCGCCAACCTCGGCAAGCAGATCACCAACCTGATGGAAGACTGGCAGGCCGGCGGTCAGAAGCAGGCGCTCATCGATCGCCTGCGTGACATCTACGGTCCGGACGAAGAGCTGCCGGAAACCGAGGAAGAGCTGATCGAGCTGGCCAAGAACCTCGGCAAGGGCGTTCCGATCGCCACGCCGGTGTTCGACGGCGCGCGCATGAGCGACATCGAGGACCACCTCGAAATGGCCGGGGTCAACCCGTCGGGCCAGTCGATCCTGTACGACGGCCTGACCGGCGAGCAGTTCAAGCGTCCGGTCACGGTCGGCTACATCTACATGCTGAAGCTGCACCACCTGGTCGACGACAAGATCCACGCCCGTTCGATCGGTCCGTACTCGCTGGTCACGCAACAGCCGCTGGGTGGTAAGGCCCAGTTCGGCGGTCAGCGCTTCGGGGAAATGGAAGTGTGGGCTCTGGAAGCCTACGGCGCGGCCTACACCCTGCAGGAAATGCTGACGGTGAAGTCCGACGACGTG
>NZ_CALCDX010000055.1 GCF_937900395.1 uncultured Caulobacter sp.
CCGGCGCCGTCCTCGAACCCGCCGTCAAATACCAGCGCATCGCCCAGACCAAGGGCCTGCCCAGGGATAACCACTAGCCGCGATCGCCGCCGGCCCTTCCGAGGGCCGGCGGTTTCTTTATGGACCAAGGCCTGGTTCCGGCCGAACTTTATTGTACGACAAAATAACCGCTGCTATGCACGCGGCCAGAACAAGGCGGAGCCCAGAAGCATCCGCGCGTAACGGAGAGGGAAAACAAGATGGCGATGGCCAAAACGGTTCTAGGCGCAGCGATGGCGCTGCTGGCGATGGCGGCGAGTGCGCAGGCGGGGGAAATCGCCGCGACCGCGACCTTGAAGGCCGACAAGCCGGGCGCGCCGATCTCGCGTTATATCTATGGACAATTCTCGGAGCATTTGGGCGCGGGCATCTATGACGGCGTCTGGGTGGGCCCGGACTCGAAGATCCCCAATGTCCGCGGCATCCGTAGCGACGTCGTCGCGGCGCTGAAGGACATCAAAACCCCGGTGATCCGCTGGCCCGGCGGCTGCTTCGCCGACGAATATCGCTGGCGCGACGGCATCGGTCCGCGCGACAAGCGTCCTTCGCGCAAGAACAACTGGTGGGGCGGCTCGCCCGAGACCAATGCGTTCGGCACGCATGAATTCATGGACTTCGCCGAGCAGGTCGGCGCCGATCCCTACGTCTCGATCAATGTCGGCTCGTCCAATCCGACCGAGATGCGCGAGTGGATCGAGTACATGATCTCGCCGGGCGACGACACCCTGGCCCAGGAGCGCCGCGCGAATGGGCGCGACAAGCCCTTCAACCTGCCCTTCGTCGGCATCGGCAACGAGAGCTGGGGCTGCGGCGGCGAGATGACCGCCGAGTACTACGCCAACGAGTACCGCCGCTTCTCGGCGTTTTTCCACAAGAACGACGACAATAAGGCGCTGCGCATCGCTTCAGGCGCCAATTCGTTCGATGTGAACTGGACCGACGTCGTCACCAAGAACGCCGGCAAGTACATGGACGCCATCTCGCTGCACTACTACACGATCCCGACCGGCAAGTGGTCGAAGAAGGGGGCGGCGACCGGCTTCGACAAGGCCGCCTGGGGGCAGACCTTCGCCCAGACCCTGCGGATGGATGATCTGCTCAAGCAGCACATCGCCGCCATGGACAAGAACGATCCCAGCAAGCGGATTGGCCTCTATGTCGACGAGTGGGGCACCTGGTACGATGTCGAGCCGGGCACCAATCCGGGCCACCTTTACCAGCTGAACACGCTGCGCGACGGCGTGCTGGCGGCCGCGAACTTCAACATCTTCCACCGCTATACCGACCGGGTGAAGATGACGAACATCGCCCAGACCATCAACGTGCTGCAGGCGATGATCCTGACCCAGGGCGACAAGATCGTCCTGACGCCGACCTACTACGCCTACAAGATGTACGTGCCGTTCCAGGATTCGACGGCGATCCCGCTGGACGTGACCGCGCCCGAGATCGACGTGGCCGGAACCAAGATCCCGGCCTTCAACGCCTCGGCGGCCAAGGGCAAGGACGGCAAGACCTATGTCGCCGTCGCCAACATGTCGCCGGACGATGGCGTGAAGCTGTCGGTGGCGCTGGGCGGTCTCAAGGCCAAGTCGGTCTCGGGTCAGGTTCTGACCGCCGACAAGATGGACGCCATGAACGCCTTCGGGGTCAAGCCGACCGTGGCGCCGGTTCCGTTCAAGGGCGGCAAGCTCGCGGGCGACACCCTGACGCTGGATATTCCGGCCAAGTCGGTCGTCGTCGTCGCGCTGGACTAAGGGGCGTGACGCCCATCTGAAAATGAGAGCCGGACATGACCCAAAGGGCGTGTCCGGCTTTTCGCGTGTTGGGAGGCTCGCGACATGACCTTGACCCGTCGATCCACGCTTGCGGCGCTCGGCGCCGCCCCAGCCATGGCCGTCGTCTCCGCACGCGCTGGGACGGTTTCGCCGCTTCGGCTCTGGTACCGCCAACCGGCCAAGGCCTGGGTCGAGGCGCTGCCGGTCGGCTCGGGCAGGCTGGGCGCCATGGTGTTCGGCGGCGTCGGCGCCGAGCGGTTGCAGCTGAACGAGGACACGCTTTGGGCCGGCGGGCCCTACGAGCCGATCAATCCTGAGGCCGGCGCGGCTCTGCCGGAGATTCGCCGCCTGATCGACGCCGGCGACTACGCCAAGGCCGCCCAGCTCGCGGAGGCCAAGTTCGTCGGCCTTCCCAAGCAGCAGATGTCGTACCAGACGATCGGCGACCTGCAGCTGGACTTTCCCGGGCTGGCTGAACCGGCCGGCTATGTCCGCGAGCTTGACCTGGACGGCGCGATCGTCACGACGCGCTTTACCGCCGGCGGCGTCGACTACGTCCGCGAGGTGATCGGAAGCGCGCCCGACGGCGTGATCGCCGTGCGCCTCTCGGCCAGTCGCCGCGGCGCTATCAGCCTGGATCTGGGCTTCGCCTCGCCGCTGAAGTCCAAGCCGGTCGCGACGGTCGATGGGCGGAGCCTGGTGCTGGCTGGGTCGAACGACAGCCAGCAGGGCATATCCGCCAAGCTCAAGTTCGAATGCCGCGCCGATGTCCGCGCCAAGGGCGGTCAGGTCAGAGGGCAGGGCGGGACTCTCTCCATCCGCGACGCCGATGAGGTTGTGCTGTTGATTGCCGCGGCGACCAGCTACCGCCGCTATGACGATGTCTCGGGTGATCCGACCGCGCTGAACAAGGCCACTCTGGCCCGCGTGGCGAGCAAGCCGTGGGCGAAGATCCTGGCCGATCACCAGGCCGATCATCGGGCCCTGTTCCGCCGCGTCGAGGTGGACTTCGGCCGCACCCGCGCCGAACTCCTGCCGACCGACGAGCGGATCAGGGCCTCGCCGACCACCGACGACAAGCGCCTGCCGGCCGTGCTCTCGAACACGTCCGGGTTTGTCTATTACGTCTCGATTACCGGGATCACCGGCACCGCGACGCCGGACTTCTCGAAAGTGGCCGAGGCGGTTTCCCGCATCAAACGGCATACCGATCTCCCGGTTGCGGTCGGTTTCGGCGTGAAAGCGCCGGAACATGCCGCTGCGATTGCCAAGGGCGCGGATGGTGTCGTTGTCGGTTCGGCGTTGGTCGAAGCCGTGCGCACCTCGCTCGATGCGGATGGCAAGGCGACGGATAAGACTGTCACCGCCGTAACCAGCATCGTTTCCGGCCTTGCCGGGGCGGTGCGCGGCGTGAAGAAGTAACGAGTGCCATCGTCGGAAATCCAGGCACCCTGCGAGGGCCGCAAGGCCGTAGCGAGGAGCAACGCGACGCCGAGCTTATGCGAGGGATAAGAAAATAATGTCCACCGAATCGACGATGAACTGGATCACCAACCTCGTCCGGCCGAAAATCCGGTCGCTGCTCAAGCGTGAGACGCCG
>NZ_CALCDX010000056.1 GCF_937900395.1 uncultured Caulobacter sp.
TCGGCGAGATCGGCGCCCATGCCGACCGACTGGCTGCCCTGACCCGGGAAAATGAAGGCGATGCTCATCTAAGCCCGCTCCGTTCTTTGTAGATTCAAGGCCGGGAGGGTTAGGGGAAAGCCGCCGGAGGGGCAAGTGCGGCGCGCATAGGCCAAGGCTTGCAATCAGCGCGGCCACGTCCAAAGTGCGCACGCCCACGTAGCTGGACCATCCTTCCTCGGAGTCGCGCCATGAAGACCGTACTCGCCGGTGTCGCCGCAGCCGCCCTCGCCTTCGCGTCCCCCGCCCTGGCCGCCCTGAAGGTCGGCGACAAGGCGCCGGACTTCAGCGCCAAGGCCGCCCTGGCCGGCAAGGACTTCGACTTCAACCTGGCCAAGGCCCTGAAAAAGGGTCCGGTGGTGCTGTACTTCTTCCCGGCCGCCTACACCGCCGGCTGCACCGCCGAGGCCCACGAGTTCGCCGAGGCCACGCCCGAGTTCGAGAAGCTGGGCGCGACCGTGATCGGCGTCACGGCGGGCAATGTCGACCGCATCAAGGATTTTTCCAAGGAGCACTGCCGCGACAAGTTCGCGGTCGCCGCCGCCGACAAGGCGCTGGTGCAGCGCTACGACGTCGCCCTGGCGGTGAAGCCGGACTGGTCGAACCGCACCTCGTACGTGATCGCGCCGGACGGCAAGATCCTGCTCAGCTACACCGACGGCAACTTCATGGGCCACGTCCAGCAGACCATGGGCGCGGTGAAGGCCTACAACGCGGCCAAGAAATAACGAGCCTTTTGCGGTTTCAGCCAGCCGCGCGGGTTGAGCCCCGCGCGCGCTGGCGGAGATGATCGGCCATGACCGATCTCGCTCAAATAGAACTGGCTTTGCGCGGCCTCGCTGTCGGGGCTTTCGCGGCCACGGGCGTCTCGCTCGCCGCGAGCCGCAAGATGACGCCCGTACGCTGGCTGGGCGTCCTGCTGATGGCCTGTGCGATCGCCCACGTCTTCGAGAGCCACTTCTATTACACCGAGGACCGGCATTTCAGTCAGGTGACCTGGGCCCTGGCCGCGTCGGCGGCGGCCGTCTTCTGGCTGTTCTGTTCGGTGCTGTTCGAGGACGAGCCGAGGATCCCGGCCTGGCGTTACGCCATTCCCGGCGCGGCTCTGGCTCTCTGGTTCGTTGGGGCGGTGTTGCCGGCCTCGCCCGGCCGCGCGGCCGTCTGGTGGTCGTTCGCCGCCTATTCCCTGGTCCTGCACATCCACATCATGCTGATGGCCTGGCGCGGCTGGAGGATCGACCTGGTGGAGCGCCGCCGTCATCTGCGCGCGCCCATCGCCGCCGCAGCCACGGGTTACATGTTCATCCAGACGCTCTGCGATTTCGGTCTTGGTCATGGTCCGGTGCTGCCCAGCATGGTCCAGACGGTGACCCTGGCCGTGCTGGGCGTCGGCTCCGCCCTGGCGCTGCTGCGCGCGGATTCGGTGCTGGTCCAGGCCGCGCGGAGCCCCCGCGACGTCCCCGCGCCCAAGCCCGTCGAAACCCTCGACCTCACCCCCGCCGACCGCCTGATCCTGGCCCGCCTGGACAAGGCGATGAGCGAGAATGAGGTCTGGCGCGGCGAGGACCTGTCGATCGGCAGCCTGGCCGCCCTGGTCGGCGCGCCCGAACATCGCCTGCGTAAGTTGATCAACGGGACGCTAGGCCACCGCAACTTCGCCGACTACGTCAACGGCCGGCGGATCGAGGCCGCCAAGACCGCGCTGGCGGATCCGGAGCAGGCGCTGAAGTCGGTCTCGACCATCGCCTATGAACTGGGGTTCGGCTCGCTGGGCCCGTTCAACCGGGCGTTCCGCGCCGCCGTGGGCGTCACCCCGACCGCCTGGCGCCAGCAAGCGACTCCGCCGATCGCCCATTTGCGGCTGGTCGAAACCGGGCAAACCACGTCGAAAGCCGACAAACGGGCCTGATTTCGGGAACGGCGCGACCCGCTCCAAGTCCGGCGCTTCCTTGGAGCGGTTCATCGCCAAGGAGCCCCCGATGCTTGAAACCCTCCTCGCCTTCGCCCGCAACTGGCTCGACGCCATGCAGGCAGACGTCACCCGCTACGTGATCTTCTCGGTCGGCGTCTGGCTGGCCCTCTGGGTCGCGCTCGCCGTCCCCCTGGCCAGTCGCAAGATCCGCGACAGCCGCCCGCCGCCGCGCCAGTTGCTGATCGAGTTCCTGGTCTCGATCCGCTCGATCGCGATCTTCTCGACCATCGGCCTGCTGACCTTCGCCCTGTTCCGCGCCGGTCTGCTGCCGGGGCCTTACATCGCCAAGAGCTTGGGACCGGTCTGGTTCTGGACGAGCCTCGTCCTGATGATCGTCGCCCACGACGCCTGGTTCTACTGGACGCACCGGCTGATCCATGACCGGCGGCTGTTCCGGCGCTTCCACCGGCGCCATCACCGGTCGAACAATCCCTCGCCCTTCACCGCCTACAGCTTCGATTTGGGCGAGGCGGCGATCAACGGCGTCTTCGTGCCGCTATGGGTGATCCTGGTCCCGACCCCATGGCCGGTGATCGGCCTGTTCATGCTGCACCAGATCGTCCGCAACACCATCGGCCACTCGGGCTACGAGCTGTTCCCGGCCCGCAAGGACGGCCGGCCCCTGATCCCCTGGCTGACGACCGTGACCCACCACGACCTGCACCACGCCCAAGCGGGCTGGAACTACGGCCTTTATTTCACCTGGTGGGACAAGCTGATGGGCACCGAGCATCCGCAATATCTGCAGCGCTTCGCCGAGGTGGCGCGCCGCAAGCTGGAGACTACCAGTTCGCCTTCACCAGCTTGACCATGGCGCGAGCGTCTTGCAGCCGCCATTGCTCACGGTCGGTGTTGACGCCGCGCAAGCTGACCGTGAACTCGGCTGGGATGTCGAAGGGGCGCGTGAGGGACAGATCGACGCCCTCCTCGCCCCGCGAGCCGCCGCCAAAGGCGATCGAGCCGATCGGTCGCCCTTCCAGCGTCAGGGACGAGCGGATGTTGGCGCGGGCGACGGGCACCTTGTTCGGGACCGCCACCGCCTGGCTGGCGTCCATATCCATCGAGACGCGCACATAGTTGGCGCGCGGCAGAAGACCGAAGCCGAACATCTTCGACATCGACGAGCGGACCTTGGCCTCGCGGTCGTTCCACGACGCGCCCAGCGCCAGCGAGCGCTGGCCGATCCGGTCATCGTCCGGCTTCTGGGTCAGGTTGAGATCCAGGCCGTAGGTCGGGTTCTCGATCGTGCCGGCGCTCTTGACCGTCAGGGCCACCTTCTGGGTGTCGGTGGAGAGGTCGAGCGGCAGGGCCGCCGAATAGCCGGCGAAGCGGCCATCCTTGGCCGAAACCGACATGTTGGGCTTCTGAATCAGCTCGGCGCACGCCGGACCGCCAACGGCGAGCGCCGTCGCGAGCGCGATCATGAAGCGTGACGTCATCCCCATGGACTGTCTGCTAGCACACACATCCCTGAGGTTGAACCCCTGGGCGGCCATTTGTATGATCTGGAGACGTGGCGCCGATATCATGGGCAAAGCTCGACGCCGCTTGTCTTTCACCACCATTTCCTGTAGTAGCGCGCGTTCTCACGGAAGGCGGTCTTGCACGCACCCATCCGGGACCGGGGTTTCCCCGCTCGGCGTGTCGGATCCATCGTGGTCGACGGACTTCCGTCGTCGCCCGCGCCGCCTTCCACAACGGAAGAAGGAAAACATGGCGTTCTACGAACACGTGGTCATCGCGCGGCAGGATATCTCGCCGCAACAGGCCGAAGCTCTGAACGAGCAACTCAAAGCCCTGATCGAAGAGAATGGCGGTCACATCGCCAAGATCGAGTACTGGGGCCTGCGTAACCTCACCTACCGCATCAAGAAGAACCGCAAGGGCCACTACTCCCTGCTCGCGATCGACGCTCCGGCGGCGGCCGTGAAGGAAATGGAGCGCCAGCTGCTCATCAACGAAGATGTGCTGCGCTTTATGACCATCCGCGTGGAAGAGCTGGACCTCGAGCTGTCGCCCGTGCTGGCCCGTCGCGATCGCGGCGACCGCCCGGAGCGTCCGCGCGAAGAGTTCGCGGCGTAAGGGAGAAGAGAGATCATGACCGATACGACTGCTCCCGAAGCCGGCGCTCCGGCCGCCGCCGCTGGCGGCGCCCGCCGTCCGTTCTTCCGTCGCCGCAAGGTGTGCCCGTTCTCGGGCGCCAACGCGCCGAAGATCGACTACAAGGACGTGAAGCTGCTGCAGCGCTACGTCTCCGAACGCGGCAAGATCGTGCCGTCGCGCATCACCGCGGTGTCGGCCAAGAAGCAACGCGAACTGGCCAAGGCCATCAAGCGCGCCCGCTTCCTGGCTCTGCTCCCCTACGTCGTGAAGTAAGGGAGACGCCACGATGAAAGTCATTCTGCTCGAACGCGTTGAAGGCACCGGCGTCCTCGGCGACGAAGTCACCGTCAAGGACGGCTTCGCCCGTAACTACCTGCTGCCCCGCGGCAAGGCCCTGCGCGCCACCAAGGCGAACCTGGCCCACTTCGAAGCTCAGCGCGCTGAGATCGAAGCCCGCAACGTCAAGAACCGCGAAGCGGCCGCCAAGAACGGCGAAGCGCTGGACGGCACGCAATACGTCCTGATCCGTCAAGCCGGCGAAAGCGGCCAGCTGTACGGTTCGGTCGCCGGTCGCGACGTGGCTGACGCCATCCGCGCCGAAGGCGGCAAGGTCGACCGCTCGATGGTCGTCCTGGACAAGCCGATCAAGACGCTGGGCGTTCACGAAGTGAAGGTGAAGCTGCACGCCGAAGTGACCATCACGGTCACCCTGAACATCGCGCGCAGCCAAGACGAAGCCGAGCGCCAAGCGCGCGGCGAAAACGTCATCGCCTCGCAGTTCGAAGAAGAACGCGCCGCCGAAGCCGAAGCCGCCCAGGACCTCCTGGAAGGCGGCGCCGGCTCGCAAGAAGGCGACTACGCCGAAGCCTAAGACCCGTCAGGGTTCTGAACGTTTCAAGAGAACGGCGCGGAGCAATCCGCGCCGTTTTTTTCTGCGCCGCAGCGTAGAAATGCTCAGCTTGTGTGCATCCCCTCGCAATCCCATGTTCGCTGCGGGGGCGATCAAGACCCCCGCCTCGGGGCGTGAGGACGCATGTCCGCGCCCCGGCTACGAGAGGGGATTTCTCATGCGTTACAGAGCCTTGCTGCTGGCCGCCGCCTCGCTGACGGCCTTCTCCGCCACCGCCAACGCCCAGACCTCCGCGCCGCCGGCCGATGAGTCGACGGTCGAGCAGATCGTCGTCACCGGCTCTCGTGTCGCGCGCTCGCGCCTCGACACCATCTCGCCGGTCGACGTCGTCGACAGCAAGGCGCTGACCCGCCAGGGCACGCCGGAGCTGGCCCAGGCGCTCGCCAACCTCGCGCCGTCGATCGACTTCCCGCGCCCGGCCGTGACCGACGGCACCGACTCGGTGCGCCCGGCCACGCTGCGCGGCCTCGCCCCCGACCAGACCCTCGTGCTGCTGAACGGCCGCCGCGCCCACACCTCCGCGCTGGTGAACATCAACGGCTCGATCGGCCGGGGTTCGGCTCCGTTCGACCTGAACACCATCCCGACGGCGGCCCTGTCGAGCGTCGAAATCCTGCGCGAAGGCGCTGCGGCCCAGTACGGTTCGGACGCGATCGCCGGCGTCATCAACCTGCGCCTGCGCGAAGCCAGCAGCGGCGGCGGCGCCACCGCCAGCTACGGCGTCTACAACACCAAGGTGAAGACGACCCGCGACCCGGACGGCCGCAAGGCCCATGACGGTCCCGTCTACAGCGCCTCGGTCTGGCAGGGCTTTAGCCTGCCCAACGACGGCTTCCTGACCCTGACCGGCGAGTACTCGTACCGTAACCCGACCAACCGCGCCGACCTCGATCCGCGCGTCACGCCCAACAAGGTCACGGGCATCTTCGGCGACCCTCAGGTCGAGACCAAGACGATCTACGCCAACTTCGGCCTGCCGCTGAACGACGCCTGGAAGCTCTATGGCCTGGCCGGCTACCAGAACCGCAAGGGGCAAAGCGCCGCCTTCCCGCGCCTGGCGGACAACAGCAACAACTACGTCTCGGTCTATCCGAACGGCTATGTCCCGAAGATCACCACCGACATTGATGACTACAACCTGGCCTTCGGCGCCAAGGGCGAGGTCGCCGGCTTCACGGTCGACGCAGGCGTCAACTACGGCAACAACAAGGTCGCCTACGGCACCATCAACTCGCTGAACGCCTCGCTCGGCCCGAGCTCGCCGACCCGCTTCAAGGACGGGTCGATGCAGTACGGCCAGTGGGTCGCCAACCTCGACTTCACCCGCCCGCTCGAACTGTTCAACTTCGCCAAGGCCAGCACCCTGGCCTTCGGCGTCGAATATCGCGACGAAAACTACAAGATCCGCGCGGGCGAGACGGCGTCCTGGGCCAATGGCGGCAACGGCAAGGGCGCCGGCGCGCAAGGCTTCCCAGGCTTCCGCCCCAGCAACGAAGTCGACGTCAACCGCAACGCCACCAGCCTCTACGCCGACCTCGACAACCAGATCACCGACAAGTTCGATGTGGATCTGGCCGTGCGCTACGAGGACTATTCCGACTTCGGCTCCACGACGACCGGCAAGATCGCCGCGCGCTATGACCTGACCGACAGCTTCGCCATCCGCGGGGCCTATTCCTCCGGCTTCCGCGCCCCGGCCCTGCAGCAGCAGTACTTCACCACCACCTCGATCAACATCATCGGCGGGGCGGCGGTGGACGTCGGCACCTTCCCGGCCACCAGCGCCACGGCGGGCGTCCTAGGCGCCAAGCCGCTGGAACCGGAGAAGTCCAAGAACTACTCGGTCGGCGCGGTCTTCCACAAAGGCCCGTTCGAGCTGACGGTGGACGCCTACCAGATCGACATCGACAACCGGATCGTCCTTTCGGAGAACATCCAGGGCTCGGCCACCGGCACGGCCACGCAGAGGGCGATCTACACCCTGCTGCAGCCGTTCGGCGTGACCACGGCGCGGTTCTTCATCAACGGCGTCGACACCCGCACCAAGGGCGTGGACGTCGTCGGTCGCTACCGCCTGGACGACGAAGCCGCCGGCCGCTTCGACTTCACCCTGGCGGCCAACTTCAACGACACCAAGGTCAAGCGCGTGCCGACCACCAGCACGCTCTCGTCCCTGCCCGTCCCGCCCGCCCTGTTTTCGCGCGTCAACGTCGCGATCTTCGAGGAAGGCACGCCCGACAAGAAGTTCGTGGCCACCACCGACTGGTCCAAGGGTCCGTTCAGCGCGACCCTGAAGGGCGCGTACTATGGCTCGGTGCTGGTCCCCAACTCGAACCAGGCGCTGGACTATCGCACCGGCGCCAAGTCGGTCTGGGATCTCGAGGGCCGCTACGCCTTCGCCCAGAACGTCACCTGGGCCGTGGGCGTGAACAACCTGTTCGACACCTATCCGAACAAGGCGCCCGCCGCGGTCAACACCACCGGCGTGACGGCCTTCTCCGGCTTCTCGCCCTTCGGCTTCAACGGGCGGTTCCTCTATACGCGCCTGGCCTACAACTGGTGATCCAGAACTAGACCGCCATGCAAACGGTTGGGGCGCGGAGAGCGATCTTCGCGCCCTTTCCTATCCGCCCTACGTCAAGAACGGACGCCCGCTGAAGCACGTGCGCTTGCACTTTCAGCGGCTCAGAACATACACAGAATATCCCCGTTCATCTGACTCGCCGGGTCAACTCACCCCGCGCGTCGAAGCCTGCGTCGCGTTAACTTCCGATGATGTCCCTGGTACCCGCGCTCGACCTGCGTCCGCCGATCGAAGAGCCCACGATCAACGTGGCGCCGCACAATATGGAAGCCGAGCAGGCGCTGCTCGGCATCCTGCTGTACGACAACGCCGCCTACGAGCGGCTGAGCGACAACCTGCAGGCCCGCTGCTTCTACGAGCCGTTCCACCAGCGCCTGTTCCAGGCCATCGAGACCCACGTCCGCAAGGGCCAGCTGGCCGAGCCGATCCTGCTGGCCGACGAGTTCAAGAACGACCCGGCCTTCCAGGAGCTGGGCGGCCTGCGCTATCTGGCCGACCTGGTGGACCGCGCTCCGCCCGCCGCCAACGCCGGCGACTACGCCCGGGTGATCTTCGACCTCTCCCTGCGCCGCGAACTGATCCGCATCGGCGGCGACATCGCGACCGCCGCGCAAGGCGGCGGCGGCGACGAGAAACGCACGGCCCGCGACCAGATCGAAGCGGCCGAACAGCAGCTCTACAGCCTGGCTGAAAGCGGCGCGGCCTCCTCGGGCTTCGTCTCGTTCGGCGACGCCCTGCGCGGCGCGGTCGAGATGACCGCCGAGGCCTACAGCCGCGATGGCGGCATGTCGGGCGTCGCCACCGACCTGATCGACCTCGACCAGAAGATCGGCGGCCTGCACCCGTCCGACTTGATCGTCCTGGCCGGCCGTCCCTCGATGGGCAAGACGGCCCTGGCGACCAACATCGCCTTCAACATCGCCAAGAAGTACGCCTACGAAATCCAGCCCGACGGCACGCGGAAGACGGTCCAGGGCGGCGTGGTGGCCTTCTACTCGCTGGAAATGAGCGCCGAGCAGCTGGCCCTGCGTATGCTGGCCGACGCCTCGGGCGTGTCGGGCGACCGCCTCCGCAAGGGCGAGATCGACGCGTCGGAATTCGGCCGGGTCCGCGACGCGGCCATGGAGCTGCAGGAAGCGCCGCTCTACATCGACGCCACCGGCGGCATCTCGATCGCCAAGCTGACCGCCCGCGCCCGTCGCCTGAAGCGCCAGGTGGGCCTTGATCTGATCGTGGTCGACTATCTGCAGCTGGTCACGGGCTCCGACCTCGGCGCCAACGCCAACCGGGTGCAGGAAGTCTCGCAGATCACCATGGGCCTCAAGGCCCTGGCCAAGGAACTGTCCTGCCCGGTCATCGCCCTGTCGCAGCTGTCGCGTCAGGTGGAAGCCCGCGACGACAAGCGACCCCAGCTCTCCGACCTTCGGGAATCGGGCTCGATCGAGCAGGACGCCGACATGGTCTGGTTCGTGTACCGCGAGGCCTACTATGTGGGCCGCGCCGAGCCGCGCGAGGGCACGCCCGAGCACCTGACCTGGCAGGAAGAGATGGACCGCCTGCACGGCCTGGCCGAGGTGATCATCGCCAAGCAGCGTCACGGCCCGATCGGCACCGTGCGCCTGTCGTTCAACAGCGACACCACCCGCTTCGGCAACCTGGCCAAGGACCACTACTTCGCCCAGGCGCGGAACATTCCGTCGGACGAGTGATCTGTCTTCCGATCTCCCCGGCGAATGCCGGGGCCCAGATCGAAGCGATACGGCCACCGGAAGAAGCGCTGGCGGATCGCGAACCCACCCAAGCCGCTCAGGATGTATTTGGGCCCCGGCATTCGCCGGGGAAATCGGTATCTGGGAGTTTGACTAGGAGCCTCCCTCCAAGTCACCGTCCCCGCCTCGCCCTCTTCCCAGACGAGTCGCATGGACTTCAGCCCCCTGCCCACCTCCAGCCTGGTCGGCGCCTTCCTGCTGGCGTTCCCGGCGCTGTTCTCGATCGTCAACCCGGTCGGGGCCTCGCTGATCTTCCACCAGGCGATGTCAGGCCGGGCGCGCGAGGAGCGGCTGAAGCTGGCGCGGCAGATCGGCTTCTACGCCTTCCTGGTGCTCTTGGGCTCGCTGCTGCTGGGCGGCTACATCCTGAATTTCTTCGGTGTCAGCCTGGGCGCCCTGCGGGTGGCCGGCGGGCTGGTGGTGGCGATCCGCGCCTGGGGCCTTCTGATGGACCCGCAGGAAAACGAGGAGCGCAAGACCAGCCAGACCGAGCCCGCCCAGAGCCATGACGACGTAGCCTTCTTCCCGCTGACCATGCCGTTCACGACGGGGCCCGGCTCGATCTCGGTCGCCATCGCCCTCTCCTCCCAGCGGCCGACCGAGGGCGACGCCGTGGCGCCGTTCTTCATCGGCGCAGGGCTGGCCGCCGCCCTGGTCGCGATCATGGTCTGGCTGCTCTACAGCGCGTCCGAGCGGGTGATGCGGATGCTGGGGCCGGCCGGCGCCCGCGTTCTGTCGCGACTGGTCGCCTTCCTGCTGCTGTGCATCGGCGTGCAGATCATCGCGTCGGGCGCGGAGAACCTTGTGGCCAAGTTCATGGCCGCCCATCACGGCTAAACCATTGAACCGCTGGCCTGCGTCGGCTACGCCCTCGCCCGTGACCGACCTCCACGACGCCCGCCTCACCATCGACCTCGACGCCCTCGCCGCGAACTACAGGGCCCTGAAGGCGCGCGCGGGCCAGGCGGAGGTCGCCCCGGCGGTGAAGGCCGACGCCTATGGACTTGGCGCGGCGCAGGTCGCCAACCGGCTGTGGGTCGAGGGCGCGCGCTCCTTCTATGTCGCGCGGCTGGCCGAGGGCGTGGCGCTGCGCGCCGCACTGGGCGACCGCGAGGCCTCGATCTATGTGCTGGACGGCGCGACGCCGGGCGCGGGGGACACCCTCGAAGCCGCACGCCTGACGCCGGTGCTCAACAGCCTGCCGCAGATCGAGGCCTGGAACGCCCAGGCCCGCTCGGGCCGCCTGAAGGCCGCCCTGCACCTCGACACCGGCATGAATCGTCTGGGCCTGCGCCCCGAGGAGTTGAAGGTGTTGCTGGGCGCCATGGACCGCCTCAAGCGCCTGGATGTCGAGCTTGTGATCAGCCACCTGGCCTGCGCCGACGTTCCGGACCACCCGATGAACACCCGGCAGTTGGAGCGCTTCGCCGAAGCCGTCGCCCTGCTGCCGGACGCCCGCAAGAGCTTCGCCAATTCGGCCGGCCTGTTCCTGGGCGAGGCCTATCGCTTCGACCAGGCCCGGCCGGGGATCAGCCTCTACGGCGGCGGACCGGAAGGCCGCCCACACCCCGAGATCCGCGCCGTGGCCACCGTCCAGTCCCCGATCTTGCAAGTTCGCGTTGTCCCGCGCGGTGAGACGGTCGGCTACGGCGCGACCTGGACCGCGCCCGACACCACCCGCATCGCCATCGTCGGCGCGGGCTATGCCGACGGCGTGCCGCGTTCGAGCCATCCCAAGGGCCAGGTCTGGTTCGACGGCGGCCGCCGGCCGATGCTGGGCCGCGTCTCAATGGACCTGATGGCGATCGACGTCACCGACTGCGACGCGGCGCGCCCGGGCGCCATGGTCGAGCTGCTGGGCCCCAACATGCCGATCGACGATGCGGCGACGGCGGCGGGCACCACGGCCTACGAACTGCTGACCAACATCGCGCCTCGCGCTCAACGCATTTACCGCTGAGCCTGCGTCCGGCTTTGGCGCAGCCGCCCGCCAGCCTGTAGTCTCCAAGCATCCGAGAATCAGGAGACCTCATGGCCCGCGACGGCGCCGTCTACGCCTGCCAGTCCTGTGGCGCGGTCCAGACCAAGTGGTCCGGACAATGCCCGGCCTGCCAAAGCTGGAACACCCTGGTCGAGGAAGTCGGCGCCAAGCCGCCGGGCGCCCTGTCGGCGACCAAGGCGACGCGCGTGCGCGGCCTGCAGTTCACCGGCCTTGAGAGCGAGACCGCCCCGCCCCCGCGCATCCTGACCGGCGTCGACGAGTTCGACCGCGTCTGCGGCGGCGGCGTCGTGCCGGGCTCGGCCATCCTGATTGGCGGCGACCCGGGCGTCGGCAAGTCAACCTTGTTGCTGCAGGTCTGCGCCAGCGCCGCCGCCCGCGGCGTCTCCTGCGCCTATATCTCGGGCGAAGAGGCCGTCGAGCAGATTCGCGGCCGCGCCGACCGCATGGGTCTCGCCAAGTCGAACGTCAGCCTGGCCGCCGAGACCTCGCTGCGCGACATCCTGGATGGCCTCAAGCGCGACAGCTTCGACCTCGTCGTCATCGACTCGATCCAGACCCTGTGGAGCGACGCCCACGAGGCCGGCCCCGGTACGGTGACCCAGGTTCGCGCCTGCGCCACGGAGCTGGTGCGGCTGGCCAAGAAAAAGGGGGTGGCGATCCTGCTGGTCGGCCACGTCACCAAGGACGGCCAGATCGCCGGGCCGCGCGTGGTCGAGCACCTGGTGGACGCCGTCCTCGCCTTCGAGGGCGAGCGCGGCTATCCTTTCCGCATCCTGCGCGGCGCCAAGAACCGCTTCGGCGCCACCGACGAGATCGGCGTCTTCGAGATGGGCGACGTCGGCCTGCGCGAGGTCAAGAACCCCTCGGCCCTGTTCCTGAACGAAGGCGGCGAGCGCGCGGCGGGCGCCGCGGTGTTCGCCGGCATCGAAGGGTCCCGGCCCGTCCTGGTGGAATTCCAGGCCCTGGTCGCGCCTTCCGCGTACGGAACGCCTCGCCGCGCGGTCGTCGGATGGGATTCCGGACGCCTCGCCATGGTGCTCGCTGTGCTCGAGGCCCGATGCGGCCTTGGTTTTGGCGACAAGGACGTCTATCTGAACGTCGCCGGCGGCCTACGCATTACCGAACCGGCGGCGGATCTCGCGGCGGCGGCGGCCCTGGCCTCCTCCGCCCTGGACGTCGCCCTGCCCCAGGACTGCGTCGTCTTCGGCGAGGTCAGTCTGTCGGGCGAAGTGAGGCCCGTCAGCCGGATGGAGACTCGTTTGAAGGAAGCCGCGAAATTGGGATTTGGCCGGGCGCTGGGACCGCTCGCCGGCCTGCCTGAGGGCGGCGGATCGCTGCCGGTCGCGGGCGTGGCCCGCCTGACCGACGCCGTGCGCCGGATCGGCGACGAAATCTGGACGAGCCTGACGTGACGCCTTTCGACATCATCGCCGGCCTGCTGCTGCTGATCTCCGGCGTCACCGGCTGGCTGCGCGGCGCCTCGCGCGAGCTGACCTCGGCCCTGTCGTTCCTGTTCGCCGCCGCCATCGCCCTGTTTGGCCTGCGGATCACAGGACCGTTGTTCCGCAAGCTCATGGACCCCGACTGGGCCGCCACCGGCGCGGCCGTGCTGGTGGTCTTCGTCGTCTTCTTCCTGATCTTCCGCCTGATCGGCGCTCGCGTCACCGCCAAGCTGCAGGAAAGCTCGGCCGGCGGGACCGCGGACAACGCCATAGGCGCGACCTTCGGCCTGGTCCGCGCCTGCGTCGTGCTGGGCGTCTTCAACCTGCTGCTGCACCTGGCGACGCCGCCGGATCGGATGCCGCACTGGGTCGAGGACTCGATGTTCTACCCGCTGTCCGAAGTCAGCGGCAAAGCCCTCAAGGTCTTCGCCCCCAAGGGCAAGGCCCTGGCCGGCAAGCTGGCCCCCGCCATCAAGGACGCCGTCCACGAGGGCGCGGAGGACGGTGGCGACAATACGTCCGGCGAGAAATCGTCGGGAAAAGGCTATGATAGGGACCAGCGTCGGGACCTCGACGATCTGGTGGAGAAATCGCGATGAGCTTCCTGGGCCAGTCGACCGACCGCTATTCGTCCGCCCCCTGGCGCGATCCCGAGGACGATACGCTTCGCCTCGAATGCGGCGTGTTCGGCGTCTTTGGCGTCCGTGACGCCGCCGCCATCGCGGCGCTTGGCCTGCACGCCCTGCAGCACCGCGGCCAGGAAGCCTGCGGCATCGCCGCCTTTGACGGCAACCGCTTCCATACCGAACGCCACATGGGCCATGTCGGCGACGCCTTCACCGGCTCCGACCTCGTCCAGCGCCTGCCCGGCAACATGGCCATCGGCCACACCCGCTACTCGACGGCCGGCGGCAGCTTCATCCGCAACGTCCAACCGATGTTCGCCGATCTCGAGACCGGCGGCGTAGCCATCGCCCACAACGGCAACCTGACCAACTTCCTGACCCTGCGCGAGCGCCTGGTCCAGGAAGGCGCGATCTTCCAGTCGACCTCGGACAGCGAGGCGATCCTTCACCTGATCGCCCGATCGCGGAAGGCCAAGATCGTCGACCGCTTCATCGACGCCATCAGCCAGATCGAGGGCGGCTACGCCCTCGTGGCGATCACCAACAAGAAAATGATCGGCGTTCGCGACCCGCTGGGCATCCGCCCGCTGGTGCTGGGCGACCTGGACGGCAAGCCGGTCCTGGCCTCGGAAACCTGCGCCCTCGATATGATCGGCGCCCGCTTCGTGCGCGACATCGAGCATGGCGAGATGGTGGTGATCGAGGAGACCGGCGTCACCTCGACCAAGCCGTTCCAGACCAAGGCCGCCCGGCCTTGTGTCTTCGAATATGTCTATTTCGCCCGCCCCGACAGCGTGGTGAACGGCCGCTCGGTCTACGGCGTGCGCAAGCGCATGGGCCACAACCTGGCCAAGGAAACCGGCGTCGAGGCCGACGTCGTGGTCCCGGTGCCCGACAGCGGCGTTCCGGCCGCCCTCGGCTACGCCCAGGAAAGCGGCCTGCCCTTCGAGATGGGCATCATCCGCAACCACTATGTGGGCCGCACCTTCATTCAGCCGACTCAAGGCGTCCGCGAGCTGGGCGTGCGCATGAAGCACAGCCCCAACCGCGCCGTCTTGGCCGGCAAGCGCGTGGTGCTGATCGACGACTCGATCGTGCGCGGCACCACCTCGCTGAAGATCGTCCGCATGGTCCGCGAGGCCGGGGCCACCGAGGTCCACCTCCGCTCGGCCAGCCCGCCGATCAAATGGCCGGACTTCTACGGCATCGACATGCCCGAGCGCGAGCAGCTGCTGGCGGCTAACAAGTCGCTGGAAGAGATGGCCAAGTTCCTGGAAGTCGACAGCCTGGGCTTCTTGTCGGTCGAGGGCCTGTACGACGCCCTGGAGGCCGGTCCGCGCGACCCGGCCGCCCCGCAGTTCACCGACCACTACTTCACCGGCGACTATCCGACCCGCCTGACGGACCGCGAGATCGCCGAGGGCCGCAACGAAGCCAACGACAAGCAGCTGTCGCTGCTGGTCAGCGCCTAAGCCGCCGCCGGCATGGGTCTGAAGGATCTGCTCGAGAAGCTGAAGCTCGAGCCTTATGTCATCGCCCTGTTCGGCATGGTCGTGCTGGCCTCGATCCTGCCGGTGCGGGGCGAGGCCGCGCATGGCCTGTCGATCGTCGTCAAGCTGGCAATCGCCCTGCTGTTCTTCCTGCATGGCGCGAAGCTGTCGCGGGAGTCGGTTGTGGCGGGCGTCACCCATTGGCGCCTGCACCTGCTGATCCTGGCCTTCACCTTCGTAATGTTCCCGGTGCTGGGCCTGGTCATCAGCAAGGTCGGCGTCCTGCCGCCGACCCTGGCGGCCGGCATCCTGTTCCTATGCTGCCTCCCCTCGACCGTGCAGTCGTCGATCGCCTTCACCTCGATCGCGCGCGGCAATGTCGCCGCCGCCGTCGTGGCGGCCAGCGCTTCGAACCTGTTCGGCATCTTCATCACGCCCCTGCTGGTCGGCCTCTTGATGCACACCCAAGGGGGCGCGGCGGGCGGCTGGCAGTCGGTGCGCGACATCGTCGTCCAGCTGCTGCTGCCCTTCATCGCCGGCCAACTGGCTCGACCGCTGGTCAGCGCCTGGATCACCAAGCACAAGGGTCTGATCGGCTACGTCGACCGGGGCTCGATCCTGCTGGTCGTCTATTCGGCCTTCAGCGAGGCCGTGGTCGGCGGCATCTGGCATAAGATCTCGCCGGTGCAGCTCGTCATCCTGCTGGCCGTCTGCGGCGTGCTGCTGGCGATCGTGCTGGCGGCCACGACGTTCGGCGCGCGCGCCCTGGGCTTTTCGCCCGAGGATGAGCGCGCGATCACCTTCTGCGGATCGAAGAAGAGCCTGGCGACGGGCGTGCCCATGGCCGGCATCCTGTTCCCCGGCCCGACCGCCGGGATCATCGTCCTGCCGCTGATGATCTTTCACCAGATCCAGCTGATGGCCTGCTCGGTCATCGCCCAGCACTACGCCAAGCAATCCAAGGAAGCTTAAGGGCTGATCGCGGTTTTACGTTTTCCGCCCTCTGCTCTAGAACCCGCGCCATGACTCTCGACTCCCAAAAGCCGCTGGCCGGCCGCATCGCCCTCGTCACCGGCGCCACGCGCGGCATCGGCGAGGCGGTCGCCCTGGGCCTCGCCAAGGCTGGCGCCCACGTGATCGCCGTCGGCCGCACCCAAGGCGCCCTGGAAGCCCTGGATGACGCCATTCTCGCCGCCACCGGCGAGCGCGCGACCCTGGTTCCGCTGGACCTGCGCGAGCCCGACGGCCTGGATCACCTGGGCGCGGCGATCCATCAGCGCTGGGGCAAGCTCGACATCCTGGTCGGCGCCGCCGCCCTGCTCGGCCCTCTGACCCCGGTCAGCCACCTGGAGCCAAAGGGCTGGGACATGGTGCTGAGCACCAACCTGACCGCAAACTGGCGTCTGATCCGGTCGATGGATCCGCTGCTGCGCGCCTCGGACGCCGGCCGCGCCCTGTTCTTCTCCAGCAGCGTCGCGCGCACCCGTCCGGCCTTCTGGGGCGTCTACGCGGCCACCAAGGCGGCGCTGGAGGCCCTGGTCGACGTCTATGCCGACGAGACCGAGAACACGCCGATCCGCGCCTTCTGCGTCGATCCGGGCGCCATGCGCACCAAGATGCGCGCCGGCGCCTTCCCGGGCGAGAATCCCCAGACGGTGCCCGCGCCCGAGACGATCGTCCCGTTCATCGTGGACTTGGTCCGTCCGGACCGCGAGCCGCCCAAGGGCGTCGTGCGCTTCAAGGAGCGCGGTCAGGAGTCGCCCAGCGTCGAGGCCTGACGCCGGGCGCCCGAAGCCCTACCGCCCTTTCGGACGGCCAGGACCGGTGTTGCCGCGCACCGTTCGCGAACCGGCCGCGGGGCGACGCGGCGCGCCCGCCTTGCCGCCCGCCGCCTTGGCGCCGACCTTGTAGCTGGGCGTCGTCGAGACCTTCTTCTGAGCGCGAGGGCCCTTGGCCTTCACCGACTTGACGGCGGCCTTGCCGGGTTCGGACGCCGCTTCGACAGCGGGAGCCGCGACCGTGGGCCCCTTCTTCTTCACGGGCTTGACCGCGGCCTTGCCGGGATCCGGCAGCCCCGCGGCCTCGGCCGCCTTAGCGGCGGCTTCCGCAGCCAGGCGCTTGGACTTCTTGACCGTGTTGCGTGAGGCGCGGATGCGCTCTTCCTCGCGCTCGCGGCGCTCGAATTCGCGCTTGCCCCGCCCGCTGTGGCCCTTGGCCTCGCCCTCGGCATAGGGGTTGGCGCCCGACTTGACGGTGATGCGCAGCGGCACGCCGGGCAGGTCGAAGCTTTCGCGCAAGCTGTTCACCAGATAGCGGCGGTAGTGGTCCGGCATCTGGTCGGCGCGGCTGGAGAACAGCACGAACGTCGGCGGTCGCGCCTTGGTCTGGGCCATGTACTTGGGCTTCACGCGCTTTCCGTTCACGGCGGGCGGCGGATGGCGCTGCATCGCCATCTGCAGCCAGTCGTTTAGGTCGCGGGTCTTGACCTTGGTCGACCAATCGCGGTGCGTCTTGATCACGGCCGGCATCAGTTGATTGATGCCCTTGCCGGTCTCGCCCGACAGCGCCACGACCGGCGCGCCGCGCAGCTGCGGCAGCATGCGTTCGGCATGTTCGCGGAAGGCGACCAGCTGGGCCTGCGGATCCTCGATCAGGTCCCACTTGGCCAGCACGAACACCAAGGCCCGGCCTTCCCGCTCGGCCAGGTCGGCGATCTGCAGGTCCTGGATCTCGAACGGGTGCGTGGCGTCCATCACCAGTAGCACCACCTCGGCGAAGGTGATGGCGCGGATGGTGTCGGCGGTCGACAGCTTCTCGAGCTTGTCCTGGACCTTGGCCTTGCGGCGCAGGCCCGCGGTGTCGACCAGGCGGATCTTGCGGCCGTCCCACTCCCAGTCGACCGAGATCGAGTCGCGGGTGATGCCGGCCTCGGGGCCGGTCAGCAGGCGGTCCTCGCCGAGCAGACGGTTGACCAGGGTCGACTTGCCCGCGTTCGGACGGCCGATGATGGCGATGCGGATCGGCTTGGTGTCGTCATCCTCGTCGCCCTCTTCCGCCTCGTCCTCCTGAGGCTCGTAGGCGGTCAGGGCGGCGTAGAGCTCGGCCATGCCCTCGCCGTGCTCGCCCGAGATCGGGATGGGCTCGCCCAGGCCCAGGCGGAAGGCTTCGCCGATGCCGGCCTCGCCGGCCTTGCCCTCGGCCTTGTTGGCCGCGACGATCACCGGCTTGTCGCGCTTGCGCAGGATCGCGGCGAAAACCTCGTCCAAGGCGGTCACGCCCTCGCGGCTGTCGAACACGAACAGCGAGACGTCGGCCTCCTCGATGGCGGCTTCGGTCTGGGCGCGCATCCGCGCCTCGAGGCTGCTGTCATCGACGTCCTCAAAGCCGGCGGTGTCGATCAGCTCCAGTTCGAGATCGCCGAGATTGCCCGAGGCGTAGCGGCGGTCGCGCGTGACGCCCGGCTGGTCGTCGACGATGGCCAGCTTCTTGCCGGCCAGGCGATTGAACAGCGTGGACTTGCCCACATTCGGGCGGCCGACGATGGCGAGTTTCAAAGGCATAGGCGTCCAGTAGTCGATTTTGGCCCTCTTCGCAAAAGCGAAGGCCCGGGCCGGCTCTCACCGTCCCGGGCCCGAAGGCGTTTGATTGTCTTTCCAGCTCCGCGAGCGGAGCCGGAGGATCAGCGGATGGCGACCAGTTCGGCGTCGTCCGTGACCACGTAGATCATGTTCCCCACCGCGATCGGGTTGATCAGGACGGGCGAGCCGATCTTCAGGGTCTTTTCCTTGGCGCCGGTCTTGGCGTTCAGCGCCACGGCCTCGCCTTGACTGGACACCGTGATCAGGCGGCCGTTGGCCAGGATCGGCGTCGACCATAGGATCGGGTGCTTGGCGCGCTTCTTCTTCTGCTTCTTGCTCAGGGCCTCGGTGTTGTTGAGGTCCTGGATCCAGTAGACCGAGCCGTTCTCGCGCGAGACGCAGATCACCTGACCGGCCTTGTCGACGACATAGACCACGTCGCCAGCGACCCACGGGGTGGTGATGGCGGTGACCGGCAGGCTCCAGCGGGCCTGGCCCGTGCGCAGGTCGGTGGCGGCGAAGACGCCCGAGTGGCTGACGGCGAAGACGTCGCCCTTGTAGATGACCGGACGGCCCGGGATGTCCCGGATTTCCGACAGGGCGTTGGTGCGGCTGGCGCGGCTCAGCGCCTCGCTCCATAGGTCGTTGCCGTTCGCCGCGCGCAGGGCCACCAGTTCGCCCGAAGCGAAGCCGGCCACCACGGTGTCGCCGCTGACGGCGGGGGTCGAGGCGGCCAGGATGCGGGCGGGCTCGCTGAGGGCCTGATAGGTCCAGCCCGGCGCGCCGGTCGGCGCGTCGAAGGTCAGGAGCTCGTTGTCGGTCGAAACCACGAAGACGCGACCGTCGACGACGGTCGGGGCGGCGTGGATCGGGGTCGAGCTCGGCTGCGTCCAGCCGATGGCGCCGCTGGCCGCGTCGATCTGCGCCACGAAACGGAAGCCCGAAGCGACATAGAGCTTGTTGTCAGCGCCGAGCGCGAGGCCGCCGCCAAAGCCCAGACGGTCGTTCTTCTTGGGGATCAGGCCCAGGAAGCCGCCCTTCTTGGTCGGGCCGGCGGCCGGACGCAGATCCTTGTGCCAGACGGTCGAACCGGTCTTGGCGTCGAGCGCCGAGACCGTGGCCGCGCCGTCCATCACATAGATGCGATCGCCCGCCGAAACCGGCGGAGCGGTGACGTGGAACGTGCGACCGCCCTTCTTGCCGAAGCCGCGCTTCCAGGCGATCTCGAAGGCCTTACCCGCATCGACGTGCTCGATCGACTGCTCGGCGTTGCCGCCCGGCAGACGCCACTCGGTCTGGGCGACCGGATCGGGCAGGAAGAAGTCCGCGCCCTTCAGCGACTCGCTGGCCTCAACCTTCTGGTCGAAGGCGATGATCGAGATCCGCTGGCCTTGGCTGGCGGTGCTCTTGTTCTTGTCGCTCTTGTCGAACGGATTGAGCTTGGAAACCGTCGAGCAGCCGCTGACGGCCACCGAGGCCGACATCAGCGCCACCAGGGCGACGGAACGCTTGGACATCATAAGACGGCTCATTGGGCGGCGTTGGGGGCGGCGTTAGGGGCCGCGGCGGGCGGCAGTTGGCCCATGGGCGGCATGGCCGGCAGGCTGGCGGCGGCCTTCACCGCGGCGGCCAGATCCTTGGCCGTGCCCGAGTCGATCAGCTGCATGGCCGCCTGGGCGCGCTGGCGCACTTCCTCGGAGGTGTTGTCGAGCGAATTGGCCAGGACCACGAAGTCGCCGCGCGCGCCGGCGACGTCGCCGGCCTGCAGCTTGGCGAAGGCCAGCGCCTCCTTGGCGTACACGCGGTACGGGCTCTTTTCCCCCGCCAAAGGCGTCAACCTCGACTCGATGTCCTTGTAGGAGGCGGTGTCCATCAGGGCGAAGGCGGATTTGAGGCGGGCCAGGTCGCCCAAGATAGGATCAGGCGCGGCCTTGGCGGCCTCGTCGAAATAGGCGACGGCCTCCTTGGTCTTGTTCTCTTCGATACGGATGTCGCCCATCTGCAGCAGCGCCAGGGCCTTGTAGCCGCGCGCGCCGCCGTCGGCGACGGCCTTGAACTGGCCGAACGCCTTGTCCGGACCAGCCTTCTGGGCGGTCTCGAGCGCGGCCTGGTAAGCTTCCGAGGCCTTGTCGGCCTGGCTGGTCTGATAGGATTTCCAGCCCCAGTAGCCGCCGACGCCAATCACGGCCGCCGCGACCGCCGCCGCCACCCAAGGCAGCGACTTGACGGCGAGCGACTGATAACGCTCCGCCCGAAGCTGTTCTTCGACTTCGTCAAAAACATCGACCACGAAACGAGGCTCCGAAACAGGCGCTAGGACCAAAGGACGTCGCGCACGAACCCGGCCGACATCGCTGGTTTAAGACAGATTGTGGCGGGCGAAGGGCCGCCAGCCAAGGCGGCGAACCTATAGCGTGCCGCGCCCTGCCGCAACGCCCGCCGGACGGCGATCGATCCGTAAGGCTCAGGCCTTCTTCGCGTAGTAGGTTTCGGCCTCGCCTGGGAAGCTGCGATCCTGAACGTCGCGGGCGTACTGCGCCGCCGCACGCTGGATCTCGCCCTTCAAGTCGGCGTAGCGGCGGACGAACTTCGGGGTCCAGTCGAACAGGCCCAGCATGTCGTCGACCACCAGCACCTGACCGTCGCAGGCGGCCGAGGCGCCTATGCCGATCGTCGGAACGCTGACGGCCTCGGTCACCTCGCGGGCCAGGCCTTCGGCGACGCCCTCGACCACGATCGCGAAAGCGCCGGCCTCGGCGGTCAGGCGCGCTTCCTCCAGCACCTTGGCCCGGCCCGCCTCGTCCTTGCCCTTGGCCTTGAAGCCGCCTTCCAGCAGCACGGCCTGGGGGCGAAGACCGACATGGCCCATGACCGGCACGCCGCGCTGGGTGAGATAGGCGATCGTCTCGGCCACGGTCGGGCCGCTCTCGACCTTCACCGCCTGAGCGCCGGTCTCCTTCATGATCCGCACGGCGTTGGCGTAGGCTTCTTCGTGCGAGCCCTCGTACGAGCCGAACGGCATGTCGATCACGACCATGGCCTTGCGCGAGCCGCGCATGACCGCCTGACCGTGCAGGATCATCATGTCCAGGGTGACGCCGACGGTGTTGGGCAGGCCGTGGACGACCATGCCGACGGAATCGCCGACCAGCAGGACGTCGCAGGCGTCGTCGAGCGCCGCTGCGACGGGCGCCGTGTAGGCCGTCAGGCAGACGATCGGCTTGCCGCCCTTGCGAGCGGCGATGTCGGGGGCGGCCAGACGGCGAACCGTCTCTTCACGGTGAGCGGACAGGACCAACGCTCCTCAAGCAACGCGATTGGGCGCCGTTTGTGGGCCGGATCGCGCCGCGCCGCAACATGAACAGTGATAAGCCGCCTAGAGCGCGTTAGGTTTAAGTGTGAGCGGTTAAACCGCTCGAACGCGCTCTAGGTGTGAGAGATAGAGCCTGTTTATCTGGTTTAGATGGCTCCATCTAAACCAGACTGGCTCTAGAGCTCCTCGACGATACGCGTCACCGCGAAGGCCAGAGCCACCACCGCCAGGGCGGCCGCGAGCCAGACCGCCTCGGCGCTGGCCGGCGTGGTCAGCACCGAGTTGATCTTGGCGACGCCCGCGTCGTACTCGGCCGAGAGGTTATGACCGCCGTTGCGCGAGAGCTGCGCGATCTCGGCGGAGAAACGCGTCGACAGGATCTGGAACGCGCCGAACAGGCCCGCCACCGTGCCCGCCCCGCCAATGAACAGGCGACGCATCGCCCAGCCGCGATCGAGCTTGGACGCCACCTCGGCGTTGAACAGGGCCGCGTCCGGGAACGCCGGCGGTTCGGCGAACAGTCGGGTCAGTTGGGCTTCGAAATCGGGTTCAGCCATGAGCTTCCCTCCTCGCCCCCTCCTCGGACCGGGCGAGCTTCGCCCGGAGTTTATCCAGACCACGTTTGACATGGGATTTGACCGTGCCAATGGGAATGTTCAAGGCCTCGGCCGCTTCGCCGTGGGACCAGTCGGCCCCGTAGCACAGCGACACACACAGCCGCTCGCCGCGCGAGAGCGCCTTCAGCGCGTCGTCGAGATCGATACGGCTGGCGGCGTCGCCCGAAGCGTCCCGACTTCCAAGCTCCTCGACCGGCTCGACCGTATCCGAGAAGATCAATCGCGCCTCGCGCTTGACCTTCTTCAGATAGAGCCGGGCGGCGATCTTCTTGATCCAGCCGGCGAAGGTCCCCTCGCCTCGGAACTCGGCCACCTGCTCGAAGCCCGTGATGAAGGCGTCCTGCGCGAGGTCGTCGGCCGTCGCGGAGTCGGCGCCCAGCCGCCGCAGCAGGCCGCGCACGGCTGAGCCATGTCTGCGGACCAGCTCTCCGTAGGCCTGGCGATCGCCTCCCGCCGCCTTGGCGGCGAGCTCGACGTCGTGACCGGTTGGCGGGCTTTGCGCGCCCATGGTTTCAAGCCCCTCCCAAGGCTGCGGGCGCTAGACCCGCGGCTCCTTGTTCGGATTGAAGAAGCTGAGGACGATGTAGGCGACGCCGATCACCGCGGGGATGCTGGCGATGCCGAAGCCGTCGAAATCGTCACCGCCGTGGATGAAATCGCCGAAGTAAGTGGCCATCGCCACGCCGATGCCAACGGCCAGCCAGATCACGCCGGTGCGCAGGTCGCGCAGGCGGCTCGGCGGCAGCTTCACGCTCTTGGTCAAGGTTTCGATGACCTCGGGCGGCAGCGGCTGGCCCTTGTCGATCGCGGCGCGGATCGTGGCCTGCATTTCGGCGCGCTCTTTGCTCTTGAAGTAGAACGGCAACACGACGATGGCCACGACCATGGCGAAAGCGCCCAGCGGGACAAAGATCTCAGCACCCATGACCTAATCCTCCAGAATCTCGTGGAGCGACGCCCCCGGCGCCGCTTTCACAGGTAAGAGGCGTTCACGGCTCTGTTTGGAGGCGCCCGCCGGGATGAAACTTTCGTAAGGCGGTTTTTAGTCGCTAGAGAAGTCTTCGCGAGTCCAAACCCCGGGCGCGCCGATCATGAGCACCATCGCCTTTATCCTTGCGATCGCAGCGCGCTCATCCGCGCTCTCGAAGGTCAGTCGCCGCCGCCCCGCGCTTCGGATGCGGCCACGAAAGAAATAATTTCGGACATTGAATTGAACGACACCGTCGGACGGTGCTCGGCCAGAATCGAGGGCTTGGCATAGCCCCAGCCGACCGCGCCGCAGTCCAGGCCGACGGCCCGGGCGGCCTCGATATCCCGCGTCTCGTCGCCGATGCAGATAACCTTGTCGCGCGAGACGCCGCGCGCCGTGACCTGCTTGAACTTGCGCGCCTTGCCGAACAGCGAGGCGCCGCAGGCATAGAGGCTGATCAGCTCGGAGAGCTCAGGCCCCAGCACCCGGCGGATCACCTGCTCGCTATTGGAGCTGACCACCGCGATCTTGACGCCGGCGCCGTGCAGGGCGCGCAGCATCTTGGCGGTTTCCGGGAACAGCGGGATCGTGTGGGCGTCGGCGGCCATCAGCTTCTTGCCGGCGCGCGCGATCAGCGGGAGCTTCCAGGGCGAAACGCCCAGATAGCGGATCACCTCCCGCGTGCTGCGCCCGCGCAGCATCTCGATCTCTTCGTCGGTGACGGTCTTGAAGCCGTAGCGGCGCGCCATCGGATTGACGGCGCGCATCATCCACGCGGCGCTGTCGGCCAGCGTGCCGTCGAAGTCAAAGATGACCAGGTCGTACCGCGAGACGCCGTTCTCCCCCACCCGTTCAAAGTCCCCCTGAGCGCCGCGTCGTCGCGACCGTTCTCCCAAAGTGATAGACCGATCCCGGAAAGCTTGTCGTCCTAAACTTGCTCGGATGCGCTTAGAACCACGTCAATCTAGTCTAGCGCGGCCTCATAGAGATCCGGCTTGAAGCCGACCAAACGCCGGTCTCCCAGATCCAGAACCGGCCGCTTGATCATCGACGGATTGGCCAGCATCAAGCGGATCGCCTTCTCGCGGTCGATCCCCTGCTTGTCGGCGTCGTCGAGCTTGCGAAACGTCGTTCCAGCACGGTTGAGCAGCGGCTCCCAGCCCAGCTCGTCGACCCACGCCTCCAGGCGCGGACGATCAATCCCCGAGCTCTTGTAGTCGTGGAAGGCGTAGGCCCGTCCCCGGTCCTCCAGCCACTTGCGGGCCTTGGCGACGGTGTCGCAATTCTTGATGCCGTACATCGTCAGGGTCATGGCCGTCGTCCTCGGCGAATCCGCGTCGCCCATGGCCTAGATCAGCCAAGCCGCGACGCCAACCTCAGCCGGCGAGATCCCAGCTTTTGAGCACGATGTGGCGAGTTTGGCCGAGCTTGCTCTGGACGAGGACAAAGCGGTCGACCGTCCAACGGATCGGCGAGATCGCCTGGGCCGGAACCACTTGTCCGTCATAAAGCAGCGTCACGTGCGGGACAAAAGCCTTGTCCGGCTTCAAGCCAGCCTTGGCCATCTCCAGCCCCAGCCGCTGCTGAAAGCCGACCAGAGCGTCGAGACCCGCGCCGGCCTGCAGCGTGAAGGGATTGTTCCCCGGTCGGTTGGCGAAACTCATCGCGCGATCGAAGACGACTTCGAACGGCGCGGCGACGACGGCCGAACCCGCCGCCTCGCCCTTGCGCACGATCTCGGCGGGAAGACCCACATAGTCGCC
>NZ_CALCDX010000057.1 GCF_937900395.1 uncultured Caulobacter sp.
GCCCGCTCGACCTTGCGCATGCCCTTGCCGCCGCCGCCGGCCACGGCCTTGATCAGCACCGGATAGCCGATCTTTCGGGCCTCGGCCGTGAGGCGTTCGACCGATTGATCTTCACCGAGATAGCCGGGCGTGGTCGGCACGCCGGCCTTGATCATCACCGCCTTGGCGGCGTCCTTCAGGCCCATGGCGCGGATCGCCGAGGGCGGCGGACCGATCCAGGTCAGGCCCGCGTCGATCACGCTCTGGGCGAAGTCGGCGTTCTCGGACAGGAAGCCATAGCCGGGATGGATGGCGTCCGCCCCCATCTGCTTGGCGGCCGCCAGGATCTTGCGCGGGTCGAGATAGCTGTCCTTGGCCGGCGCGGGTCCGATCAGGATGGCCGCGTCGGCCTCCATCACGAACGGCGCGTCGGCGTCGGCTTCCGAGTAGACGGCGACCGTCCGCACGCCCAGTTCCCGGGCGGTGCGGATGATGCGGCGAGCGATCTCGCCGCGATTGGCGATCAGGACGGAAGCGATCAAGCGGGGACCTACATCTGTGTGAGGGTGAACAGCATCAACGCCGTGATCAGCATGGCGAAGGCGAAGACGCTCATGAACCAGACGACCAGCGTCTTGAAGATGGCCCCCACGACGGTCGAGCCGTAGCCGCCGCGCAGAGTCTGGAAGAGGTTGATCGGCGTCCAGAAGGTCAGGATGGCGAACCAGGGACCGATAAGGGACGCGGGCAGCACCATGCCGATGGCGTTGGTCAGGAACGCGAACGACAGCAGGTTCGTCGCCACCAGCAGGTGATCGTAGATGTAGAACTGCCGACGGTTCACATAGACCAGCGCCAGGCTGAGGCCGATAATCGGCAGCAGCAGCACGGCCAGGCGGTGGGCCCAGCCGAACATAACCAGGATGTAGTAGTCGGGGTTGGCGATAGCCTTGGCCAAGCCTTCCTTGAACCCATTGGCCAAGCCATGGCCCTTGGAGGTCTCGCCAAGATCTATGTCGGCCTTGACCTCCTTGTGGGCCTCGCCGCCTGGCGTGACCACATTGAAGTGCTGGCCGCCGATATTGGCTTCGCCAATCTTCCGGCTGTTTTCATCGATGGCGCCAACGTCCTGCAGGTCCAACCCGCGGATCTGTTCGGCGGCGTCCTGGCCGCGCTTCTCGATCTTGGCCTTGGCTTCGGCGGCGGCGTTGGGGTTCTTCTCCAGCGCGTCGGCCTCGGCGATCTTGGCTGCGTAGCGATCCTGGGCCTTCTTGACCCTCTCGTCGTAGTCCGCGGCGATCTCGGCCTTGTTCGCCCCCTCCTCCTTGAGCGCCTCGTCACGCACTTCGGCGGCGGCGCTGAGGCGGCTGTCGCGGGTCTCCACGGCGTCCTTGCGCATCTCGTCGGCCTTGGCCTTGCGGCCGGCGGGCGTGGCGAGCGCCGCGATCTCTTTCTCTTCCTTGAGCTCGATCTCGTGGCGAATGTTGTGGATCGCGTGCTCGGCCGCGAAGATGAACAGCAGCAGGGCCACCAGGAAGGTGCGGAACGGCGGCGCGTGCCGCGCGATCCGACCTTCCATCAGGTCCTTGGCCAGGACGCCTGGCTTGAAGAACAGCAGCGGCAGCGTGTTGGCCAGGCGACCATCGAGGTGGAACATCCCCTCGATGGTCTCCCAGATCAGGTGCAAGATGGAGCGGTGATGCGTGTCGGCGTTCTGGCCGCACGAATAGCAGTACCACCCCTCCAGGGGCGTGCCGCAGTTCTTGCAAGGTTCGCCCTTGTGCGGGAACGGCTTCTTCTTCGACCGGGTGAAGCTCCCCGCCGAATCCGCCGCCGCCGCTTCCAGTTCCGCGCCTGTCACCACGCCCACATCCCCCTGGTTGAGTCTATTCAGCCCAGGTCGGTTTACGACGCGCGAGGAAGGCGCGCACGCCTTCTTGTCCCTCTTCCGAGACGCGGCGACGCGCGATGCGGCGCGCGGTCTCTTCCACCAGGCCTTTGTCGAGTTTCTGACCAGCAAAGTCGTTGACCAGGGCCTTGGCGTCGCCGATCGCGCCGGGCGCGCAGGGAACCATCTCCTCGATCAGGGCGTCGCGGGCGGCTTCCAGGCCCGCCACATCGTCGAACACCTCGTCGACCAGGCCGTAGCTCCAGGCGGCGTCGGCGTCGAAGACGCGAGCGGTGGCGAACAGCAGTTTGGCGGTGCGCGGACCGAGAGCGGCGATCACGTAGGGGCTGATCGTCGCCGGGGTCAGGCCCAGCTTCACTTCCGAGAACGAGAACTTGGCGTCGGCCGAGGCCAGGGCGTGGTCGCACGCCGCCACCAGGCCGGCGCCGCCGCCATAGGCCGCGCCCTCGACCAGGGCCACGGTCAGGGCCGGGATGTCGTGCAGGGCCTTGAGCATATGGGCCAGCTCAAGCGCGTCCTCGCGATTGTCGTCCTCGTCCCACTCGACGGCGTCGGCCATCCAGGAGAGGTCCGCGCCGGCGCTGAACGTTCCGCCGACGCCGCGCAGGAACACCACGCGCACGCCCTCGGCCCCGTGCAGGGTCTCGAAGGTCTGGCGCAGGGCCGCGATGGTCGCCGCGTCGAAGGCGTTCTTCTTCTCAGGGCGATTGATCCAGACGGTGACCGCGCCCTCGGGCGTGCTCTCCATGTGGACCAGCGGGCTCATCGCGTCGGTGTCGGGGACCTCGACGATGGGATCGGCGATGGGGTTGGTCATGGGGGCTACTCCTTTGGGACGCTACATCCGGAAGACGCCGAAGGTCGTCTCCGGGATAGGGGCGTTGAGACTGGCCGAGATTGCAAGCCCCAGAACGTCCCGCGTTTGAGCCGGGTCAATGATGCCATCGTCCCATAGGCGTGCGGTGGCGTGGTACGGATTGCCCTCGTCCTCATAGCGCTGGCGGATCGGCGCCTTGAAGGCCTCGGCCTCCTCCGGCGTCCACTTGGCCGCGTCGCGATGGACAGTGGCCAGCACGCTGGCGGCCTGCTCGCCGCCCATCACCGAGATGCGGCTGTTGGGCCAGGTGAACAGGAAGCGCGGGCTGTAGGCGCGGCCGCACATGCCGTAGTTGCCGGCCCCGAAGCTGCCTCCGATCAAGACCGTGAACTTTGGAACCTCGGCCGAAGCGACGGCCGTGACCAGCTTGGCGCCATCCTTGGCGATGCCGCCGGCCTCGTACTTGCCGCCGACCATGAAGCCCGAGATGTTTTGCAGGAAGACCAGCGGGATCTTCCGCTTACAGGCCAACTCGATGAAGTGCGCGCCCTTCAGCGCGCTCTCCGAGAACAGCACGCCGTTGTTTGCCAGGATCGCCACGGGCTGGCCCCAGATACGCGCGAAGCCGCAAACCAGCGTCGTACCGTACAGCGCCTTGAACTCGTCGAACCTGGAGCCGTCGACGATGCGGGCGATCACCTCGCGCACATCGTAGGGCGCGCGGACGTCCGTCGGCACGACGCCGTAAAGTTCCTCGGGGTCGTACAGGGGCGGCTCGGCCTCGGTCAGGACCAGCTGGTCGGGCTTGGTGGTGTTCAAGTTCGCGACGATCGAGCGGACGATCTCCAGCGCGTGCTCGTCATTCTCGGCGACGTGGTCGACCACGCCCGAGCGACGGCCGTGGGTCTCGGCGCCGCCCAGCTCCTCGGCGCTGATGACCTCACCGGTCGCGGCCTTCACCAGCGGCGGACCGGCCAGGAAGATGGTGCCCTGATTGCGGACGATGACGGTCTCGTCGCTCATCGCCGGGACATAGGCGCCGCCGGCCGTGCATGAACCCATGACGCAGGCGATCTGCGGAATGCCCGCCGCGCTCATCCGCGCCTGGTTGAAGAAGATGCGGCCGAAGTGGTCGCGGTCGGGGAAGACCTCGGCCTGGTGCGGCAGGTTCGCGCCGCCGCTGTCGACCAGATAGACGCACGGCAGGCGGTTCTGCTGAGCGATCTCCTGAGCGCGCAGGTGCTTCTTCACCGTCATCGGGAAATAGGCGCCGCCCTTTACCGTGGCGTCGTTGGCGACGATCATCACCTCTCGGCCGGACACCCGGCCGACGCCGCAGATGATCCCCGCCCCCGGGGCTTCGCCGCCATAGAGATCGCAGGCGGCCAGTTGGCCGATCTCCAGGAAGGGCGAGCCGGGATCCAGCAGGCGCTCGACCCGCTCGCGGGGCAGCAGCTTGCCGCGCGAGGCGTGGCGCTCGCGGGCGCTCTCCGGACCACCCAGCGCCGCCTCGGCCACCTTGGCGCGCAGTTCGGCGACCAAGGCGCGATTATGCGCGGCGTTGCGGGCGAAGGCGTCGCTGGACGCGTCGATAACGGAGTTCAACTTCGGCATGACCGACGCTTAGCCTTTTCCACCCATCCCCGGAAGTCGGAGTTTTTTGGACCCCGAAGCCGAAGATTCAGAGCCAAAACCGTTCTTAGACACTTTAACTTCCAACGCAATGATTGCGCCTGAACGCGCAGCTGGGGTCAAGCCTGCCGATCACGCGAGGCCGTTTACAGCTTCGCCCTGGCGGCTCTACGGTCCGCGCCGTGGAAACGCCCCTGCCCGATGACTCGGCCCTAGCGCGCCTGTTCGCCCGCGAGCGGCGAAACGGAACGGCGGCGTGGTTCTCGTTGCCCGGCGGCGCGACCCTGTTCGAGCCGGGCGAAGCGGCCGACCAGCTCTACTTCCTGAAGACGGGCCGCCTGGGCGCCTTCCGCCGCGAGCCCGGTCAGGAACCGCAGTTCCTGGGCCTGATCCGCCCCGGCGAGCCGGCCGGCGAGATGGCGATGATCGGCGACACCGCCCACTCCGCCAGCATGGTCGCCCTGCGCGACAGTGAGATGCTGGCCATGCCCCGCGACGTCTTCTTCGAGGCCGCCGAGGAAGACCCCAGCGTCCTGCTGGAGCTGTCGCGGCTGATGATCCTTCGGGCGCGGCAGGCGCGAAGTCAGCCGGCCGTGGGCGATCCGTCGGTGTTCGGCTTCATCGCTGTCGAGCCCGGCGCGCCGATCCGGCCGATCGTCGAGCGCCTGGGCCGCTGTATCGAGAACCTCGGTTACACCGTCACCGTCGAGGGCGGCGAGGCGCTGCTGGCCCCGACCGAGTGGTTCGGCAATGTCGAGCACGCCCACGACTTCGTCCTCTATGTCGCCGAGGCCGACGAGACCGCCTGGAAGCACGTGGTCGGCCGGCAAGTGGACCGCCTGTTCCGCGTGGGGCGCGGAGACCGTCCTCCGCCCACGGTGATCCCCAGCTACGCCTCGGGCCCCCTCCAGGCCCAGCGCCTTGTCGATCTGATCCTGCTGCAGTCGGCCAGCCTTGCTCGCCCCAGCGGGTCGGAGGCCTGGGTCGCCGCGACCCAGCCCGC
>NZ_CALCDX010000058.1 GCF_937900395.1 uncultured Caulobacter sp.
GAGACACCCAAGGCCCGGAACCTGCACTACTCGGCACCCAGTGAGAGCGGTGGTGTCGAGGAGCACGACGAAGGACCAGGTGGCCAGGGTGTGCAGCTCACCCAGGACCAGTTGACCAAGACGCCGAAGAACGCTCCCTGCCCATGCGGATCGGGCAAGAAGTTCAAGATGTGCCACGGCAAGGCCTCCTGACCTCCTGACCCTCTGACGGCGCCGGGCCCCGGCCTCCCCAATGGCACCCCTCGGGACGCCGCCATTGGGGGACGACGTCAGCCGATGTGGAGGGCCTCGACTCGCCATCGCCCGTCCTGCCCGACCAGACGCAGTGCCATGGCACGCACGCGAGGACCGTCCTGCAGGACCACCGCAAGCTCCGCGACCCCGTCGGCCGGCTCGCACACGCGCACGCTGCGTACAGCGATTCGGGGCCGTGGTGACTGGCCGCTGGCCGAGGTGCCCGATCGTGAACGGGCCACCAGCGACCGACGGGCGATCACGGCATACACCTCGGGGGTGGTCCAGCGCAGCAACTGCGTGGGTTGCCGCAACCCCACCAGCACCTCGGCGAGCACACCGGCCGCATCGCCTGACTGAATTCCGGTGATGTCGTTCACGCTGCCGGCATCGAAGGCGATCACTTCGCAACCGGCCGTGTTCAGCAGTGGACCGAGGACGTTGCGCGTCCAATCGTTGCGTCGCAAGCCCGGGCGGCCCAGCGGGGCCAGCATGTGCGGGCCGGCCAGTCCCTGATCGCCGTGACGCCGCCGCCCGCGCCCTCGTCCCAGCTATGAAGGCCGCAAGCGCCGAGGACTGGACCACCGAATATCTCGCCGCGATCCTGGCCGTGGCCGTGGTCGACGGCGTCGAGGGCGCGGCCGCGCACATCGCCGCTTACGGCTCGGGCCACACCGACGCGATCGTCACCGAGGACGAGGCGGCCGCCGAGGCCTTCGTCGCGGCGGTCGACAGCGCCATCGTGCTGGTCAACGCCTCGACCCAGTTCGCCGACGGCGGCGAGTTTGGCTTCGGGGCCGAGATCGGCATCGCCACAGACAAGCTACATGCCCGCGGTCCGGTGGGGGCCGAGCAACTGACGACGTTCAAATATGTGGTTCGCGGGACCGGCCAGACTCGTCCCTGACGCCGGCCGGCCCGCAGCGCAGCGCCTCGGCTTCCACCTGGAGCCGGGCATGCGCGTCGGCCTGTTTGGCGGCAGCTTCAACCCGGCGCACGAGGGCCACGCCCACGTGGCCGAGACAGCCATGCGCCGTCTGGAGCTGGACCGCGTCATCTGGCTGGTCTCGCCGCAGAACCCGCTGAAGTCCTCGCACGAGACCAAGCCGGTGGCCGAACGAATGGCGCAGGCCCGTCGCTGGGCGCGCGGCTCGGGCATGATCGTCTCGGATGCCGAGACGCGGCTGGGCTCGCAGTACACGATCGACACCCTGCGGGTGCTGAAGGCGCGCTTTCCGGGCGTGAAGTTCGTCTGGGTGATGGGCGCCGACAGCTTGGCGGGCTTCCACCGCTGGCGCGGCTGGACCCAGATCATGCGCGAAGTCCCGGTGGCGGTGATCTCGCGGCCGTGGATCGCGCTGAAGGCCCGCACAGCTCCCGCCGCCCGCCGCTTCGCCTTCGCCCGCTGGCCGGCCAGCGCCGCGTCACGCCTGCCCGACGCCACCGCGCCGGCCTGGGTCTATCTGACCGGGCCGCTGAATTTCGCGTCGTCGACGGCGCTTAGGGCGCGGCAGACAGGCAAGCTGGGCCGCTAGCTTGAGCGGATCGCGGAGGGCGAAATCGACCTTCGTGAACGCGCCCTCTCACTTTTCGCCCAATTCCGTGCTATGGAGACGATCCACAGCGACCCCATAAGGAGCAATACGCTGCGTAGCGACCCCGCGCATGGTGCGCACGAAGGCTTGGCCGGCGCCGAGTCCTCGACTGAATCCCCGGGCCTGAGTCCGGTTCTCGACGTGAAGGCGCTGGAGCGCCTGATCCTGTCCCGCCTGGACGACGACAAGGCCCAGGACATCGTCCACATCGACCTGACGGACAAGAGCTCGGTCGCCGACAGCCTGATCGTGGCGTCGGGCCGTTCGCACCGTCACGTCGGCGCTCTGGCCGACCACATTCTGCGGGCGCTGAAGGAAAACGGCTTCGGCAAGGCGCGGGTCGAAGGCCTGCCGCACTGCGACTGGGTGCTGATCGACGCCGGCGACGTCGTCATCCACCTGTTCCGTCCCGAAGTGCGCGCCTTCTACAACATCGAGAAGATCTGGGCGGTCGACGCCCCGCACCGCACGGCGGCGAACTGATTCTTCGCGTCTAAAACCGCTCATCCCCGCGAAAGCGGGGACCCAAGCGGCGCTGGCGGGCTGGCTATCGGTCGCGCCATGACCTGAAACTCGGCTTGGGTCCCCGCTTTCGCGGGGATGAGCGGGTGAAGTTCCCGATGAAGATCACCATCCTCACCGTCGGAAAGCTCGGCCGCATGGTCGAGGCGCAGCTGGCCCTGGACTACGCGTCCCGCGCCACCGCCTCGGGCCGCGCCCTGGCGCTGGGACCGGTCGAGATCGTCGAGGTCGAGGCCCGAAAGCCCGGCAAGGCGGCGGAAGCCGAGGTGCTGCGCCCGCACCTGGAGGGGGCGCACGTCATCGCCTGCGACGAGCACGGCAAGGTCCGCAAGAGCCGCGACTTCGCCGACCACCTGGCCAGGCTGCGCGATGACGGAACGCGGCGGGTGGTGTTCCTGATCGGTGGGGCAGATGGCCTGGATCCCTCGATCCTGTCGACCGCCAACGAGACCATGGCCTTCGGGCCGCAGACCTGGCCGCACGCCCTGGCCCGCGCCATGCTGGCCGAGCAGATCTATCGCGCCGCGACCATCCTCTCGGGCTCGCCCTATCATCGCGATTAGGTCTATCAAGGCCAAGATGCTTCGCCGTCCTTCGCGTCTTGTCCTGACCCTCGCCGCCCTGGCGCTCGCCGTCCCCACGGCCGGGATCGCCTGGCAGAGCGTCGACCGCGCCGCCATGGAACAGCGCGCCAAGGACCGGCAGGAAGCCGCCGACACCCGCCGCGAGATCGAGGACCTGCGGGCCGAACTCGACCGGCTGGACCACGCCCGCGTCGCCGCCGGCGCCGACGTCGACGCCAAGCGCGCCCGGCTGGAAGCTCTGAACGCCCGCGAACGCGCCATCCTGGCGGACCTTGGCCTCAATCGGCAGCGACTGTCGCGGCTGCTGTCGGCGCTGCAGCTGTTCCGCCGCGATCCGCCGCCCGCCCTGCTGGTCTCGCCGGCCGACGCCCGCGACGCCGTCCGCGCGGCCATCCTGATCCGCGCCATGACGCCCGAGCTTCAGCACCGGGCCGAGGCCTACGCCCGCCAGGCCACGGCCGTCGGAACCCTGCGCCGAGAGGCCGCCGCCGCCTCGGCCGAGCTGTTCACCGCCGAAAGCGTGGTCGCCGACCGCAAGGGCGAGATCGAGCGGCTGATCATCGAAAAGACCCAGCTGGAGCGCGCCTACGCCCAGGAAGCCCTGGCCCAGGAGAGCGAGCTCCGCACCCTCGGCGCGCTCAGCGACGGCCTGGGTCGGTCGGCGCCCACGGGACCGCTGGCGCTGCGCGCGCCGGTCGCCGGGGCCATCGTCCGGCGCTTTGGCCAGGAGATGCCCGCCGGCGGCAAGGCGCCCGGCCTGACCCTGCGGACCGACAAGGGCCTGTCGGTGACCTCGCCCGTCGCTGGAACCGTGGAGTACGCCGGCGCCCTGAACGGCTGGGGCGCGGTGATCATTCTACGCGCACAGGGCGCCTATCACATCGTGCTGGCCGGCCTCGACCAGATCACCGCCGCGCCCGGACAATCTGTCGCGGCCGGCGCCCCGATCGGAAAGATGCCGGACCATGTATCCTCTGATCCGGAGCTCTATATGGAAGTGCGTGAGAACGGCGAACCGGCCGATCCGGAACGCTGGTTCAAACAAGAGTCGCGATAAGCGGCTTTTTCGGTAATGTGACTGTCTTCGGACAATCACAAGTTCGGGTTGGACGGGGCTATAATTGGTTTGCGACGCCGCGCGTCGCCAGGGAGCCTTCTGGGCCTTAATGCGCAAGTATCTGCTCATCGGCGTTTCCGCCTTCGTCCTCGGCGCGGGGACCATGGCCTACATCAGCCCCATCGCCCAGGCGAACAACGCGCCGAAGACCAAGACCTACAAGCTGCTGGAACTGTTCGGCGACGTCTTGGGCACGGTCGAGGACCAGTACGTCACCGAGGTCGACGACAAGAAGCTGATCGAGGCGGCGCTGGACGGCATGCTGACCAGCCTGGACCCGCATTCGGGCTACCTGTCGCCCGACAGCTACGAGGACATGCAGGACACCACGCGCGGCGAATACGGCGGCCTGGGCCTGGAGGTCACCAGCGAGGACGGCGTGGTCAAGGTGATCTCGCCCATGGACGGCACCCCCGCCGCCCGCGCCGGCGTGCAGGCCGGCGACTACATCACCGCCGTCAACGGCCAGAGCGTGCTGGGCCTGACGGTCAACGAGGCCGTGAAGCAGATGCGCGGCCCGGCCGGCGAGCCGGTCACCCTCACTATCGCCCGCGACAAGAACGATCCGTTCGACGTCAAGCTGGTCCGCGAGATCATCAAGCCCAAGGCCGCCATCGCCCGCATGGAAGGCGACTATGGCTATGTCCGCCTGCCTGGCTTCAACGAGAAGGCCACCGAGGCGCTGAGCGCCTCGATCAACGAGCTGAAATCCAAGAACCCGAAGATGAAGGGTCTGATCCTGGATCTTCGCAACAATCCGGGCGGCCTGCTCGACCAGGCGGTCGGCGTGGCCGACGTCTTCCTGGACGGTGGCGAGGTGGTCAGTCAGCGCGGCCGCGACCCGCGCAACATCCAACGCTACAACGCCAAGCCCGGCGACGCGCTGAACGGCCTGCCGATGGTCGTCCTGATCAACCAAGGTTCGGCCTCGGCGGCCGAAATCGTGGCCGGCGCCCTGCAGGACCGTCATCGCGCCGAGCTCGTCGGCCTGACCAGCTTCGGCAAGGGCTCGGTGCAGACGGTGATCCCGCTGCGCGGCGGGGCCGACGGCGCCCTGAAGCTGACGACGGCGCGCTACTTCACGCCGTCGGGCCGCTCGATCCAGAAGACCGGCATCGCCCCGGACCTCGAGGTCGCCCAGACCCGCGACCAGGCCCAGGACATCGCCAACCGCGTGTGGTTCAGCGAGGCCAGCTTCAAGAACGCGCTGAACGCCGACGAGGGCAAGACCCGCGTCGCGCCGCACGCGCCGGCCGAGGCGCCGCCGCCAGGCTTCGACGACAAGAAGAACGACTTCCAGCTGGAGCGGGCCCTGGCCGTGCTGAAGGCCGGCGGCGTCGCCAACACGCCCAAGCTGCCCAAGCCGGCGGCCAAGATCGCCGAGGTCACCGCCAAGGCGGCCGCCGCCGCGACCAAGGCGCCGGCCACGGACAAGAAGTAGATCAGCGACACATGCGCTGACGGAACGCCGCCTCGCCCCCCCGGTCAGGCGGCGTTTTCGTTTCCGCCGTGCGGCGTCGCGCCGCGCTTGGCCGGGCGGTTGGCGACGTCTTGTTAACCATCTCTTCGGGCCTTCCGCTTAGCCTGCCGGGCGATGGCCGTCTCGTTTTCCCGCAAGCCCGCCTACGCCGCCGCCGCGCCCGCGTCCGGCGGGTCGGCCCCGCTGCGCGGAAAGCTGGGCGCGGCCCTGGCCAACCCTTATGTCGGCGCCGGCGGCGCGGCCTGCCTGTTCCTGGCCTCGCTGGCGACCCTGGTCCTGGTGACCAGCGACCCGCACGCCGGCAACCCGGTCGTGCGGCTGGAGCTGACCAAGATCGGCGCGACCAAGAACGCGCCCGAAGGTTGGCGCGAGGCCTTGACCGCCGAGGGCCCGCACGAGGCGCCCCTGAAGCCCGTCGAGCTCCAGCTCTCCCGCGCGCCCTTCCCAGCCGCCAGCGGCGAGGACAGCCAGAAGCCGGCCTTCGAGGGCGAGCAGCCGCCCCCGCCCGTCCAGAAGGGCCCCGGCCTGCCCCAGGCCCCCATCGCCGGCCTGACCGCGCCCGGCCCCGGCGGCGCGCCCCTGCCGATCATCGCCGCCGACGGCCGCACCGCCGCCGACGCCTATGCGCGCCCGTTCACGCCCAATGGCCGCCCCAAGGTCTCGGTGGTGATCGGGGGCCTCGGCCTCAACGCCCAGACCACGCGGGCGGCGATCGAGACCCTGCCCGCCGAGGTCACCCTGTCGTTCGCGCCCTACGCCGAGGGCCTGCAGGGCTGGATCGACCTGGCCCGCGAGCATGGCCACGAGGTGCTGCTGGAGACGCCGATGGAGCCGGCGGACTATCCGGCCAACGATCCGGGCCCCTACACCCTGATCGCCGCCAACCGCCCCGAGGACACCGTCCGCAAGCTGGAATGGCTGATGTCGCGCGCCACGGGCTATTTTGGCCTGTCGAACTATCTGGGCGCGCGCTTCGTCGACAACGACCAGGCGATGAACACCTTCAACGCCGTGCTCAAGGCGCGGGGCCTGGCCTTCATCGACGACGGCCTGGCCGCCCGGCGCGGCGGACCGATCCCGCGCGCCTCGGCCGATCGGGTGATCGACGACGAGTTGTCGGCCAGCGCCATCGACGCTCAGCTGCGCGCCCTGGAGAACGGCGCCTCCGCCCGCGGCCAGTCGCTCGGCTCGGGCTTCGCCTATCCGGTGACCATCAACCAGGTCCGCCTCTGGGCCGCCGGCCTGCAGGCGCGCGGTCTGCAACTGGCGCCGGCCTCGGCCCTCGCCCATCGCTAAACCTTGTGGAATAAGGCTCTCATGAGTTCAGAGCCTGACTATCCGCAGCACCGCCCGAACGTCGGCGTCGTCCTGTTCCATCCCGACGGCCGCGTCTGGCTGGGCCGCCGCCACAAGCAGGCGCCGCCCTACAACTGGCAGTTCCCGCAAGGCGGCGTCGATGACGGCGAGGACCTCGAAGCCGCCGCCCGCCGCGAGCTGGCCGAGGAGACGGGCGTGAGATCGGTCGAACTGCTCGGGCGCACGCCCGGCTGGATCACCTACGACTTTCCGCCGGAGGTTCTCGCCGACCCCAAGTCTTCGCGTGGCTGGCGCGGTCAGAAGCAGGTTTGGTTCGCTTACCGCTTCGTCGGAGACGAAGCCGAGATCGATCTTGCGGCGGACGAACACATCGAGTTCGACGCTTGGCGATGGGGTAGGCTCGACGAAGCACCCGAACTGATCGTACCTTTCAAACGCGGCGTCTACGAAGCAGTCGTCGCCGCGTTCGCGGGGTTCGCGCGAGGGGCCTGATTTCCGGGTCTTTCGCGCGGGGGGAGAACGGTGGTGGAAACAGTTCTGTTGATTCACGGCTACGGCTGCGCCGGCGACGTGTGGGGACCCGTCGCCGGCCGGCTGCGCGCCGAAGGCTATCGCGTGGAGACGCCGACGATCCGGGCGGCGGTGCGGACCGTCGACGGACCTCGCGCCGGTCTGGCGGGCCTGACGCTGGCCGACTACGTCGCCGAGATGGCGGCCTACGCCCAGACCCTGGCGCGGGAGACCGGCAAGAAGCCGATCGTGATGGGGCATTCGATGGGCGGGCTGATCGCCCAGAAGATCGCCGAGGCTGGCCTGGCCTCGACCGTCGTTCTGTTCGCGCCCGCCTCGCCCGCCGATGCGCGCGGCAAGCCGAAGCTGGCGCCGCTGATCACCTTCCTGAACATGGTCCTGGCCGGCAAGCCCGAGACCAAGGCCGGCAAGATGTGGAAGACCGGCTTCAAGTTCGGCGTCGCCAACGTGGTGCCGCCGGAGCGCCATGACGCGCTCTACGCCACCATGGTCTACGACAGTGGCCGCGTGCTGGCCGACCTGGCCCGGCCCCACCAGGATCCGAACAAGGCCGCCTATGTCGACGCCAGCAAGGTCACCGCGCCGATGCTGGTCATGGGCGGCGCCCTTGATCGCACGACACCCGTCGAGGACGTGCGCCTCGTCAGCAAGAAGTACGCTGGCGCCGAGTATCGCGAGTACCCCAACAACGCCCACTATCTGATAGATGAGCCAAACACGATGAAGATCCTCGACGACCTGATCGCCTGGCTGGGCGGCAAGAAGCAAACGCCGGCCGCCACCCCCGCGCCGACCGTGGCCAAGGCCCCGGCACCCGCGCCGACCCCGGCGGTCGCGCCCGTGAAGGCGGCGGAGCCCGCTCCGGCTCCGGCCCCCGCGCCGGCGCCGAAACCCGCCCCCGCGCCGGCCCCGGCTCCGGCGGCCGCCGTCGCGCCGAAGGCCGAAGCCAAGCCCAAGGCCGCGGCGAAGCCGAAGGCGGCCGCGCCGAAGAAGGCCGCCGCTCCGGCCAAGGCGCCGGCCGCCAAGGCGGCGCCCGCTGCGAAGGCTCCCGCCGCCAAGGCGAAGCCCGCCCCCGCGCCGAAGGCCGCAGCGCCCGCCAAGGCCGCCGCAAAGCCCGCCGCAAAGCCGAAGGCCGCCGCGGCTCCGAAAACGGCCGCCGCGCCCGCAAAGGCCGCGCCGAAGGCCAAGGCCGCTCCGGCCGCCAAGCCGGCCGCGACCAAGGCTCCCGCCAAGGCGGCGGCTAAGCCCGCGGCCAAGCCGGCGGCGGCGAAGGCTCCGGCCAAGGCCGCCGCGCCCAAGACGACGGCTCCGAAAGCCGCCGCGCCTAAGACTACCGCTGCCAAGACTCCCGCTCCGAAGGCGGCCGCCAAGCCGGCGGCGGCCAAGGCTCCCGCCAAAGCCGCTGCGGCGAAGCCCGCGGCCCCCAAGGCCGCCGCGGCGAAGGCCCCGCCCGCCAAGAAGCCTGCGACAAAGGCGACCGCCAAAACCTCGCCCAAGTCGAAGTAGACCGTGTACTCTGGCTCCGCCGGCCAAGCTGGTCGGCGGGGTCGTAGTCGAGTTCAAGAGCGTCCATGCGCGCACCGGTCATCATGGTCCACGGGGCCTTCTGCGGCGGCTGGACCTTCGACGCCTTCCGCGCGCCGTTCGAGGCCGCCGGCCATTCGGTGATGACGCCCGACCTGATCGGCCACGACGGCGCCCGGGGCGTCACCGGCGTCTCGATGACCGACTACGCCCGGCAGATCGCCCGTCTGGTCGAGACCTGCGAGACCCCTCCCATTCTGATCGGCCATTCGATGGGCGGCCTGGTGGCCCAGATGGCCGCCGCCCGCGCCCGCGTTTCCAAGCTGATCCTTCTGGCCCCGTCCGCGCCCTGGGGCGTCAGCGGCGCGAGCCTGGAAGAGGCCGCGTCGGCCGTGAGCCTCTACGCCCTTGGCCCCTACTGGCTGCAGGCCGTCGCGCCCGACTATGGCGTGGTGCGACGCTACAGCGTCGACCGCCTGCCGCGCCCCGCCCGCAAGGCGATCTTCGCCCGCATGACGGCCGAAAGCGGTCGGGCGCTGTGGGAGACGCTGAACTGGTGGCTGGACCCGTTCATGACCACCAGCGTCGCCGCCCCCGGATGTCCGGTGCTGGCCATCGCCGGCGGTCAGGACGTGATCCATCCCCCCGCCACCGTCCGCCAGACCGCCGCGCGCCTGGGCGGCGTCGTGGAGGTGTTCCCGCAGATGAGCCACTGGCTGCCGGGCGAACCGGGCTGGGAAGAGGTGGCGGCCATGTGCCTCGACTTCATCGCCGCCGAGGACCGGGCGGCCGCCTGACCTACTGCGGGCTGAACACCTTCAGCCCCAGAATCCCGGCCACGATCAGGCCCAGGCAGACCAGCCGCGCCGCCGTCGCCGGCTCCTTGAACAGCACGATGCCGACGATGGCGGTGCCGACCGCCCCGACGCCCGTCCAGACGGCGTAGGCCGTGCCGAGCGGCAGGCTCTTCACCGACCAGCCCAGCAGGCCCATCGATAGGACGAGGCTGATGGCGGTCAGCGCGATCGGGATCGGCTTGGTGAAGCCTTCGGTGAACTTCAGGCCCACGGCCCAGCCCACCTCGAACAGTCCGGCGATCAGAAGGATGATCCAGGCCACGACGAGCCCTTTCTTCGAAAAAGGCGGGGTCGTCCCCGGAAACGCAAAAGGCGCGGGGTCGTCCCCGCGCCTTCGCTAGATAGGTCGGTCTTTGAGACCGGGCAACCAGATCAGCGGCTGTTGGTGCTGTACAGGATCTGGGCGCGCTCGAAGTTCTTGCCGACGGAGCTCTCGTCCAGCTTCTTCAGGCGCACATAGACCAGGCCAGCGTGGCCATTGGCCCAGGCGTCGTCCCACGACACGGTGAAGCGGCGGAAGTCGCTGCCGACGGTCTGGTCGTTGCGGATCAGGCGCAGCTGCGGGCTGTTTTCCCAGGTCGCCCAGTCGTGCAGGCCGTTGGCCAGTTCCTGAGCCTGCTCGGGGCTCTGGGCGTAGTCGATCGTGACCGTGCAGATGTTCTTGTTCGAACCGGGGTTGTCGAGCGTGATGTTGTAGGGCTTGCCCAGGTCGAGGATCCACTGCTCCTTCTTCTTCTTGAAGCCGTAGTCCTTGACCAGCTGGGCGAAGTCGCCACCGGCGACCTGCGGCTTGCAGACCTTGTCCAGCACGTCCAGCAGCTTCAGCGTGACCGGGTCGGTGGTTTTCGGACCGCGCACCGGAGCGGTGTAGGTCTCGGCGGGGGCCGCGGCCGGAGCGGCCGCCACCGGCGGCGCGGCTTGGTCGGCCGGAGCAGCCGGAGCGGCTTGGTCAGCCGGAGCGGCCGGGGCGGCTTGGGCCGGAGCCGGAGCGGCGGCGGGAGCCGGCGCGGGCGTGGCGGGAGCCGGAGCGGTTTGCTCCTGGGCGACGGCGGCGGTCGAAACCGCGCCGAGAGCGATCAGGCTGACGAGCGCGAGGCGCATAGGCTGGTTATCCCCAACTGAACGAGAGGTCGGCATTAAAACCGACAGGCGGTCCCTCGCAACCCTTATGGCTACCGATTAAGGCGGAGATTAGGTCACAAATGTAATTTTGTTGGCTTGACGCCTATGGGGAAGGCGGATCGGGCCAGATCGTCACGCCGCTGGGCGGGCTGAACGCCGGATAGTCCCCCGCGACGGGTTCGATGAGACGCAGCCGCATTCCGCCCGCGCCAGACTTGCGCACATAGTCGCGGGTTCGGGTTCCCGTGCCGGTCAGATCCTTGTCGAGCTGGAAATCCGGGCGCGATTCGATCCATCCGCTCGTGGCCGTCTCGGCGACGCCGACGGGGAGCCTGATCACCAGACAGGCCGGCCCGACCTTGGACACGAGGATGCTCTGAGGCCCGGCCAGGCGCCAGATTTGCTTGTCCGCCGCCTCCCGGACGAAGGTCTCCGGCAAGGGCTGCTCGCCCAGGCAAAATAGCGCGCCGACGAGGACGGGATCCGGCGAACCCGCAAGCGCCTGGACCAAGGCTATGATCAAAAACATTGAGCGCGCCCGACGGCCTGGAAGCGGCTATCGTGACGCGCTCAACCTTAGGGCGTCAAGCGCCTCGAAATATCAGGCCGCTTCGACCGCGTGTTCGGCCAGGATGGTCAGCCCCTCGGGACCAACGTCCGCGAAGCCGCCCTGGATGTCGAACACCTTGGTCGTCGCGCCGTCCTTCACGGTCACCTTGCCTTCGCGCAGGGTGGTCATGAACGGGGCGTGGTTGGCCAGGACGCCGAAGTCGCCTTCCGCGCCCGGAGCCTGGACCATGTCCACGTCGCCGGAGAACAGTTCGCGCTCGGGGGCGACCAGAGAGAAGTGCAGCTTGGCCATCAGTTGAAGGTCTCCTCGACGCCGCCCAGGGCGGCTTCGATGTCTTCGTCGGTCTGGATCTCGGTTCCGCAGAAGGGGCAGAAGCGGATGGTGGCCAGCACCAGGCCCGTCTCGCCCTCTTCCTCGCGTTCGCCGAGGTTCAGCAGGATCAGGCCGCTGTCATGCTCGATGAGGCTGGCGGTCGTGTCCGGGGACACGGCTTCCGCCAGCTCCTCGCAGCAGAAATGGCCCAGATCGGCGTCTTCGGTCATTAGGCTTCGGCCGCCATCTTTTCGGCCTTGGCCACGGCTTCCTCGATCGGGCCGACCATGTAGAAGGCGCCTTCCGGCAGGTGGTCGTATTCACCGTCCACGATGCCCTTGAACGAGCGGATCGTGTCCTTCAGCTGGACGAAGGCGCCCGGCGTGTTGGTGAACTGCTCGGCGACGTGGAACGGCTGCGACAGGAAGCGCTGGATCTTGCGGGCGCGCGCCACGATCAGCTTGTCCTCTTCCGACAGCTCGTCCATGCCCAGGATGGCGATGATGTCCTTCAGGGCCTTGTACTGCTGCAGGACTTCCTGAACGCGACGAGCGACGGTGTAGTGCTCTTCGCCGATGACCAGCGGGTCCATGATCCGCGAGGTGGAGTCCAGCGGGTCCACGGCCGGGAAGATGGCCTGGGCCGCGATGTCACGCGACAGAACGGTGGTGGCGTCCAAGTGGGCGAACGAGGTGGCCGGAGCCGGGTCGGTCAGGTCGTCGGCGGGCACGTAGATGGCTTGAACCGAGGTGATCGAGCCCTTGTTCGTCGAGGTGATGCGCTCCTGCAGGTTGCCCATCTCGGTGGCCAGGGTGGGCTGGTAGCCCACGGCCGAGGGGATGCGGCCCAGCAGAGCCGACACTTCGGCGCCGGCTTGGGTGAAGCGGAAGATGTTGTCGACGAACAGCAGCACGTCCTTGCCTTCTTCGTCACGGAAGTATTCCGCGATCGAGAGGCCCGTCAGGGCGACGCGGGCGCGGGCGCCCGGGGGTTCGTTCATCTGGCCGTAGACCAGGGCGCAGCGCGAACCTTCGGTCGAGCCGTTGTTGGCCTTCGGGTCGACGTTCACGTTCGACTCGATCATCTCGTGATAGAGGTCGTTGCCTTCGCGGGTGCGCTCGCCCACGCCGGCCAGAACCGAGTAACCGCCGTAAGCCTTGGCGATGTTGTTGATCAGTTCCTGCATCGTCACGGTCTTGCCGACGCCGGCGCCGCCGAACAGGCCGATCTTGCCGCCCTTGGTGTAGGGGCACATCAGGTCGATGACCTTGATGCCGGTGACCAGCACCTCAGCGGTGTTGGTCTGCTCTGCGAAGGTCGGGGCGTCGCGGTGGATCGGGCGCGACAGGGTCGACTGGATCGGGCCCTGCTCGTCGATCGGCTCGCCGATGACGTTCATGATGCGGCCCAGGGTGCCCGGACCGACCGGCACGCGGATCGGCGCGCCGGTGTCCTTGACCGGCTGGCCGCGGACCAGACCTTCGGTGGCGTCCATGGCGATGGCGCGGACGGTGTTCTGGCCCAGGTGCTGGGCGACTTCGAACACCAGGCGCTGGCCGGTGGCGGCGTTGACGGTCTCGACGGCGTTCAGGATCGCCGGCAGGGCGCCGTCGAACTCGATGTCGACGACCGCGCCGATGATCTGCACGAGGCGGCCGGTGGCGCCGTCCAGGTTGACGGCGGCGTTGGCCGGAGCCGAAGCGGCGGCGGCCTTCGGGGCGGCCGGCTTCTTGGCGGCGGGCGCCTTGGCCGCGGCGGCCTTCGGAGCAGCGGCGGCCTTGGGGGCGGCGGGCTTCTTGGCGGCGGCGGTCGCCGGCTTTTCAGCGGGGGTCTTGGCCATGGCTTGCGGGTCTTTCGGTCTCTGCGTGCTTGTGTCGTTAGGCTAGATCAGACGGCTTCGGCGCCGGAGATGATCTCGATCAGCTCCTTGGTGATCTGAGCCTGGCGGGAGCGGTTGTATTCGAGGGTGTAGCGCTTGATCATCTCGCCGGCGTTGCGCGTGGCGTTGTCCATGGCGGTCATCTGGCTGGCGTAGAAGCCCGCCATGTTGTCCAGCAAGGCCGACAGGATCTGGACCGTCAGGTTGCGCGGCAGCAGCGTCTCGAGAATGGCCTCTTCCGAGGGCTCGTACTCGTAGACCGCCGTCGGGCCCGAGGCGGCTTCGACGCCGTCGACGGTCGCCGGGATCAGCTGCAGGCCCGTCGGGACCTGCTGCACCACCGACTTGAAGCGGCTGTAGAACAGGGTGACCACGTCGGTCTCGCCCGCTTCGTACTCGCGGGTGATGACGTCGGCGATCGGCTGGGCCACCGACAGCGTCAGCTGGCGATAGGCCGACAGGTCGAAGGTCTCGACGATCCGGCCGGCATAGGGCTTGGCGAGCTGGGCCGTCACCTTCTTGCCGACGCAGATCACGCGGACGTCCTTGCCCTGCTTGATCAGGCCGTCGATGTGGGCGCGCGCGGCGCGGACGATCGACGAGGTGAAGCCGCCCGCCAGGCCGCGGTCGGCGGCGGCGACGACGACCAGGTGGCGGTCGTCGCGGCCGGTGCCGGCCAGCAGCTTCGGCGCGCCGTCGCCCGAGACGCCGGCGGCGAGATTGGCGATGACGCTGGCCAGACGCCGGGCGTACGGACGAGCGGCCTCGGCCGCGTCCTGGCTCCGGCGCAGCTTGGCCGCCGCCACCATCTGCATCGCCTTCGTGATCTTTTGCGTCGCTTTGACGCTCGAGATCCGATTGCGCATTTCCTTTAGGCTTGCCATCCGCCTATCAGACCTTCCTAAACAGCCACCACGTGGTGTCGTCCATCACGGTCGTCCTTCTCCAGAAGAACCCGTAATCGACCAGCACCAGATCCGGGAACAGATCCAAGTAGAGCGAGCCGAAGTCGTTCTTGAACAGAAGACCTTGCTCGCCTCGGTACGTAATCGTTTCCGCCTTCGGCGAAAAATACTCGGCGCACAGCACGTACTTGGCGGACACGCGATGAATCTCGCGCATCGTGGCCTCGAGCTTGGTCGGATCCACGTGGATCAGAACGCCCGAGGTGAACGCCATGTCGACCGCGCCATCCGCCAGGGGGATGCTGTGGCCGAAACCCTCGAACAGACGCTCGGGCGGCAGGACGCCGTCTTCGAGAATCTGCTTGCGAGCCGCGCTGTTCGGCTCGATGCCCCACAGCTCCGCGTCGGTGATCGCCTGAAGGCCCCGGAGGTTCAACCCGACGTTCGGGCCGACTTCCAGAATGCTCTTGGGCGGATCGCCGACCAGGCGCGGCAGCACCTGCCCCCAAGCTTTCGTCCGGCCCCGCACGGCGTCGACGGTCACGGCGTTCCGCTCAGTGTAGCGGTCGCCGAACTCGCCGGACCAGGCGCCTTCAGTCTTGGGGGCGTCAGCCATTTGCCTATGCTTCCTTAGGCGAAGGTCGCCGAGAAGCTGTCGAGCGCGCTCTTCAGCGTGTTCTCCAGATCCTTGTCCAGCGCCTTCTTGGTGCGGATGCCTTCCAGCAGGTCGGCGTGCTGGCTGTGCAGACGGGCCAGGAACTCGGTCTCGAACCGGCGAACCGACGAGGTCGGGATCTTGTCCAGATAGCCGCGGGTGCCGGCGTAGATCACGCAGACCTGCTCTTCGACCGACTGCGGCGCGTATTGCGGCTGCTTCAGCAGCTCGGTCAGGCGCTCGCCGCGGGCCAGCATCTTCTGGGTCGAGGCGTCCAGGTCCGAGCCGAACTTCGCGAAGGCGGCCATTTCACGGTACTGGGCGAGTTCGCCCTTAATCGGACCGGCGACTTGCTTCATCGCCTTGATCTGGGCCGACGAGCCGACGCGCGACACCGAGATGCCGACGTTCACGGCCGGACGGATGCCTTGGTAGAACAGGTCGGTTTCCAGGAAGATCTGGCCGTCGGTGATCGAGATCACGTTGGTC
>NZ_CALCDX010000059.1 GCF_937900395.1 uncultured Caulobacter sp.
TGCCGATCCTCACCCCGGGCGGCGCCCAGATCACCCTGGGCACGGTGGCGCAGGTTGAGATCGCCGATGGTCCGCCGATGCTCAAGAGCGAGAACGGCCGCCCGACCACCTGGGTCTATGTCGATGTCCGGGGGCGGGACCTCGCCTCGGTCGTCGGCGATCTGCGCCAGGCCGTGAGCCAGAGGGTCAAACTCTCACCGGGCGTCAGCGTCTCCTATTCGGGCCAGTTCGAATATCTGCAGCGCGCCGCCGATCGTCTCAAGATCGTCGTGCCGGCCACGCTGCTGATCATCTTCGTGCTGCTCTACGTGATCTTCCGGCGCTTTGACGAGGCGGGGCTGATCATGGCTACCCTGCCCTTCGCGCTCACGGGCGGGATCTGGACACTGTACCTGTCGGGCTTTCACCAGTCCGTCGCCACGGGCGTCGGCTTCATCGCCCTGGCCGGGGTTTCTGCTGAGTTCGGCGTGGTGATGCTGATCTATCTCAAGCACGCCCTGGACGCCTTCGGCTCTGATCCGACGCCGGATCAGGTCGAGGCGGCCGTCCGTGAAGGCGCCCTGCTGCGCGTGAGGCCCAAGGCCATGACCGTGGCGGTGATCCTGGCGGGCCTGGCGCCGATCCTCTGGGGCCATGGCGCCGGCTCGGAGGTGATGAGTCGGATCGCCGCGCCGATGCTCGGCGGCATGCTGAGCGCCCCGCTGCTGTCGATGTTCGTGATCCCGGCCGGATACCTGCTGCTGCGTCGCCGGCAAGCCCGAACCACCTCTTCCACTTCAACTTCAGCCTAAGGAGATGAGCTGATGAAGACTCCGTCCCTGGCCCTCGCGGCGTTGCTGGCGACGGTCAGCCTGGCCGCCTGCGGCCGCAAGACCGAAGCGCCCGCGATGCCGCCTGCCCCGGCCCCGGCGGCCGTCCCCGCCGCAAACAACGACATGGCCGGCATGGCCATGGCGCCGGCCGACAAGATGGCCAAGGGCGTTGGCGTCGTGACGGCGATGGACAAGGCCGCCGGTACGATCACCCTCGCCCACGAGCCCATTCCGGAAGCGGGCTGGCCGGCCATGACCATGGGCTTCAAGATCACGCCGCCCCTCCTGAATGGGATCGCTGTCGGCGACAAGGTGGCCTTCGATCTCAAGCTCCATGATGGCGCCGGCGAAGTCACCTCCATCGCCAAACGATGAGCTGATCAACGGACGCTGCCGAGGGCGCCTTCTGGGGCGGGCCTGACCCGCCGACAGGCGGCGCCGCGACAAACTGTCCGGCGCCGCCGCAGGGGCGCCCCTGGAGATCAGGGCGAGAACTCCTATCTAAGGCCCTGACAAATAACGGGAGTTCTCAGGAGGCTCATGGCCGGCGGATGGACACATGACGGGGGCGTGCTCGACCAGATCGAGGACACGGTAACGGACGGCGTCCTACAGGCTCGCGCCCGGCTTCCGGCTGGCGAAAGCCTGCTCTTCTGTATCGAATGCGGCGAGGACATTCCCGAGGCGCGCCGCCGCGCCCTGCCCGGCTGCCGCACCTGCATCGACTGCCAGTCGGGCCGCGACAAGCAGGTGGTGTTCAGCAGCATCAATCGGCGCGGCAGCAAGGATAGCCAGTTGCGCTGATCAGGATTGGGGACCCGCGCGCCTGGCTAAGGCGCCCGGTCTCCAAGGGCTCGGGACTGACCCGCCGTTTTGAGAACATGGCGGCGGCGATACCTGGAGCCCGGCCCGAGGCCTCGCGTCTCGGGCCACCCCCCTTGGCTTTTTGTCCGGCGACTCGCCATCGCCTCCCGGATGTTCTATATTCGTTCCCATGCACCACGCCCCTACCGTCACCGCCCAGTCGCTGACCGCCGTGGAGATCGACGGCCTGACCGGTCAGCCCGGCTATTTGGAAAGCCTTCCGTGGGTCCGCCACGTCGACACCGCCCGCGACGGCGGTCTGGTCGTGTGGTTCGAGGACTCGCCGGCCGAGGCACCTCACCTCGAAGAAGGCCGTCCCGAAGGGCCGCCGCAGGTCGAGCTTCACGGCCAGGGCGCGCCCTGCCGCGCCCTCGTCGACCACCCGCTGGCCCGGCATGTGGAAATGTTCTTCGACGGCTTGGGCGATCCTGAGTACGCGCCGCGCGGCTGGTGGCATGCGCGGATCTGGCTGAAGGACGCCTAGCCGACCTGATCGTGCGGCTTTGCAGTCTTGCGCGCGATCGCTAGCGTCGGCCGACCGGCCCTCTGGAGACCTCGTGAATGTGCAATCTCTATGCCCTGATGAAGGCGCGCGCCGAAGTCGCGGCCCTGGCGCGGGCGATGACCGATCTCAACAACAACCAGCCGCCGATGCCGGGCATCTATCCCGACTACGCCGCGCCGATCATCATCAATGGCGAAGATGGACAGCGGATGATGCGCGACGCGCGTTGGGGAATGCCGTCTTCGTCCCAGACCCAGTTCGAAGCGGCCACGACGCGGGCCGACAAACTGCGCGCGAAAGGCACGGAGTTTGATTTTGCGGAGCTCCTCAGAATGGAGCCCGACAAAGGCATGACCAACATCCGAAACACAACCAGCCAGGCGACGGGGCGAACACACAAGCATTGGGGACAGTGGCTTGGCCCCGCCAACCGCTGCCTGGTGCCGTTCACCTCGTTCGCCGAGCCCGACCAGGATCACGAGAAGACGCGCAAGAACATCTGGTTCGCGCTCGATGAGAGCCGCCCGCTCGCGTTCTTCGCCGGTATCTGGACGCCGCACGCCTGCGTGCGAATGATCAGCAAGGGCTGGGAGGAGATCGTCGCCTACGGCTTCCTGACGACGGACTCGGCCGAGCCGGTGAAGACCTATCATTCCAAGGCCATGCCCGTGATCCTGACCGAGCCGGAGGAGTGGGACCTGTGGATGAGCCCGGCGCCCTGGAGCGAGGTCGCCCCCCTTCAGCGCCCCCTGCCCGACCGCCTGAAGATCGTCGCGTTCGGCGGCAAGAGCGACGAGGTCGTGCCGGCCTGAAGATCCTAGTCGTCGGGCGGCGTCGAGGACCAGGATCCGTCATAGAGATGGGGGAAGACCGCGATCTCCTTGGAGCCGCAGCCCTCTTGGCCGCTGCAGGACAGCCGCGCGGCGATGTCGGCGATCTTGATCCCGGTGCGGTCGCCGAACTTCTCGACCAGATCCTGCGGCGTCCACTCGATGCAGCGGGGACAATCCTTGCAGCAAATCGCCAGGGAGTAGCCCTTGATCAGATAGGTCCGGACGGTGTCGGGACCGACCTGGCCAGGATGGAAGCGGCGGATGAGCGCTTCAGGCGGCCGTTTCAGGGTCGAGGGCGGGCGGTCGTTCGCCATGGAGGATCTCTGGTGGCCGTCCATCAGCCTAGCGAGGCGCAGGGTCGCCGCCTAGCATTTGCCACGCCCCGCAGCGCCGGGCGAACGCCTTGCGTTATCGCACCATGAGGTTGCCGCAAGAGGAAGACACCGTCGTCGACTACTGGCGCGAGATCGTCCGTCGCGGCGTCGCGGCGGTCGGCTTTACCTGTCGCAGTTTCGGCGGCGAAACCTGGATGGTCGCCGAACTCGTCGCGCCTCAGCGCGGCATGGTGCAGCGAGCGGCCCAGGCTGTCCTGGAGATCGATAAGGCGCTTGCGCTGGCGATCGGGTCGCAGGCCTGGAGCCTGCGCCGGGCGCTTGCCGAACATCTTGAGAGCGGCGCGGCGGCCGACGATCTGGCCGTCTACCAAGACGTTCTGGCCGAGCGGCTCTACAGCGAGATCCAGGACGATCCCGCCGCGGCGCTCGCGCGCCTGGCCGCGCCCCACGAGGCCGTGACGCACTACGGCCGCTCGTAGGTCCCCACCAGCATCCCCTTGGCCAGGACGTGGCCCGCGATCGCCTCGAGGAAGGCGCCGCGGCCAGGATGGCCGTCGAACGTCAGCGGCGTGTCGAGCGCGAAGAGCTGGAACACGTAAAGATGCGGGCCATGGCCGCTCGGCGGGTCCGGCGGCAGCCAGCCTGCGTCAAGGAAGCTGTTCTTGCCGAGGTTCTCGTCCAGGCCGGGGTGGCCGGGACTGCGGAACTCGCCCTCCGGCAGCTCGGTCAGGGCCGGCGGCAGGTCCCAGGCCAGGAGATGGACGAGCGGCTCGGGCGCGGGCGCATCGGGATCCTCGACCAGAAGCGCCACGGCCGCCGCGCCCGCCGGCAGGCCACGCCAGGCCAGAGGCGGTGAGAGACCCTCCCCGTCGGCCGTATAACGCGGCGGGATGGACCCGCCGTCCTCGAAGGCGGGGCTGGACAGCGCGACAGTGTCTTCGGCGTCGGCGAAGGCGCGGTCTTCGCTGGCGACCTTGTCGAACCCGGCGCGCACGCCGTGCAGCGCATGGCCAACGCCGTGGGGAATCTTCTCGAGCATGGGCGGCTCCTTTCGGACGGAAGAACCGCTTCAGGCCCGCCTTCGTTCAACCGCGCGTCCCAGGTCAGGTTCGTCGGCGACCGCCGCCTTGGCCTCCGGCGGCAGCTGCACATAGAGCCAGGCCAGCTCCGGATGGCCCTCGGCCAGTTGGGCGAACGCCCGGCGGATGCGCGGGGTCAGGCCTGGGTCCTTGGCGCACATCGAGACCATCAGGGCGGCGATGGTGCGCAGGCTTGGGCTGCGCAGCGCCAGGCGCTGGTCCTCCAGACGGCTGCGATAGCGCAGAGCGCTGGGGCGATCGGGCAGCTCGGCGATGGCGCGGTCGACGTCCTTGAGGGTCTCGGCGATGGTCTGCGCCAGGCCGCTCTCCAGCGCCAGCTTCAAGAATTCGCCCTCGATACGTGACACCAGACTCCCCCGAGACCCTGACGATAGACAGACCGGCCGCCGCGGCCCGGCGGTTCCGGTTTGGCCCAAGTGGCCCGCGGGCTTCAAGTGAAAAGTTCCCGTTTCGTTCACAGGGTGCTAGATAGCTGGGGACATGGAGTCGAGCGCCCGGAAAATCATTCATATCGACATGGACGCCTTCTACGCGTCGGTGGAACAGCGTGACGACCCCGCCCTGCGGGGCAAGCCGCTGGCTGTCGGCCACGGGGCGCGGCGCGGCGTCGTGGCGGCCGCCAGCTACGAGGCCCGGCGGTTTGGCGTGCGCTCGGCCATGCCCTCGACCACGGCTCTGCGAAAGTGCCCGCAGCTCATCTTCACCCCGCCCCGGTTCGAGGTCTATCGGGCGGTCTCGAGGCAGATCCACGCGATCTTCGCCGACTTCACCGACCTGATCGAACCGCTCTCCCTCGATGAGGCCTATCTCGACGTCACCGCCGACAAGGCTGGGGTCGGCAGCGCCACCGAGACCGCGCGCCAGATCCGCGCGCGGATCCTCGCCGAGACGGGCCTGACCGCCTCGGCCGGGGTGTCGTACACCAAGTTCCTGGCCAAGATGGCCAGCGACCAGAATAAGCCCGACGGCCAGTTCCTGGTCGCGCCGGGACAGGGTCAGGCCTTCGTCGCCACCTTGCCGATCGGCCGCTTCCACGGCGTAGGCGAGGTCACCGAGCGCAAGATGAAGGCTCTGGGCATCGAGACCGGCGAGGACCTGCATCGCCAGAGCCTGGATTTCCTGGTCCACCACTTCGGGCGATCGGGGCCATGGTTCTTCGGGATCGCCCGCGGGATTGACGAGCGGCCGGTCAATCCCGACCGTGAGCGCAAGTCGTCCGGCTCGGAGACGACCTTCGAGACCGATCTTCTCGACACCGCCCGCATCGAAGCGGAGATCGTCGCCCTGGCCGTCAAGGTCTTTTCGTGGTGCGAGAAGGCCGGCGCGTTCGGCCGGACCGTGACGGTCAAGATCAAGTACGCCGACTTCCAGCAGGCCACCCGCAGCCGCTCGCTTTCCGGCCCCATCACCGACGGTGAGACCCTGCGCCGGGTCGCCCGGGACCTAGTTGGCTCGGTTTATCCGCTGCGAACGGGCGTGCGCCTGCTCGGTGTCACCGTGTCCAGCTTCGCGAGCGCTCCGCCGCCGGTCCAGGCGGCCTTGCCGGTCTAGCGCAGGCTCCAGGGCCGCAGCGCCAGGACCATCAAGCTGAAGAGGCCGATGAAGAGGCCTGGGACGAACCACGGCTCGGTCTTGCCCTCGATCCTTTGAACGAGGCTGGCCAGGATCGCGGTCGGCATGACGGCGGCCAGGATGCAGGCGGCCCAGCCTTCCCATTCACCCCAGGCGCGGCGCTCGGCCTTGTCGTCGTCCTCGTCCATGGCCCGCCTCCGTCGGCGCCACCCTAGCGCGCACAGCTTGACTTGGCGACTTGAAGGCGTCGGCGGCCGGCAGAGCTTACGTCAGCTTCGGTCGTGCCTGAAAAATTCCGACTCCGCTCAAACCCTTGCCGCGCCTGGCTCCTGGCATAGGCGTGCGCCTGAGCCGCACCCAGGGCCCCGTTGACTCCGCCATACCGAAGAGAACAAAGGTGGAACACACTCATTATTCAAACATGTCAGCAGCCCCTCACCCCGCCGCACTCGACGCGCTTCGCCGCAAGGTCCGCGCCCTGGAAGCCCAGGACCGCGTGACCCGGGCGGTGCTGCCGTTCGGCGTGCCGCCGCTCGATGCGCGCCTGCCCGGCGGGGGCTTGGCGCTTGGAGCGCTGCACGAGGTCGCGGGCGGCGCTGAAGAGGCGCTTTACGGCGCGACCGCCGCCCGGTTCGCGGCCGGCATCCTGGCCAGAGCGCAGGGCGAGGTCCTCTGGTGTCGGCGCCAGGCCGACCTGTTCGCGCCGTCCCTCGCCCAAGCCGGTCTTCCGCCCGGTCGGGTGATCTTCGCCGACGCCGGTGACGAGGCCGGCGTGCTGGCGGCGATGGAGGAAGGGCTGCGCTGGCCAGGCCTGGCCGGCGTGGTCGGCGAGGTGGGCAAGCTTTCGATGACCGCCTCGCGCCGGCTGCAGCTGGTCGCCGAGAAAAGCGGCCAGATCGCCATCGCGGTCCGAAGATGGCGGCGCACCGCCGATGCGGCCGATCTTGGCCAGCCGACGGCGGCCGAGACGCGGTGGCGGGTCTCGACCCTGCCCTCCTCGCCGCTGCCGCCCACGGTTCCCGGCGTGGGCCGAGCCCGCTGGTTCCTCGAACTCCTCCGCTGCAAGGCCGGCGACGCCTTCGACATCGAGCTAGAAGCCTGTGACGCAAAGGGTCATCTCCGTCTTCCTGCCGCGCTGGCCCACCGACCGGCTAGCCCGGATGCAGGGCAAAGCCGCGCCGTCGCCTGACACGCCGATCGTCATGGTCGGGCGGATCGGGCGTCGTCGCGCGGTGGCGCACATGAACCTCGCCGCGGCCAAGGCGGGGCTGCGGCTGGGCCAGGCGGTCGCCCACGCCACGGCCATGGTTCCGGGCCTCGTCCTGAACGACCTCGATCCGGACGGCGACAACGCCGCCCTGCAGCGGCTGGCGCTGTGGGCGCAGCGCCTCTACTCGCCGACCGTGGCGGCCGATCCGCCCGACGGCCTTGTCATCGACGCCACCGGCTGCGCCCATCTCTTCGGCGGCGAGGAGAAGATGCTGATCGACATTCGCCGACGGCTCGCCAAGGCCGGCTATGGCGCCGCCGTCGCCATCGCCGACAGCTGGGGCGGCGCCCATGCCCTGGCCCGCTATTCGCGCCGCGCGGTGTTTGTGGTCCCGGCCGGCGGGCTTGGCCCACAGTTGAAGGACCTGCCGGTGGCGGCCCTGCGCCTGGCGCCGGACCTGGTCCACGCCTTGGCCAAGCCGGGCTTCGACACCATTGGCGAGCTGGAGGCGACGGCCACCGGCCCGCTGGCCCACCGCTTCGGCCTGGAGCCTGTCCGGCGTCTCAACCAGGCCTTCGCCCGCGAGCGCGAGCCGATCGAGCCGGTGTTCGCGCCCGAAACGCCGCGCGCGGCCAAGATCTTCGCCGAGCCGATCGGTGCGCCCGAAACCCTGGCGCGCTACCTGACGGAATTGACCGTCGAGCTTTGCTCGACCCTGGAAGCCCAGTCTCTTGGGGCCAAGGGGATCGACGCCTGGTTCTATCGGGTCGACAACCGCATCGAGAGCGCCCGGATCGGCCTGTCGAGGCCGGCCCGCGACGCGCGGCGCCTAGCCAAGCTGCTCTGCGAGAAACTGGAAACGGTCGATCCAGGGTTTGGCGTCGACAAGATGGTCCTGGCCGCGCCAGGCGCCGAGCCGCTGACCTATAGCCAGGATGATGCGCTCGGGGGGCCGCGCGCGGCCGACCTCTCGGGCCTGATCGACACCCTGGCCGCGCGCCTGGGCCCAGAGTCGGTCTATCGCCTGGCCAGCGCTGAGAGCGACCTGCCCGAGCGCAGCGTGCGCAAGGCGGCGCCGGGCGAACCGGTCACGGCCTTCTCCTGGCCGGTCGACTGGCCAAGGCCGACCCGCTTCTTCCCCCGGCCCGAGCCGATCGAGACCGTGGCCCTGCTGCCCGACCAGCCGCCGGCTTCGTTCACCTGGCGGGGCGTGCGCCGGCGCGTGCGGCGCGCCGATGGGCCCGAGCGGGTGTTCGGCGAATGGTGGAAGAACGACGCGGAGCTGGCGCGCAGCAGAGACTACTTTCAGGTCGAGGACGAGGGCGGCGCGCGCTACTGGCTCTATCGCGACGGCGATGGCGAGGACGCCGCCACGGGCAGCCAGCGCTGGTTCATGGCCGGGGTGTTCGGATGAGCTCCACGGATCAACCCTCTGAAGATCTTGGCGAATACGTCGAGCTGCAATGCGCCTCCCACTTTTCGCTGCTGCGCGGGGCGTCGTCCCCCGGCGAGCTGTTCGACGAGGCCGCTCGGCTCGGCTACCGGGCGCTGGCCATCTGCGATCGCAACAGCCTAGCCGGCCTGGTGCGGGCCCACATCGCCGCCAAGGAAACCGGGGTTCGGCTGATCGTCGGCTGCGAGCTGGTCCTGCGCGACGGCATGACGATCGTGGTCCTGCCCACCGACCGGCCGGCCTATAGCCGCCTGTCGCGGATGCTGTCCTTGGGAAAGACGCGCGCGGGCAAGGGCGGCTGCGACCTTGATCTCACCGATCTTGCCGCCCACGCCGAGGGCCTGATCGCCATCCTCGTGCCCGAGGACGCCGACGAGACCACCGCTCAGCAGCTGGGCAAGCTCGCGGGCGTTTTCGGCCCGGACGCACATGTCGCCCTGACCTTGCGCCGACGGCCTGGCGACGCGCTGCGGCTCTATGAGCTCGAGCAGATGGCCCTCGCCTCCGGCGTCACGCCCGTGGTCACCAATAGGGTGCTCTTCCACGAGAAGGACCGGCGGCTGCTGCAGGACGTCGTCACCTGCATTCGCGAGAACACCACGATCGACGATGTCGGCTTCAAGCGCGATCGGCACGCCGACCGCTATCTGAAAGCGCCCGCCGAGATCCTTCGCCTCTTCCCCCGCCACCGCGCCGCCGTCGCCGCTTCGGTGGCGATCGCCAAGCGCTGCCGGTTCTCGCTGTCCGAACTCAGCTATCAGTATCCCCGCGAAGTGGTCGCCGACGGTGAGACCGCCCAGCAGACCCTGGAGCGCCTGACGTGGGAAGGCGCGGCCCGGCGTTTTCCGGACGGGGTGACGCCGGACGTCCGCAGGATCCTTGAGCACGAACTGAGACTGATCGGGCAGCTGGGCTATGCGCCCTACTTCCTCACCGTCAATTCGATCGTGGCCTACTCCAAGAGCCAGGACATCCTCTGCCAGGGACGCGGCTCGGCCGCCAACTCGGCCGTCTGCTACGTGCTCGGCATCACCTCGATCGATCCCGAGCGCAACGACCTGCTGTTCGAGCGCTTCGTCAGCGCCGAGCGCGACGAGCCGCCCGACATCGACGTCGATTTCGAGCACGCCCGCCGCGAGACGGTGATGCAGTGGATCTTCGACACCTATGGCCGCCATCGCTCGGCCATCGTCGCGGTCGTGCAACGGTTTCGGCCGCGCGGCGCGGTGCGCGATGTCGGCAAGGTGCTGGGTCTCCCGGAGGACATGACCAAGGGGCTCTCCAGCCAGATCTGGAGCTTCTCGCGTGAGCAGATCGAGGAAAAGCACGCCCGCGGCATCGGGCTTGATCTCTCCGACCGGCGCCTGCGCCTGACCCTGGAGCTGGCCCAGGTGCTGCTCAACACGCCGCGCCATTTTAGCCAGCACCCCGGCGGGTTCGTCCTGACCCACGACCGCCTGGACGAGCTTGTCCCGATCGAGCCGGCGCGAATGAAGGACCGCCAGATCATCGAGTGGGACAAGGACGACATCGACGAACTGAAGTTCATGAAAGTCGATGTCCTCGGCCTAGGCATGATGACCTGCCTCAAGCGCGGCCTGGATTTGCTCAAGGACGCCAAGGGAATCGCGCTGGATCTTGCCACCATCCCGCCCGAGGATCCGCGCACCTACGCCATGATCCGCCGGGCCGACACCTTGGGCGTCTTCCAGATCGAAAGCCGGGCCCAGATGGCCATGCTGCCGCGCATGAAGCCGCGCTCGTTCTACGACCTGGTCATCGAGGTGGCGATCGTCCGGCCCGGGCCGATCCAGGGCGACATGGTCCATCCCTATCTTCGCCGGCGCGAGGGCAAGGAGCCCGTCACCTATCCCAAGCCCGAGCTGGAAAAAGTGCTGGGCAAGACCCTGGGCGTGCCGCTCTTCCAGGAGCAGGCCATGCGCGTGGCGATCGAGTGCGCCGGCTTCACCCCCGGCGAGGCCGACCAGCTGCGGCGGGCCATGGCCACCTTCAAGTTCACCGGCGGGGTCAGCCACTTCAAGGACAAGCTGGTGGGCGGCATGGTCGCCCGCGGCTATCCGCCCGAGTTCGCGCAAGCGACCTTCAGCCAGCTTGAGGGCTTTGGCTCCTACGGTTTTCCCGAAAGCCATGCGGCCAGCTTCGCGCTCCTGGCCTACGCCTCCTCCTGGCTCAAGTGCCATCACCCCGAGGTCTTCTGCGCGGCCCTGCTCAACAGCCAGCCAATGGGCTTCTACCAGCCGGCCCAGATCGTCCGCGACGCCATTGAGCACGGGGTCGAGGTTCGGCCCATCTGCATCAACGCCTCGCGCTGGGACTGCACGCTGGAGGAAGCCGCCGACGGGTCCCTGGCCGTGCGACTAGGGCTGCGCATGGTCGGCAAGCTGGCCGAAGCCGACGCCGCGCGCCTGGTCCTCGCCCGTGCCGAGGAGCCTTACCGGTCGATCGACGACGCCTGGCGCCGGGCGAGGATTGGCCCGGGGGCCTTGTCGCGCCTAGCCGAGGCCGATGCGTTCCGGCCCAGCCTGGGCCTTGCCCGCCGTGAGGCCGGCTGGAAGATCAAGGGCCTGAGAGATACGGCCTTGCCCCTCTTCGATCAGCCGGGCGCCTCGGATCTCAACGAGCCGGCCCTGACCCTCAAGCCCATGACCGAGGGCCGCGAGATCGTCGAGGACTATGGCCATGTCGGCCTGTCGCTGCGCCGCCACCCGCTGGCCCTCCTGCGCGAGGACCTCGCCGCCCGCGGCTACAAGCCCTGCCAGGCCGCCGCCAGCGGTCGCGACCGCCAGTTCATCCGCACGGCTGGCCTGGTGCTCGTCCGGCAGATGCCCGGCACGGCCAAGGGCGTGATGTTCATGACCCTGGAGGACGAGACCGGCGTCTCCAACCTCGTGATCTGGAAGACGCTCTACGAAAAGCAGACGCGGGTCGCACTTTCGGCCCACCTCCTGGGCGTGGAGGGCCGCATCCAGCGCGAGGGCGAGGTCGTTCACCTGGTGGCCTACAAGCTGCACGACCTGGGCGACATCCTGTCTGGCCTGCAGGACCGAGGCGTCGATGGAGGCGACCTCTCCTGGGCGCGCCGTAGCCGCAATTTCTGCTGAGGCGCCAATGATCGACACCCAACCCTTGCTGTTCGACCTGCCCCTGGCGCCCAGGACTCCCTGGCCGGAAGGCTTTCGCTACCAGGCCGAGCTGATCGACGCGGCCGAGGAACGCGACCTCGTCGCCAGCTTCCAGGATCTGCCGTTCAAGGCCTATGAGCATCTGGGCTATTTTGGAAATCGCCGCATCGCCGGCTTTGGCTGGCGCCAGGACGAGGGCGGCCGGATGGTCGAGAACGGCGAACCGATCCCCGACCTGCTGCTGCCGTTGCTGGACAAGGTCGCGGCCTTCACCGGCCTGGCGCGTGACAGTTTCCGCCATGCCCTGGTCACCGAATATTCGCCGGGCGCGGGGATCGGCTGGCATCGCGACCGGCCGCCGGCCGTGGCGATCGCCGGGGTCTCGCTTCTATCGCCCTGCCACTTTCGCCTCAGGCGCAAGGCCGGGGACCGCTGGGACCGCGCGTCGATCATTGCCGCGCCCCGCTCGGCCTATCTGATGGCCGGTCCGGCGCGCAGCGACTGGCAGCACAGCATCCCCGCGCTCGAGGCGCTGCGCTATTCGGTGACGTTCCGGACCGTGCGGCGCTAGACGCGCCAGCCGACCAGGAACGTCTCGATCAGGGTCTTGGCCAAGCCTTCGAACCGGGCGGCGGCCGCGACCGGGACGCGGGCGGTCAAACCGCCCGGGAACTTGGCCAGAGCGCCGCCGGTCAGAGCGATTTGCAGCTCCAACTGGCCGCGCGCGTCACGCGGCTCCGCATCCGGACCAAGACCCAAAACCTTTGCGTCGGCAGGTATGGCGAACTCGTAGGTGACGACTTTGCTGGCGGCGGCGGCATAGGCCAGGAAGCGCTCTTGGCGCTCGGCGACGCCCGCCAGATCGAGGATCTCGGCGCTCGTCTCGACCGTCAGGTCGCCCCCGAACGGAGAGGACGCGGTGTTCGCCACCGATCGCTTGTGCATGCCCTAGATATAGGGACGCCCCGTGGATTTTCGAGAGGTTGGCCGGCCCGCGGGCGCTAGAGGGCGAACACGACGGACCGGCTTTCCCGCCCGCCAAACTCACGCGACGGACGGTATTTCAGCGTCCGATGCGGCAGCCAAGTTTCACACCCGCCGACGACGCAGAATCCTTTCGCCACGCAAAGCGTTGTCTTGCCGCCAGGAGATCGCCCATGCCCGACACCCAGACCTATCGCGTCCATGCGCGCGGCGAAGACGCCAGCCATGGCCACGCGGTTGACGCCGTCAGCTTCGAAGATGCGGCGGTTGCCTTTGTCGAGCTCTGGCATCCGCCGGTTGACGCCGACAACGAGATCTCGCTGATTGTGCGGGAGACCGAAAGCGGGGTGGAGCACTGCTTCCGCATCGATCTGGACAGCGGCGAGGCCGCGCCCTGCCAGTAGAGACTGGCCAGAACGAATCACTCCCTGCCCCGTTGAGTCGAGTCTTCGCGGCCCGGCGCTCCTGCCGGCCCTCACGGAAGCAAGACCATGGCCGGCTATCGCCCCACCTGGCAGGGACACCTTCGCCTTTCGCTCGTCACCTGCCCGGTGGCGCTCTACACCGCGACCAATTCCGGCGGCGAGGTCCATTTCAACCTGATCAATCCGGAGACCAACAACCGGATCAAGATGGTCACCACCGACCCCGACACCGGGCCAATCGAGCGCGCGAAACTGGTCAAGGGCTACGAGTTCGAGAAGGGCCAGTACGTCCTGCTCACCAACGAGGAGATCGCCTCGGTCAGGCTGGAGAGCACCAAGACCATCGACATCGAGCGCTTCGTGCCCGAGGCCGACATCGATCGCCTCTATTGGGACAACCCCTACTACCTCGCGCCCGACGGCAAGCTGGCCCAGGAAGCCTTCAGCGTCATCCGCGAAGCTATGGCGCGCTCGGGGCAGATCGCGCTCGGCCGGGTCGTCATGTCAACGCGCGAGCGCCTGCTGGCGCTGGAGCCGCGCGGCAAGGGCATCCTGGCCTACACGCTGCGCACCGAGGCGGAGGTGCGCGCCGAGGACGAGATCTTCGGGGCGATCAGCGACAAGGCGCCGGACGCGGCGATGATCTCCATCGCCGAGAAGATCATCCAGCAGCAGGAAGGCCCGTTCGACCCCAGCCAGTTCACCGACCGCTATGAGGAGGCGCTGAAGGCCCTGATCGCCGACAAGCGCAAGGGCCACAAGGTGGCCAAGGTCGCCGAGCCGGACGACACCAATGTCGTGGACGTGATGGCGGCGCTGCGGGCGAGCCTCGGCGGCGCGCCCGGCGCGAAGACCAAGTCGCAGAAGACCGCGACCAGAGCCTCCGGCCGAGCGACGAAGGCAGCCGCGCCGGCGCCCACCAAGGCGCCGGCGCGCCGCAAGGCCGGCTAGGCCTTCTGGCGGTCGCCCTTGTCGCCTTGGCCGCGTCCCGCGTCATGGCTTGAGTGGCGGCGCTGGTCGGCGGCCGACGATTTGCCGACATCGACCACCTCGGAGAAGTGGCCTTTGTCGTCACGACGCACATAGCGCTTGTCACCAGGCGTGGGCTCGATCAGTTCACGTTTGGACATGGCGGTAAGTCTCCCTTTCGAAAGACGAATCCGCAGGCCAGCCAAACTGTTCCGCACCGGGCCGCTGGAACGACGTCCCGGCGGTGACGGTTGTCGTGGCGTGCGCATCGCCACCTTGAACATCAACAACGTGCTCAGCCGCTTCGACCCGCTGCTTGAGTGGCTCGACGACGCCCAGCCCGATGTCGTCTGCCTGCAGGAGTTGGAGACCGAGCAGGGCCGCTTTCCAGCCGAAGCCTTGGAGCAGATGGGCTATGGCGCGGTGTGGAAGGGCCAGCGCACCTGGAATGGGGTTGCGATCCTGGCGCGCGGCATGACCCCGGTCCTGACGCGCAGCGCCCTACCCGGCGAGCCCGATCCCTCCCAGAGCCGGTATATCGAGGCGGCCGTGGGCGGTGTGCTGGTCGGCTGCCTATACCTGCCCAACGGCAATCCGGTTCCCGGCCCAAAGTTCGACTACAAGCTGGCCTGGTTCGAGGCGCTGCTGGCCCATGCCCAGAGCCTCCTGGATACGGGCGCGCCCGTCGTCCTGGCCGGCGACTACAATGTCGTGCCCACCGAGGCCGACATCTATCCCAACCATTCCTATGGCGGCGACGCCCTGCTGCGTCCTGAAAGCCGCGCCGCCTTCCAGCGCCTGCTCGGCCAGGGCTGGACCGACGCCCTGCGCGCCGTGCATCCGAACGCCGCGCCGTGGACCTATTGGTCCTATCTGCGGGAGCGCTGGCCCAAGGACAAAGGCCTGCGCATCGACCATCTGCTGCTGTCGCCGGATTTGGCCGACCAGCTCCAGGACGCCGGCGTCGATCGATGGGTGCGCGGGCTCGATGGCGCGAGCGACCACGCGCCGGCCTGGATCGAACTGTCCCGATGACGGCGCCTGCGCCCGTCACGCCGGATGGCCGCTACATCGTCGTGCGCGGCCGGCTCTGGCGACGAAGCAATCCGCATCTATCGCCTGAGCACCGCAGGACCTTGGTGAACGCGCTGATGGAGGCGCGTCGCGCAGTCCGGGCGGCGCTTGCGGCCAAGGACCCAGATCAACTGGCCAAGGCCCGCGCTCAGGTCGAGGCCGCAAAGGTGGGGTTGGGAGAGCGCGGCCCGGTCTGGTGGAACGACAAATCGCCGGACCTCAACCGCCATATGGCCAAGAACACCGTCTATGCCGAGTGGTGGGCGCGCCTCGACGCGACCTAGCGCCGCCATGAGCGGCGCCGTACCATAGCCTCATGCCCGCTCGCTCCCGACCCACCGCCCGCCTGCTGACGCCCGCCGGCTGGGCGGGCCTTGCCGCCCTGGTCCTGCTGGCCGCCGGCTTGGTGTTCGTCCTCGTCCAGGCCTTGCCCCGAGCCTAGCGCGTCTAGACCTACGCCGAGAGCGTGAAACAGGCCCTGGCCAGAGATCCTCCTGGACGAAGAGGGCTTAGCCGACGAGTCTCCGTGGCGACGTCCGTTCGTTCCGTTGACCTAGTTCATCCTGTGCCTGCGCACATGTTCGGCCGCCCGTCGCATGGACTCGGCCTCGCGCATCATGCCCATCTGGTTCAACGTCACGGCCGCGGCCTCGGCCCGCGCCACGATCTCACCCAGCGAGGCGCCCGGAAACATCCCCACCAGATGCTCGGCGGCCTCCGCCCAATCGACCTCGTCCAGCGGCTTGGGGGTCTTGACCATGCCGGCAGCTAACGCCGGTGATCGCACATCCACAAGACCGCCAGGCGAGCTCCAGGCCCGGCCAACGGAAATATATTTGGCCGCGCGCTACCAACACCCGCCTGCCCGCGCGTCTACAGCTCCACCGTCCGGAGCCTGCCTTGCCCAGTCCCGCCAAGCATCATGTCGACCAGCATGTCGGCGCCCGCATCCGGCTGCGCCGCCAGATCCTGAAGGTCAGCCAGGGCGCCCTAGCCGCCGATCTGGGCCTGACCTTTCAGCAGGTCCAGAAATACGAGACCGGGGCCAACCGCATCGCCGCCTCGACCCTGCACGCCGCGGCCAAGGTGCTGCGAACCACCCCCGAATGGTTCTTCGAGGGCTTGCCGCCGACCGGGCCAGGCGGCGAGCCAGAACCGTCTCCAGCCGCGCTGGCCCTGATCCGTCTCGGAGCCTGCCCCGAAGGCTCGGCGATGGCCCAGGCGATGACCGCCCTGCCCCGCCCATTGAAGCGGCGCATCCTGGCCCTGCTGGCCGTCCTGGCCGAAGACGCCGACTAGCCGCCACGAGGGTTTCGTCCGCGCACGAAGGCCCGGTCGCTGGCCATGAACTGGTCGAGCATCGGCACGACCAAACGAACGGGTTCGGCCGGCTTGCCGCCGGTCTGGGCCGCGTGGGCCTGGGCGTAGGCCAGGAGATTGCGGTGGGTGGCGGCCGGCACGTCGAGGGTCATCTTGACCGGCGTCTCGTCCTCCAGCGGACGCAGCTTCAGCTTGCTCATCGAGAGGTCCTTTCGACATAGGGTTCGAGCACGAGGTCCTTGGTCAGCAGCACGCGCAGGGGCGCGCCGGGCCGGATCGTGAGGGTCGGGACGCGATCGAGGCTGCGGCCCACGATCTGGCGCCCGACATCGGTGACGGCGTCGGCGCCGCCGCGCCGGATCGCGCGAACCAGGTCGGACTCGTCGGCAGACGCGCCGCTTTCGGCTCCGATCGCCAGGAGGGTCGAAAGCCCTGCGGCGGCCAGGATGCGGCCGCCGTGGCGGTCGACGCCGTCCTGCAACCCCGCCATCCCCTGGGCGTCCGCGGCTGGCAGCTTGTCCAGCACGATCGAGCGGCCTGAAGGCAGGATCAGGCGCGTCCACATCACCTGCAGGCGGCTGTCGCCGGCCTTCACCTCGGCGCCGTACTCCCCGATCAGGCGCGACCCGGCCGGGATCAGCAGGACGCCGCCGCCCAGGCTATCGTGGACGTCCTGGGTGACCTGGGCGATGGCGACGCCCGGCGCGTCCGACCGCAATCCGGTCACCAGCGCGGCGGGGATCACCGCGCCGGCCTGCAACACGTACGGCGAGGCCGGCGCCTGTAGCCGCTCACCGCTGGTCGTCCTGGCGTCGATCGCCGGCGTGGCGGTCCCGGGAGCGGCGGCGCTCGGCGCAGCCGATCCGCCACGCCCATCGGGCCGCGCCGTCGCAAAGAGGTCGCTCTGGCGCGCGGCCTGCCTGGCCGCCACGCGCGTCTCGCGCTCGAGATCCGCTGCCGGACGCTGCGGCGGCATGGCAGGCGGCGTACCGATCGTCGGCGCCGGCTCGCCGGACGGCCAGTCGACCGTCTTGCCGCGTTGCTGAGCGGCCAGCATGGGACGCCCCAGGTCGCCGGGCAGCGGCGGGCCCAGGGCCGGAACCCCGGCTGGGCCGACATACCCCCGCGGCAGAGCGGTGACACGCTCGGATGGCGCGCTGGCCGGTGATGGATCGGCCGCTGGCGGTGGCGGCCGCCGCCGTTCGGACAGAGACCAGCCCAGCGCCGCGAACAGCGCCAGGGACAAGGCAGCGCCACTGACCACCAGCGCCCGCCGCGACAACCGGGCCACCGGCGGCGACGCGCCGCGCAGGCGCAGCGACTTGGCGATCTCTTCCTCGGCGGGGGTGCGATCCTGGCTCATCGGTCCGTCTCCGCCTTCGGCGCGAGCCTGACGAGCCGCACGCGCTTGGCTCGATGCTTGTCACCCAGGCGCAGCTCCGCGCGATCGAACAGGCGGTCCAGAACGAGCCGACGGCCCTCCACGTGATAGTTGAGCAGCTCGGCGGACCGGCCGTCGAGGCCCGTGCGGTAAAGCGGCGGCAGATCGTCCAGGGCCACGCCGGGACCAAACTCAACATAGGCCCTGCGCCCGTCATCGAAGACCGCCACCGGGCGCCAGGCCGGATGATCGCCCTCGATGCGATAGTCGTGATTGACCCGCGCAAGGTCCAAGGACGACGGCACGGGCGCCGGTCGGGCGGCGACCACCGGGATCGCCTCGCGCCGGTAGCGCCACGACACCTGGGCGTTCCAGGTCCTGGCCGAGGCCCGCAGTTCCAGATGGTAGGTGCGCCGGTCGGTGTTGATGACCAGGTTGGTGGCCAGGCCCGGCTCGGTCGGCTTGACCAGAACGTGGACGCGCCGGCCCACGCCCGCGCCGCTGCTGGTGTCGCCGATCACCCAGCGGGCGGTATCGCCCGCCGCCACCGCCCCCTGGGAGACGAGCGTCTCGCCCGGCTCGAGCACGATGTCGGTGATACGCCCTGGGGTGGCCAGGAGCGGATAGACGCTGGTCTCCTCGTAGTCGAAGGCGATCATGCCGGCCGGGGCGGCCAGGCGCAGATCGCGATCCTCGGCGCCGGCGGAAGTGGCGCACAACAAGGCGGCGGCGCCGGCATAGGCAGCCATCCGGATCATGCGCCGAACTCCTTGGACCAGGCGATGGCGCTGACGAAGACCCCCTGCGGGTTGGACCGCAGGCCCTCGGCGGTCGTGGGCGGTTTGATCCGCACCGTCAGGATGGCCGTCCAGCGCTCGGTGGCGACCAGCTGGCCGCCCTCGAAGCGCTGCTCGGTCCAGGCGACGCGGAAGCTCGACGGAGAGGCGCGCACGACGCTGGTCACCGACGCCACCGCCTGAGCCTTGCCGACCTGGCTGAACGGGTCGGCGCGGCGGGCGTGGTCGGAGAGCGCCGCCGCGCCCGCCGCGTCGGTGAAGTCGTAGGCGCGCAGCCAGGCCTGACGCATCAGGACGGGGTCGGTGGAGATGGTGCGCACGTCAACGACGAAGCGGGCCAGGGTCCAGGCGATCATGGCGTCGGTCGGCCGCGCGCCCTGAACGGCGGGCGCGACAACGCGCGGCTCGCCCAGGCGGTCGACCTCCACGACCCAGGGCGTGACGCCGCCGCGCAACGACAGGGCTACGAGCCCGCCGGTCAGGCCGCCGCTGAGGGCGAGCAGCCCCAGGGCCATCAGGCGCCAGTTGCGAGCCTGGACGCGCGCGGAACCGATGCGCTCGTCCCAGGCCTGCCCGGCCCGTTGATAGGGAGTTTCGGGCGCCGGGGTCGCGCCGAAGCGCGCCGGCCCCTTGAGCGGGCTCATCATCTATCCTCCGAAAGGCTGGGCGCCGCGCCGGCGCTGTGATCGTCGCCGCTGCCGGCGGCGTGGACGGCCATGGCCGCGCCATGGGCCAGGGTCTGGCGGTGCTGCAGGTCGCGGGCCCAGGCGGGCGCGGCGGACGGCGCGCCCTCGCCGCTCTCGCCGCCGCCTTCGCCGGAGCCTCCGCCCGAGTTTCCGGCGGGACCGCTACCGCCGCGCGCCGCCGCGCCGGCCGACGACGACGAACTCGTCCCGCCACCGGAAGGGCTCGACGGAGGCGGACCGTCCGGGGTCGGGGCCGCGCCGCCGGCCGGCGGGGTGCGCCCGCCTGCACCGGCCGCTGCGCCCGCTTGCGCGGGTGGCGCGGCCGGGCTGCCTCTTCCGCTGACCTGCGATGTCGACGATGTTCGATCCGTCCGACGGTCTGCTGAGCCTGGGTTTTCTGCTCACCGCCATCGTCTACGGCGTCTACGCGGTCTATCTGTGGCGCAGCGGCCTGCTGCGCACCAACCCCGGCGCCTCGTCGCGCTGGTGGTGGCGCCGCCGGCCTGACGGTCACCGCCCTGAACTGCGAGGACTCTGTACGACCAGCAGTTTTTGAGTGGATCGGGCCGGAGTTTAGTACACCGGGCAAGGCGGTACTAAACCGCCCCGGGAGTGACATTGCCCACGCTTCGCCGAAGTCCTATTGACTTCCCCCACGCCTGTGGAACCATCGGAGTAACAGTGCAACAACATTTGTGTGTGCACGGGTTAACACCCAAGGTTTGCGGGGCATACCCCCTACTTTGGTGCGCACACAGTTAATCAAAGGAGTAGCGACAAATGGATTGGCGCCACAAGGCGGTCTGTCGGGACGAGGATCCGGAACTGTTCTTCCCGGTCGGGAACAGCGGCCCGGCCTTGGCCCAGATCGCTGACGCGAAGCTCGTGTGCAATCGCTGCCCCGTGGTCACCGAGTGCCTCACCTGGGCGCTGGACTCCGGCCAGGACGCCGGCGTGTGGGGTGGCATGAGCGAGGACGAGCGCCGCGCCCTCAAGCGCCGCAACGCTCGGACCCGGGCACGCACCGGCGTCTAGTCCACCGACTCTTCGGCCACGGCCCCGGCGATCACGCCGGGGCCGTGGTTGTTTGCCTTCTCTGGCGTTTCTCAGGGCCCGACCGCACGGCTGCTGCGCCGGCCGATGGGCACCCGCAGCACCGCATTGGTGCCCCCGCCCGGAGCAGGCCGGATCTCCAGTGACCCGTCGAGTTCGGCGGTCACCAGCGTCCGCACGATCTGCAAACCGAGGCGGTCGGAGGCCTCCAGGCTGAACCCCTCGGGCAGGCCGCTGCCGTCGTCGTCGACGACGAAACGACGCGATGTGTTGGATGTATTTCCGTTTTCGGAGGCCTCTTGGAGCACGAAGGTGTCCCGAACGACGTCGACCTTCGCGATGGCGGCGGCGATCGGCAACCGCTGCCAGGTCTTCCCGCCATCGGTCGTGCGCACCGGCCCGAGGAGGTCGAAGACGGCGATCGCGCGCGCCGCATCTTTTGCTGCGTACGAGGCGAGCCACGGCACCCCGGGGAGCGTCTCCGTCGGGACTTCGACGAAGGTCCGCGCATCAAACGCAGCGATGCCTCCGCCGCTGGTCGTCACGAAGACGCGATCGGTGCCGATATAGGCGCGCTGGAGCATCCCCTGCTGGCTGAAAATCGTCTTCCGCGGCGCGGTGAACGAGGGGGCGACCGAGAGCTCATTCCGCGTGAGGAACAGGTAGCCGCTGCCGAGCCAGCGGGGGATCTGTGTAACCTGCAGCAGTTCGTCGCGGATGCGATCTTCGGAGGTGAGGA
>NZ_CALCDX010000060.1 GCF_937900395.1 uncultured Caulobacter sp.
GTGGCTTCCTCGCCGACCAGGGCGACGACGATCTCGCCCGAGGTGGCGGTGTCGCCCTTCTTGATGATGACGTAGTCGCCGTCGAGGATGCCGGCCTCGATCATCGAGTCCCCCTGGACCTCGAGGACATAGTGCTCGCCGTTGCCCAGCATGGCTTCCGGCACTGGCAGGCGCTCGCGCTCGTGCTGGATGGCGTCGATCGGCGTGCCGGCGGCGATGCGGCCCAGGATCGGCAGTTCGCGGCTGTCATTGGCGGCCGCAGCGGGCGCGGAGGCGGGCGGCGCGCCGCCGCCTTCGAACACTTGCGGACGGAAAGCGCTCCTGCCCTTGGGCGGGGCGGCGGTCGTGGCCTGTTGCGGCAGCTTCACCACTTCCAGCGCCCGGGCCCGGTGGGCCAGGCGGCGGATGAAGCCGCGTTCCTCCAGCGCCGTGATCAGGCGGTGGATGCCGGACTTCGACGCCAGGTCGAGCGCCTCCTTCATCTCGTCGAAGGACGGGGAGACGCCGGTCTCCTTGATCCGCTCGTGGATGAACATCAGCAGTTCGTGCTGCTTGCGGGTGAGCATGTCGACCTCGGCTGGAGCGCGGAACAAACCGCAAACCTTGGAGAATGTTCTCTAGGCGTTCCGGGTTAAAGTCAAGTCGAGGCGTGAGCAGCGTGAAAAGCTTTGCAAAATCAAAGCCTAGCTCGCGAGGTGTGGTAAATCTCGCTCAGAATCAAAAGCTTAATGAGAGCTTTCAGGCGCGTTTGCGGGCCACGATGATGTCCTGATCCTGCAGGGGTTGGCGGCGCCAGACGCCCAGCGCCCGGTTCAGCACGTCAAGGCCCAGATCATCGTACTGGGCGAGGATCGGTTCGATGTCGTAGCCGATCACCGACTCCGGCAGTTCGGGCGTGGCGGTCCAACAGCCGTCCAGCGGATGAACCATGTCGAAGGCGATCTGGCCGTTTCCAGTATTGGCGCGAGCCTCGTCGTCGATCAGGTACCACGAGACGATACTGATTCCGCCGGGCTTCAAGACCCGGGCGATCTCGCGGGCGAACTGTATCTGATCGGCGGCCAGCAGATGGGTGAAAACCGAGCCCAGCCAGACATAGTCGAAACTGGCGTCAGGATAGGGAAAGACATAGGCGCTGGCCGGTTGGGAGCCGCCCGGATTGTACCGATCGCTATGCATGTCGGCGTGGACGAAGGCGAAGCGCGGGTCGTCGACGGCGATGTTGGCTTTGCACCAGTCGATGGCCTGGGCCATGACGTCGAAGCCGGCGTAGCGGCCGTTCTCATCCAGATAGTCGACCAGCGGGGCGGCGGCGCGGCCGATGCCGCAGCCCACGTCCAGGATGGCGTGGTGGGGTTGCAGGCCGGCTTCGATGAACAGCCGCTTGAACTCGAGCCCCACGCGGACGTAGTCCGCGTCGGCCGCGCCTACCAGATGCCAGAGTTCTTGCGGTGCGCCGACGGTCTCTGTCGATGGCGACGCCGCGGAGACCGGCGACAGGGCGCGCCGCAGCCTGGACAGAAGACCCCGCATCCGATTCCTTTCACAGAAGAGCGGCGCGGACCGTAGCGAGCGATCAGGCCCCCGCCAACCAGGCGGACGCGCGGGAGGACGCTAGCCTATGGAATAGTCTTGAGCTCGGGATGCTTGGGGGTGACCGGCGCATAGAACGCCGCCAGCACCGCCAGGTCCTTTTCATAGTCGCCGCTGGGGATCATCGCCGGTCCCAGGCCGACCACCTTGCGCTCGTAGTCCATGAACCCCGGCACCAGAGGCACCCCGGCCTTCAGGGCGATGTTATAGAAGCCGGTTTTCCAACCGCCGGCCTTGCCGCGCGTCCCCTCGGGCGCGATCGTCAGCATGAATTCGTCGCGACGGGCGAACTCGTCAGCCATGGCCTGGACCGTGTCACGCGACTGGGATCGGTCGATCGGCACGCCGCCCAGATCCTTCATCAGCCTCTCGAACGGCCAGCGAAACAGCGAGGCCTTGCCCATGAAGCTGAGCTTGAGGTTCAGGGCGTCCGCCGCGCCAAGGAAGTAGACGAAATCCCAGTTGCTGGTGTGGGGCGCGGCGATGATCACGAACTTGCGGGTGGTGGTCGGGGCCGAACCCTCGATCTTCCAACCCTCGAGCTTGAAGAAGGCGACGAGGGACCAATTCACCACACGGGCGACCCAGTGCATTCGCGTTTCCTCGCGTAGCGTCGTGACCGTCCGGGACGGCTTCTTTGATGGGAGTTTGATCGGCTATGGGAAAAAACGCCAGACGGCGTCCCCGTCAGCCGATCAGCGCTTTCGTGGCCGTCGCGACGTCGGCGTGACGCATAAGGCTTTCACCGACCAGCATGGCCTTGGCGCCGGTCGCCTCCATCCGCACCACGTCGGCGTGGGTGAAGACGCCGCTCTCGGTGACGAGCAGTGAGCCTTTCGGAGCCTGGTTGGACAGACGCTCGGTCACGGCCAGATCGACGACGAAGCTCTTCAGGTCGCGGTTGTTGATTCCGACGAGATCCGAGCCCAGCACGCCGGCGCGGGCCATCTCGGCCTCGTCGTGGACCTCGACCAGGGCGTCCATGCCCAGGCGCTTTGCTTCCGACATCAGTTCAGCCGCCAGGACGTCGTCGATCATCGCCAGGATGACCAGGATCGCATCGGCGCCGAGGGCGCGGCTCTCGGCCACCTGCCAAGGATCCACCAGGAAGTCCTTGCGGATGCAGGGCAGGGCGGTCGCCGTGCGGGCGGCCGCCAGATACTCGTCCGCGCCCTGGAAGCTGGGGCCGTCTGTGAGCACCGACAGACAGGCCGCGCCGCCGAGTTCGTAGGCCTTGGCCAGGACGGGCGGATCGAAGTCCTCGCGGATCAGGCCCTTGGACGGCGAGGCCTTCTTGATCTCGGCGATCAGCGACAGCTTGCCGGGCGCGTGATGCGCCTCCAGCGCCGCCTTGAAGCCGCGCGGGGCCGAGGCGGCCTTGGCGGCGGCGTCGACGTCGGCCTGCGAGCGCGCGGCCTTGCGGCCGGCGACGTCCTCGCGCTTGTAGGCGGCGATCTTGGCGAGGATATCGGTCACGCAGGGACTTCCGTATTGGTGGCGGCCACCAGGCCGTCCAGGGCGGCGCGGGCGCGGCCCTCGTCGATGACGTCGGCGGCCAGCTCAATGCCTTCGACCAGGGTCTCGACCTTGTCGGCGACCAGGAAAGCGGCGGCGGCGTTCAGCAGCACGATGTCGCGATAGGGGCCCTTCTCGCCGTCGAACAGGCGGGTCAGGGCGGCGGCGTTGAACGCGGGATCGCCGCCAGTGATGTCCGAGAGCGAGGCGCGCGGCAGGCCGACGGCCTCGGGTGTGATCTTGAACAGGCGCACGACCCCGTCGCGCCATTCGGCCACGTCCGTCTCGCCCGTCGTGGTCAGTTCGTCGAGGCCCGATCCGTGGACGGACCAGGCGCGCTCGGCGCCCAGGGCGCCCAGGGCCTTGGCGATCGGCTCGACGAAGCGCGGCGCGGAGACGCCGACCACCTGCCGCTTGGCGCCGGCCGGATTGGTCAGCGGGCCCAAGAGGTTGAAGATCGTCCGGAAGCCCAGCTCCTGGCGGATCGGCGAGACGTGTCGCATCGCGCCGTGGTGGGCCTGGGCGAACAGGAAGCAGATGCCGGCCTCGTCCAGCGCCCGGCGCTGCTGCGCGCGCGTGGCGTCGATGTTGACGCCCAGGGCGGTCAGCACGTCGGCGGTGCCGGACTTGGAGGTGATGGCGCGGTTGCCGTGCTTGGCGACCTTCAGCCCGCCGCCCGCAGCGACGAAGCCGACGGCGGTCGAGATGTTCAGGGTGTGGAGGCCGTCGCCGCCGGTGCCGCAGACGTCGATGACCTCATAGGGGTGATCGAGATGCACGGCGGCGCGGCGCATGGCGCGGGCGCAGGCGGCGATCTCGCCGACCGTCTCGCCGCGCAGGCGCATGGCGGTGACCGCAGCGGCGACCTGGGCCGGCGTCGGCTCGCCGCGCAGGCACGCGGCGAAGAAGACCTCGGCGTCCTCTTCGCCCAGGGTCTGGCCGTCGGCCAGCTTGGCCAGCAAAGGCTTGAAAGCGTCGGACATGGCGGCGGACCTAGACCCAGACCGCCGCGTCGCGCTGGACGCCCGCCAGGTCCATGAAGTTAGCGAGCATTTGGTGGCCGCCCTCGGTGGCGATCGATTCCGGGTGGAACTGCACGCCAAACACAGGCCGGGTCTTGTGCTGCACGCCCATGATCTCGCCGTCGTCGGTCCAGGCGGTGACCTCCAGCTCGGGCGGCAGGTCTTCCTTGCGGACGGCCAGGCTGTGATAGCGGGTGGCGGTGAACGGGTTGGGCAGGCCCTTGAAGATGCCCTTGTCGTTATGGCGGACCTTGCTGACCTTGCCGTGCATGACCTGCTTGGCGCGGATCACTTCGCCGCCATAGGCTTGGCCGATGGCCTGGTGGCCCAGGCAGACGCCCAGAATCGGCAGGTCTTCCGGCGCGGCGCGCAGCAGCGGCAGGCAGATGCCCGCCTGGTCCGGAGCCTTGGGGCCGGGCGACAGCAGCACGGCGGCGGGCTTCAGGGCCAGGGCCTCCTGCACCGTCAGGGCGTCGTTGCGGTAGACCTCGGTCTCCGCGCCCAGCTCGTTCAGATAGTGGACGAGGTTGTAGGTGAAGCTGTCGTAGTTATCGATGACGAGGATCATGACGCCGCCTTTCGGAGGTCGGTTCTAGAGCGCGTTAGGCGAAAGTGTAAGCGGTTTCGCCGCTCGAACGCGCTCCAGGTTCTAAGCAGGCGCAGGTCTTTTGGATGATCATCCAAAGACCTGTGGCGCGGGCGAAAGCAATGTGTAGCGCCAATTTCGCCTGCGGCTTTCAGTTACGGTTACAGCGGACGCGGTCTGGAGCATCATATGGGGATGGACCCGCGTGATTCCGCCTTGGACCCTGTCGCCGTCGCCTATGTCCGCGCTCTGCTGCGACCCAAGACGCGCGTCCAGAAGCTGGCGCCGGTGCTGGCCGCGGCGGCCTTCGCCGCCTTCTGCGCGATCAGCTTCGCCACGGTGATGGTTCTGGCGCCGCCAGTCGTCACCCAGCACCTGCCGCAAGACCGGCTCGGCGACTAGTCCCAGCTGGGAGAAGCAGCCCTAAGGCTCAGCTGAATCGCCAGGCTTCCTCGGCCGCGCGCTTGAGGGCGCGGGACTTGTGCAGGGTCTCGTCGTATTCGCCGTCCGGATCACTGTCGGCGACGATGCCGCCGCCGGCCTGCACGTACATCATGCCGTCCTTGACCAGCGCCGTGCGCAGCACGATGCAGGTGTCGACCGAGCCGTCCGCGCCGAAATAGCCAACGGCGCCGGCATAGCCGATGCCGCGCTTTTCGACTTCCAGCTCGTCGATGATCTCCATGGCCCGCACCTTGGGCGCGCCCGACAGGGTGCCGGCGGGCAGGGCGGCCATCAGGACATCGACCGGATCGACGCCTTCGGGCGCGTTGCCCTCGACGTTCGAGACGAT
>NZ_CALCDX010000061.1 GCF_937900395.1 uncultured Caulobacter sp.
TGCGCACGGAAGCCGCCGAGCTGGAGCGGCTGATCACCCGCTTCAATATCTCGGCGCGCCTCTCCGAGGGGGCAAGACGCGCGGCTTAGCCGCGCGTCTGCGCCAGGGGCGCCGGCGCCCCGATCTCGCTCGGCTAGGCCGCCTCGATCTCGGCTTCGTCCTCGCCGCCCAGCAGGGCGCTGAGCACGACGGCCAGGCGCTCGGGCTTGATCGGCTTTTCGACGACGTCCTGCATGCCGGCGGCGATGTAGGTCTGGACGTCCATCGGATCGGCGTTGGCGGTCAGGGCGACCACGGGGGTCTGGCCGATCCGGCCGCCCATCTCGCGGATCGCGCGGGTGGCGGCCACGCCGTCCATGCGCGGCATCTTGATGTCCATCAGGATCAGGTCGAAGCGACCGCCGCGCGCCATCTCGACGGCCTCGACGCCGTCGACGGCCTGCTCGGAGGTGCAGTCGAACATGTCGCACAGCGCCTCGGCGACCATCCGGTTGGTGGCGTTGTCGTCGACGATCAGGATGTGGGCGGCGCGGCCGGAGAGGGTCGGTTCGCCGGCGTGGGCGGCGATCGTGTCGACGGCGCGGGCGATCAGCGAGAAGCCCACGGTGACGCCAGCCCCGCGATTGGCCTCGGCGTGAAGCGGCGCGCCCATGCCCCGCATGATGCGACGGGCCAGGGCCAGGCCGACGCTGAGGGCGATCTCGCTGCGGTCCTGCAGGCTGGGCTGGCCCATGGGGCCCGCCAGGCGCGCCAGGCGCTCCTCGGCGTCGTGACCGGCGGTGTTGTCGCGCACCTGGCCGTCCAGCCGCACCAGGTCGCCCTCGGGCCGCGCGGTCAGGCGGACCTCGATCATGCCGCGACCGCCGGCCAGGGCGTTCTCGACCAGGATGTCGAAGACCTGCATCAGGCGCTCGCCGTCCAGCTCGACGCCGCACTCCGGATCGCCGTCGTAGGAGACCAGCAGGGTGGAACCGCCGTCCTGGGCGCGGTGAGCCCAACGGGCTTCCAAGGCGTCGGCCAGGTCGCGCAGACGGGTCGGTTCGGGCTTGAAGGCCAGGTGGCCCTGGGCCGAGCGGTGCAGGTCGATCGCGCGGCCGACTGTCTCGCTCATGTCGCGGCTGGTGTCGCTGATCGCGCGGACGAAGGCGGCGGCGTCGGGGGTCAGGCGCTGTTGCTCGAGGCGCGCGGTGATGGCCAGGACGCCGTCCAGGTGATCGCCGATGTCCATGGCCATGCGCTCGATCAGCGCCCGGGCGTCGCGGGCCTCGTTCCGGCGGCGCTGGTGGACGCTGAGCAGCGAGGTCAGGCCGCCGACGCCGACATAGCGGCCGGCGTCGTCGATCGCGACATAGGCGGTGCGGAACACGGGTTGGGCGCTGTCGCGCAGCGAGTCGACGAAGGCGTTGGCGTCGCTGTCGGCCGGGACGATTCGCGGCGTGGAGTCCATGACCGCGACGATGGGCGTGGCGGCGAGGGCCTCGCCGGCCACCCGCATCATGCCCTGCAGGACGTCGCGATAGATGATGCCGATCGGGCGTTCGTCCTGGACCACGGCGATCGCGGCCGCCGTCGGATCGGCGTCGAACATCGCTGCGACCTCGGCGCAGGACGCGACGGGCGCGACGGGCTCGCGCTTCTCGATCAGACGTGAAAGCGTTTCCATTCGGGACTTCGCCAGGACCTACAGGCGGGCAACTTGCCCTTTGCGGCCTTGCAGAGTCGTTAAGTCCGCCCCGCGCGCGGTGTCGCGGCCGCCTTGAGGGGCTTGGGACGAGCCAAAAAGGAAGGCGGAGCCCGGGAGCTCCGCCTCGCAAGTTCCGGGGTTACAGAGTACTCGCTACCAGGACTTGGTGATCGCGATCCCGTAGAGGCGCGGCTCGCCGGTGATCACGTTGGTGAACAGGCCCGAGCTGTCGTCGGTCGTGTAGGCGTCGACGATGGGCAGCTTGTTGCCGATGTTCTTGACATAGGCGTCGATCGACAGGCCCCACTCGGGCTTCTCGACCTTGAGGGTCAGGTTGCCGTTGTCCCAGGCCTTCAGGCGGTCGTACTCGGTGTTGTAGACGCGAGCGAACTGCTTGCTCTGGCGGTAGTAGTCGCCGCGGACCGTCGCCGACCAGCCGTCCGACAGCTCGAAGGTGTACTGGGCGCCGAGCGAGGTGGTCCAGTGGGGCGAGTTGGGCAGCTCGTTGCCCGACAGGTTCGCCGCCGTCCCTTCGATCGAATAGCCCGAGCCGTAGGTGTAGAGCCCCGTGGCGTTGGCCAGGAAGGCGGCGGTGGCCGTCGGCAGGCCCGCGCCGCCCGCCGCGGCGGGGGCGGACAGGAACGCCTGATAGGCCGCCGCGCCCGAGCAGGCCCAGGGCAGGGTGCCGCCCGCGCCGGCGCCCAGGATCGTGGCGACGCCGGCGGTGGCCAGCACGCAGTTGGCGCCGACCGCCGACGAGTTGGGGCCCACCTTCACGACCGTATAGGCCGGGTTGGACTGGGTCCGGTTCATCGTGTCGATCGAGGTGACCCCGCTGCCGATCTTGGTGTGCAGATAGCCGAGGTTGGCGTTGAGCTTTAGGTTGCGGACCGGCGACCAGATCGTCTCCAGCTCCAGGCCGTAGACCTTGGCGTCGACGTTCTCGTTGACCGAGGTCCGGTTCACGATCTTCGAGATCTGGTACCCCTTGTAGTCGTACGAGAAGCCCGTCGCGTTGAAGAGCAGGCTGCCGCCCAGCAGGGTGTTCTTGGTGCCGATCTCGAAGGCGTTGACGAATTCGGGGTCGAAGGTCTGGCGGATGCCCACCGAATTGGCGGGCACGCCCGGATTGATGCCGCCGCCCTTATAGCCCTTGGAATAGAAGGCGTAGAGCAGGGTGTCGTCGGTGAAGCCCAGGTGCGCCTTGTAGTCGACGCCGAAGCGGCCGGTCGTCTCGTTGAAGCGGGCGCGCTGGTCGGGGTTGGTCGGGTTCAGCGTCAGGCCGTAGCCCGGGGCCAGCAGCACGGTCGAGAAGTTCTTCACCGCCTTCTTGTCGCGGGTCTGGCGCAGGCCCAGGGTGAACTTCAGGTCCTCGTTGACCTGGTAGTAGACCTCGCCGAACAGGGCGTCCGACACCAGGGTGTAGGGCGTGCGGTTCAGATAGTAGTTGTGGCCGTCGCCGGTCGGATCCGACGCGGTGTCGATACCGATGCAGCGGGCGGTGGTCGCCGGGTTGCAGTTCGGGTTGCCGGTGTTGGAGAAGTTCAGCGCCAGCGATGACAGGGTCAGCGAGTTGCCGATCACGTAGTAGTCGGTCAGCGTCCGGTACGTGAAGTGGATGCCGCCGAAGTTGAAGTTGATCGGGCCGTCGAAGGCCGACTGCAGCCGCAGTTCCTGGCTGAACTGCTCGGAGCGGCCCGACGAGACGTCGATGGTGGTGAACTTGTTGGTGTTGCCAACCTGCGGGTCGTTGAAGAAGCCGCCCGGCGTGAACGGGGTGTTGTTGAACGGCACTGGCGAGACGTTCCGGTTGTAGTCCTGCTTCGTATAGACGCTGCCCTTGCTGTAGGCGGTCATCGACGTGAAGGTCAGGGTGTCGGACAGGTCGTAGTTCAGGGTGAACTGGTAGACGTTCGAGCCCGAGCGGTAGATCGGATCCAGCGCCGTCTCGATCTCGCGCAGGTTGGTCGTGGTGGTGTCGCCCAGGTTGGCGTCGCCCGCGGTGAAGCCGAAGATGTTGCCCAGCAGGCCGGTCAGGGTGCCGGAGGTGTTGACCGTGCCATAGGCGCTGGCGCCGTAGATCGAGGCGGGCAGACAGCCCTGGGTCAGGAAGCCGCGCGCCGCGCCGGTGGGCACGCCCCCGACGGTGGCCGGTCCGTTATCCTTGGTGCAGAGCTGCTTGCCGGTGCGGGCCCGGCTGTCGTTCTCGTGGAAGCGTTCCCACAGGAAGTTGGTGCGCAGCTTCTCGGTCGGATTGAACATCACCTGGACGCGGGTCGAATAGAGGTCCCGATCGTCGACGACGTTCTTCGTGAAGGTGTTGGTGACGAAGCCGTCGCGCTTCAGCGTGGCGCCGGACAGGCGAACGGCCAGCTTGTCGCCGAAGATCGGCACGTTGACCATGCCGCGCAGCCGGATGGCGTTGAAGTTGCCGTACTCGGCGCGGGCGTTGGCCTCGAACACGTCCGTGGGCTTGGCGGTGATCACATTGACCACGCCGCCGGTGGCGTTGCGGCCGTAGAGCGTGCCTTGCGGGCCGCGCAGCACTTCCACCCGCTCGACGTCGTAGAACTCCGCCTCGAACAGATTGCCCGACTGCATGGGGGCGTTGTTCATGTGGACGCCGACGCCCTGGTCGGCCGAAGCGCCGACGGCCTTGGCCCCGATGCCGCGGATCTGGAAGTTGAAGCTGTTGGTGAAGTTGCTGCGGGCGAAGCTGACGTTCGGGATCGCCTGCTGCAGGTTGGGCCCCCCGTCGATCTTCTGCGCTTCCAGCGAGTCCTGGCTGAAGGCCGACACCGCGATCGGGACGTCCTGAAGCGCCTCTTCCCTCTTTTGGGCGGTGACGACCAGTTCTTCGATGACCGTTCCACCCTGCTGGGCGGTCTGTTGTTGAGCGAAAGCGGGGACGGCGAAAGCCGAGAGCACGGCCGCCGAAGCGCCCATGGTCAACAGGCTCCGCATACGCAGAGTTTGCGACATTGAATTCCCTCCCTGACGCAAGCGGCGCCTTATGGGTGGGCCTGGGTGCGTCGATGTTTCCTCGGCGCCGTACTGTTTTTCACCACGCGGGCGTACGGCGGGCCCATCGCAGCATTGGAAGATTGCATACTTGCGTTCTCTGACTATCAACTGGCCCCAATGTAAGTGATCGACGATAGGTTACGCCTTTTCACTTAAAATCCGGCTTCGTTGTCCGAGGTCATGCAAGTGAAGGTTGGATTAGAAGATTGGGTTTGTGGCTTACGTAGCGTAAATTTCCGGCGCGTAAGGCGTCTTGATCCCGCTATTCATGAGCAGAAGCGAAGATGGCGTCGCAAGAATTCGACTCACTTCGTGGTCGGAGTATTGGGATCTCGCGCCCGGCGTCGGCGGATGGGCGCCCCGCCGGTTCCGGCGGAAGCCCGGCTCGTGTAGAGGAGGGCGCATGTTCCCCTTCCCGAAAAGCGAGCGCCGCGCATGAGCCCGCCAGCGCAAACCGAGGCCGCCCTCGTCCTGTTCTCCGGCGGCCAGGACAGCAGCGTCTGTCTGGCCTGGGCGCTTGAGCGGTACGGCCGCGTCGAGACCGTCGGCTTCGACTACGGCCAGCGCCACGTCGTCGAGATGGAGGCGCGCCAGACCGTGCGCCGCGAGATCGCCGCCCGCTTCCCGCAATGGGCCGACCGCCTGGGCGAGGACCACGTCCTCGACATCAGGAGCTTCGGCGCCGTCGCCCAGTCGGCCCTGACCGCCGACCGCGCCATCGAGATGACCGAGCGCGGCCTGCCCTCGACCTTCGTGCCCGGTCGCAACCTGGTGTTCCTGATCTACGCCGCGGCCCTGGCCGATCGGCGCGGGATCGACGCCCTGGTCGGCGGCATGTGCGAGACCGACTTCTCGGGCTATCCCGACTGCCGCCGCGATACGCTGGACGCCATGCAGAGCGCGCTGAACCTCGGCATGGACCGCAATTTCCGCGTCGAGACCCCGCTGATGTGGCTGACCAAGGCGCAGACCTGGGCGCTGTCCAAGGCCCTGGGCGGCGAGGACCTCGTCAAGCTGATCGTCGAGGAAAGCCACACCTGCTACCAGGGCGAACGCGGCGCTCTGCACGCCTGGGGTCACGGCTGCGGCGTCTGCCCGGCCTGCGAGCTGCGCGAGAAGGGCTACGCCGAGTGGGACGCGGCGGGGCGCGAACCCCTTCCTTCTCCCCTTGCGGGAGAAGGTGGCGGCGAAGCCGTCGGATGAGGGGTTGAAAGTCTTGTCCGATAACGCCTGCGCGACCCCTCACCCGAGCGCCTACGGCGCCCACCCTCTCCCGCAAGGGGAGAGGGAATAGTGGTGTATTCCGTCAAGGAGATCTTCCTCACCCTTCAAGGCGAGGGCGGCCAGGCGGGCAAGGCGGCGGTGTTCTGCCGCTTCGCCGGCTGCAACCTGTGGAGCGGCCGCGAGCAGGATCGCGCCAAGGCCGTCTGCACCTTCTGCGACACCGACTTCGTCGGGATCGACGGCGAGAACGGCGGCAAGTTCGCCACGGCCGAGGACTTGGCGGCGGCCGTCGAGGCCCAGTGGACCGGCGGTCCCGACGACCGCCTGGTGGTCTGCACGGGGGGCGAGCCTTTCCTGCAGCTGGACGAGGCGGCGATCGCGGCGCTGCATGCGCGCGGCTTCCAGATCGCGGTCGAGAGCAACGGCACGCTTCCGGCCCCGCCCGGGATCGACTGGATCTGCATCAGCCCCAAGGCGGACGCACCGGTGGTCCAGACCTCGGGCCAGGAGCTGAAGCTCGTCTTCCCGCAGGAAAAGGCCATGCCGGAGCGCTTCGCGGCCCTCGATTTCGAGCGGTTCTACCTGCAGCCGATGGACGGGCCGGACCGCGACCGAAACACGCAATTGGCCGTCGCCTATTGCCTTTCGCACCCACAATGGCGTTTAAGCGTCCAAACGCACAAATATCTCGGCCTGCCCTGACGGATAAGGCGCGCGACTTGGTGACAGGGTCGATGCGCTAGAGCCTCCCAGGCCTGTCAAAAGAAGTACACGATGAAGCCCGTCTTCGAGATCACGAAGGCCGCGTATTTCGACGCGGCCCATTACATCGAGCAAGGTCCGTCGGACCATCGCTATCGAAAGCTGCACGGCCACTCGTTCAAGGTCGAGGCCAGCGTGAAGGGCGAGATGGCGGAGGCCGGCTGGGTCGCCGACCTCGACACCCTGGACGCGGCCCTGAAGGCCGTCGCCGCCGAGCTGGACCATGGCCTGTTGAACGACAAGCCGGGCCTGGAGACGCCGACGCTGGAGCGCCTGTGCCTCTATTTCGCCGAGCGCCTGAAGGTCCAGTTCCCGGGCCTGTCGCGCGTGGAGCTGTCGCGCCCGACCATCGGCGAGCGCTGCGTGCTGGCGGTGTGATGACTTTCTTCCTCCCCCATCGGGGGAGGGGGACCGGCGAACGCCGGTGGAGGGGGCTAGCGGGTTCGCCGACGCATCACCGCTGCGCGGACCCCCTCCGTCTCGATGCGTATTCGCATCGATCCACCTCCCCCTAATGGGGAAGAAGGTGATGTCACCGCTCGTCCTTGTCCTTGCGGCTGTCGCCGGGGATCACGGCTCGGCCCGCCGCGCCCACGACCTTGCCGCCCGCCTTGGCCGTTCCGCCGACGACCGCGCCGGTGACGCCGATCGCCGTGCTGGCCACCGCGGCGGCGACGCATCCGGACTGGGAAAGGGCGGCCGCGAGCAGTGTGGCGGCGACGAGCGTCTGGCGGGGGGAGGGCATGATCGGGCTCACAAGGACGATGGTCGTCCCTTCTTACGTCCCGAATGCCTTAAGATTGCGCCCATCGAAGGGCGCCGCCCTTCAGGCCCGCGGCGTGTGCTTGGTTTCCGCCGGCGCGTCCACATAGGTCGAGCGGTTCTCCTCGCCGCGCCGCCAGGGGCCCGGGTGGCGCGGGCTGTCGCGGCGACGGCGGTCGGGGCCGAAATAGTTGCCGCTGCGCACGAACGGGCGCGGGTTCTCGATCAGCTGGGTCAGGCGGTCGATCACCGCCCGGGCGGTGACGGGCTTGGCCAGGAACTCGTTGACGCCGACGTCGCGCGCCTCGTTGACCCGCCGCTCGGTCGAGTGGCCGGTGATCATGATCACGGGGGTGTAGGGGTTAGGACTCTCGGGCGCGCGGCGCAGCAGCTGGACGAAGTGCAGGCCATCCAGTGGCCCCATGGAGAGGTCGGTGATCACCACGTCGATGGCGGTCTGACGCATCACGGCCAACGCCTCCACGCCGTCGGTCGCCTCGAAAACGTGGCGGACGCCAACGGCCCTGAGGATCTCCATCAGCAGGATGCGCATGTGCTGGTTGTCGTCGACCAGCAGGACTTTCAGCAGCTCGAACCGCACGACATCCACTCCCCTATTGGGCGAGTGTTACCGGCTTGTAATAACGCCGGTCAACCAAAAAGCTTTTGTATTACAATGAAAATGGTGATTTTTGTTGTCCGAGCGATGTTAGGTTGAAACGCACTCACACGTCATGCGTGAAATTCAACCTCCGGTTTGAGCCCGGTGGCGCAGAAAGGCGTCGGCGAGCACGCAGGCGGTCATCGCCTCGACCACCGGCACGCCGCGGATGCCGACGCACGGGTCGTGGCGACCCTTGGTGCGCAGGTCGATTTCCTCGCCCGCCTCGTTGAGGGTCTGACGCGGGATAAGGATCGAAGATGTCGGTTTGAAGGCCACGCGCGCCACGACCGGCTGGCCGGTCGAGATGCCGCCCAGGATTCCGCCGGCGTGGTTGGACAGGAACATCGGCTGGCCGTCAGGGCCTCGCCGCATGGCGTCGGCGTTGTCCTCGCCGGTCAGGGCGGCGCTGGCGAAGCCCTCGCCGATCTCGACGCCCTTGGCGGCGTTGATCGACATCAGGGCGGCGGCGAGCTCGGCGTCCAGCTTGCCGTAGAGCGGCGCGCCCCAGCCGGCCGGGACGCCGGTCGCCTCGACCTCGACGATGGCGCCGGTCGACGAGCCGGCCTTGCGGATCGTCTCCA
>NZ_CALCDX010000062.1 GCF_937900395.1 uncultured Caulobacter sp.
CCCGATCATCACCTTCGTCGACGTGCCGGGCTTCATGCCGGGCACCAAGCAGGAGTACGGCGGGCTGATCAAGCACGGCGCCAAGCTCTTGTTCGCCTACGCCGAGGCCACCGTGCCGAAGATCACCGTCATCACCCGCAAGGCCTATGGCGGCGCCTATGACGTGATGAGCTCCAAGCACCTGCGCGGCGACCTGAACTACGCCTGGCCGACCGCCGAGATCGCGGTGATGGGCGCCAAGGGGGCGGTGGAGATTATCTTCCGCCAGGAGGCCAAGGACCCAGAGGCCCTGGCCGCCCGCGAGGCCGAGTACAAGAACGCCTTCGCCAACCCGTTCGTCGCCGCCCAGCGCGGCTATATCGACGACGTGATCATGCCCCACGGCACCCGCCGCCGGATCGTGCGCGGCCTCAAGAGCCTTAAGGGCAAGGAACTCTCCAACCCCTGGAAAAAGCACGATAACATCCCGCTGTAGCAGCGGAGGCGACGCCCTTGTCGGAATGGATTCAGGCCCTGTCGCCCTTCGCCGGCGTGGGCCTGGCGTTCGCGCTGGGGCTGCTGATCGGCGTCGAGCGCGGCTGGTCGCACCGGGCGGAACCAGACGGCGCGCGCGTCGCGGGCATTCGCACCTTCGCGCTGTTGGGCCTAGCCGGCGGCGTAGCAGGGGAGGCGACGGCGCGGGTCTCGCCGCTGATCGGGTCGGCGATCCTGATCGCGGCGGCCGCGGCCCTGCTGATCGGCTATGCGCGCGCGGCCGCCAAGGACGACCTCAGCGCCACCACCACGGTCGTGGGCATCATCACCCTGGGCCTCGGCGCCCTGGCCGCCGCCGGCCAATGGACCCTGGCGTGTGTCCTGGCGGCGTTGACCACCTTGATCCTGGCGCAGCGCAAGCGGCTGCATGAGTGGGTCGAAGGGCTTAGTGAGCTCGAACTCCAGGCCATCGTCCGCTTCGCCCTGATCTCGCTGGCGATCCTGCCGCTGCTGCCCAACCACGCGTTCGGGCCGATGGACGCCTGGAACCCTCGCGAAATCTGGATGGTGGTCGTGCTGGTCTCGGGCCTGTCGCTGATCGGCTATGCGGCCAGTCGCAGGCTGGGCGCCGAGAAGGGCGTCTTGGCGACCGCTGCGGTCGGGGCGGTGGTCTCCTCGACCGCCGTCACCGCCACCATGGCCGCGCGCATTCGCAAGTCGGACGGCGAGACCACGGTGCTGGTCGCCGGGATCGCCCTGGCCTCGACAGTCATGATCGTGCGGGTGCTGGTCCTTGTCGCCGTGCTCGCGCCGTTCGCCTTGTCGGCCTTCGCGCTGGTGGCGGTTCCAGCGGGTCTGGTGGGCGCGGCCTATGTCGGCTGGGCGCTACGAATGAAGTCAGCGTCTACGAGCGATGGCCCCGCGCCATCGGTTCGCAACCCCTTCGACTTGGGGCCCGCCTTGCTGCTGGCGGGCCTGGTGATGGTGATCACGCTAGCTGGCCGCTGGGCTATGCAGGCTTTTGGCGGCGCGGGCCTCGCGACCGTTCTGGGGATTTCAGGCATGGTCGATGTCGACGCGGCCATCATCGCCATGAGCCGCCTGCCCGCGGGAAGCCTGACCCCCAAGCTCGCCGGCCTGATCCTGGCCGCCCCGATCCTGGCCAACACCCTGGTCAAGGCGGGCCTGGCCTTCACGATCGCGCGCGGCTCGGCGGGCGCGAAGGCGGCCGGGCCGCTCCTGGTGACTTTCGTCGCCGGCCTGGCGGGCGTCGCGGCGCTGGCGGTGGTGTTCTAAGCCGGCCGCCGCCGCAGGCCCCCACCTGACCTGCTTCGCAGGTCGTCCGCCCCCCGGAAGGGGCGGAAGGGAACGCGAGCCTTCTTCCCCCTCCGGGGGAGGAGCGCCGTAGGCGCGGAGGGGGCGAGTACGAGCGTTCGCGGCGCTCCATGATCCGCGTAGACGAAATCGAACCCAGCGATTTCAACGGCTTGTCACTTTTACGCGCCGCTCTGTGATCCGCGTTGAAACTGCCGCCATACTCAGAGCTGTCCCCGTCGCGGGGGAGGGCGTTTGGATCCGGCCCAATACGGCGGCGGGGATAGGCTGAGCGGGGCCGTTTTTGGTCCCCGTCCGTTTCGGCAGGTCGCGTGGCTTACTCTTTAGGAGCGCGCGCGGGTGGCGGGGCGAGGCGGGACAAGGCCGAGAGCGGAGCGACAGGGCGGTGATCGATAAAGCCGCCTATCGTGGATCGCCGAGCTGGAGACGGTAGAGCCGATCCAGTTGGTCCATGCCCGTCCGGGGGGAACGGAGGCCCGAGCAGATAACGCTCACGCCCGCCGTCCTCATGGAAACAACAGCCTGGCGGAGCGGTCGACGAGCCGAAACGCAAATCAAACCATACGGTCTCCGGGTTCGCCCGGCCGCTCCGTCGCCTCCCCAACACCTTCAGCGAGCGATCGCGTGAAGCGGCGAAGGCATGCGCCGTCGCCAAACCTTTCCCTCGCGGCCCGACCCTTCTATATGCGGACGCTTCTTTGCTTCGTCCGACTTGCCCGAAAGGCCGCGCCCGCATGGCTCGCATCCTGATCACCTCGGCCCTGCCGTACATCAACGGCATCAAGCACCTGGGGAATCTGGCGGGGTCGATGCTGCCGGCCGACGTCTATGCGCGCTTTCAGCGGGCGCGCGGCCATGAGACGCTCTACATCTGCGCCACCGACGAGCATGGCACGCCGGCTGAGCTGGCGGCGGCGGCCGCCAACCAGGACGTCGCCACCTACTGCGCCGAGCAGCACGTGCTGCAGCATGACGTTGGCCGCGCCTTTGGACTGTCGTGGGACTGGTTCGGCCGCTCCTCGTCGCCGCAGAACCATCGCCTGACCCAGCACTTCTGCCAGGCCCTGGAGGATCATGGTCTGATCGAGGAGCGGGTCGACCAGATGGTCTATTCGGTCGACGACAAGCGCTTCCTGCCCGACCGCTACGTCGAGGGGACCTGCCCCCACTGCGGCTTCGAGAAGGCGCGCGGCGACCAGTGCGACAACTGCGGCAACCTGCTGGACCCCACCGACCTGATCAATCCGTACTCGGTGATCTCGGGCTCGCGGAACATCGAGGTGCGTGACACCAAGCACCTCTACCTGCTGCAGACCAAGATGCAGGACAAGATCCGCGCCTGGGTCGACAGCCACGCCGACTGGCCGCAACTGGCGCGTTCGATCGCCTACAAGCATTTGGACGAGGGCTTGATCGATCGGGGCATTACCCGCGACCTGGCCTGGGGCATTCCCGTTGCCAAGGACGGCGTCCCGCGCCCCGGCTTCGAGGACAAGGTCTTCTACGTCTGGTTCGACGCCCCGATCGAATACATCGCCGCGACCCAGGAGTGGGCGGAAGCTCAGCCCGATCGCGACTGGAAGCGCTGGTGGCGCACCGACGAGGGCGCGGATGACGTCCGCTACGTCCAGTTCATGGGCAAGGACAATGTCGCGTTCCACACGGTCAGCTTCCCGGCGACCATCCTCGGCTCGGAAGAGCCGTGGAAGAGCGTCGACATGCTGAAAGCCTTCAACTGGCTGAACTGGTACGGCGGCAAGTTCTCGACCTCGAACAAGCGCGGCGTCTTCATGGACGCGGCTCTGGACATCCTGCCGCCCGACCTGTGGCGCTGGTACCTGACCGCCAACTCGCCCGAAGGCAGCGACACGGCCTTCACCTGGGAGCAGTTCGCCAGCGCCGTGAACCGCGACCTGGCCGACGTGCTGGGCAACTTCGTCAACCGCATCCTGAAGTTCACCGAAAGCAAGTTCGAGGGCGTCGTGCCCGAGGGCGGTCAGCCGGGCCCGCTGGAAGAGAAGCTGTTCGCCGACGTCTCGGCGCGCCTGGCGGACCTCGCCGAGCAGATGGACGCGATCGAGATCCGCAAGAGCGCCCAGGCGCTGCGGGCGCTGTGGGTGGTCGGCAACGAGTACCTGCAGGAGGCCGCGCCGTGGACCGCGATCAAGACTGATCGCGACCGCGCCGCCCTCATTGTCCGCACGGCCCTGAACCTGGCGGCGCTGTACGCCAAGATCTCGGCCCCCTTCATCCCGTTCGCGGCCGAGAAGATCAGCGAGGCGTTCAGCCTGGACTTCCCGGCGGCGTGGCCGTCGAACGACGCCGCCGCCGAGCTTTCCAAGCTGACCGTCGGCCAGGCGATCACGGTGCCCGATGTCCTCTTTAAGAAGATCGACGACGACCAGATCGCCGAGTGGACGGCCCGCTTCGGCGGCGCGGAATAGGGTGACGGCGGGGGCGGACAACACGACCGAGGGGAGGGGCCTCCCGACCCTGGTCCGGCTCTGCCTGTTCTACGCCTCGCTGTTCCTGGTCTCGGGCGTCAGCCTGCCTTACGCCGGGACCTTCCTGCGCGATCGCGGCATGAGCGGCGGCGCGATCGGCTTGATCCTGGCCGTGCCGCTGCTGCTGAAGCCCTTCACGGGTCCGGCGCTGGCGGTCTGGGCCGACGGCTTCAAGCTGCGGCGCACGCCGATGATCCTGCTGCTGATCGGCGCGGGCCTTGGCTATGCGGGTCTGCTGGCGGGCCATAACCTCTTGTGGCTGGTCCTGGCCTGGTTCGTCGGCCAGACCCTGATGTCCACGGTCTCGCCGCTCATCGATGTGATCACCCTGCGACGGGCGCGGGTCGAGGGCTTCAACTACGGCCTGGCGCGCGGCACGGGCTCCAGCGCCTTCATCGCCGCCAACCTGCTGATGGGCGCGATCCTGACCTTCGCCGCGCCGACGATCATCGCCCTCTGGATCGTCGCCACCTGCTTCATCGGCGCGTTGGCGGCCGCCTGGATGGTGCCGCCAGAGCGGGTTCACGCCGAGGGGGCCAAGCCGGGCCGGGCCGAGCGCTGGAAGGGGCTGGGCGACCTGATGCGCAACCGCACCTTCGTGCTGGCGGTTGTGACGGCGGGCCTGATCCAGGGCGCGCACGCCTTCTACTACGGCTTCTCGGCCATCCTCTGGCGCAAGCAGGGGATCAGCGAGCCGATGATCGGCGTGCTCTGGGGCGTCGGCGTCGCCGTCGAGGTGGGCTTCATGTTCTTCCTCGAACCCCTGCGCCGTCGCTGGGGCCCCGAGCGGTTCCTGGTCCTCGGCGCCCTGGCGGCGGTGGTCCGCTGGACCGCCTATGCGTTCCAGCCGCCCCTGTGGGCGCTGTTCCCCCTACAAGCCCTGCACGCCTTGACGTTCGCGGCCTCGTTCCTGGCCTCGTTGCGCCTGATCGAGAAGCTGGCGCCGCCATCGGCGGCTTCGCCGGCCCAGGCGATCAACTCGGCCCTGTCGTCAGGCTTCACGCTCGGCATCGCGACCCTGGCGTCGGGGCCGTTGTTCGACGCGTTTGGGCCCTTTGGCTATCTGGCCACGGCAGGCATGGCGGGTCTGGGACTGATCGGCGCGATCGTCCTGGCCCGCCAGTCCCGTAGCCTGTCTAACGACAGGCTACGATTCTGAGCTGCGAGCGTGATAGTCGCCGAAACCGGCATCCACTTTCGGCTATCACGCTCGGGGCGTCAGATCGTGTAGTCGATCTCGCGGCCTTCCAGCCACGCCACGATCCGCTCCGCCGCCTCGACGGGATCGATCGCGGTGGTGTCGATCCGCAGCTCGGGGCTTTCTGGCGCCTCATAGGGGCTATCGACGCCGGTGAAGTTCTTCAGCTGGCCCGAGCGGGCCTTCTTGTAGAGGCCCTTGACGTCCCGCGCCTCGGCCACGGCCAGGGGCGTGTCGACGAAGACCTCGATGAACTCGCCCGGCTCCAGGATGTCGCGCGCCAGCTGGCGCTCGGCCCGAAACGGCGAGATGAAGGCGGTCAGCACGATCAGGCCCGCGTCGACCATCAGCTTGGCGACCTCGGCCACCCGGCGGATGTTCTCGACGCGGTCCTCCTCGGTGAAGCCGAGGTCTTTATTCAGCCCGTGGCGGACGTTGTCGCCGTCCAGCAGATAGGTGTGGCGGCCCAGGGCGTGCAGGCGCTTCTCGACCAGATTGGCGATGGTCGACTTGCCCGCGCCCGACAGACCCGTCAGCCAGACCACCTGGCCGCGCTGGGACTTCAGGGCCGCGCGCGAGACCTTGGTGACGTCGGTGTGCTGCCAGTGAATATTGTCGGCCCGCCGCAGGGCGAAGTTGATCATGCCCGCGCCGACCGTGCGGTTGGACAGGCGGTCGATCAGGATGAAGCCGCCCATCTGGCGGTTGTCGGCATAGGCCTCGAACGGGATGGCCTGGTCGAGCGAGAGATTGCAGACTCCGATCTCGTTCAGCTCCAGCCGCTTGGCGGCCGTGTGCTCCAGCGTGTTGACGTTCACCCGGTGCTTGATGTCGGTGACGCTGGCGCCGACCGTGCGCGCGCCCAGCTTCAGAAGATAGGCGCGGCCCGGCGGCAAGGGCTCGTCGTCCATCCAGACAAGCGTGGCCTCGAACTGGTTGGCGACCGGAGCGGGGGCGGCGGCGGCGGCGATGACGTCGCCGCGCGAGATGTCGATCTCGTCCTCCAGCGTCAGGGTCACGGACTGGCCGGCCACCGCCCGATCGAGGTCGCCGGGCAGGGTGACGATCCGCGACACGCGGCTCTCACGGCCCGAGGGCAGGGCGCGGATGCGGTCGCCGGGCTTGATCGTCCCCGAGGCAATCAGGCCCGAGAAGCCGCGGAAGTCGAGGTTCGGGCGGTTGACCCACTGCACGGGCATGCGGAAGGCCTTGGCCTGAAGGTCGTCCTCGACCTCGACGCCTTCCAGCCAGTCCATCAGGATCGGCCCCTCGAACCACGGTGTCGCGTCGCTGCGGGTCGCGATATTGTCGCCGCCCAGGCCCGAGATCGGGATCGGCGTGAAGACCGTCAGGCCGATCTGGTCGGCGAAGGCGCGGTAGTCGGCGACGATGGTCTCGAAGACCTCCTGGTCCCAGCCGACCAGGTCCATCTTGTTCACCGCCAGCACCACGTTGCGGATGCCCAGCAGGCTGACGAGGTAACTGTGGCGACGGGTCTGGGTCAGCACGCCCTTGCGGGCGTCGATCAGGATCACGGCCGCGTCGGCGGTCGAGGCGCCGGTGACCATGTTGCGCGTGTACTGCTCGTGGCCGGGGGTGTCGGCGACGATGAACTTGCGCTTCTCGGTCGAGAAGAAGCGGTAGGCGACATCGATGGTGATGCCTTGCTCGCGCTCGGCGGCCAGGCCGTCGACCAGCAGGGCGAAGTCGATCGCGCCGCCTTGAGTGCCGACCTTCTTGCTATCGGCTTCGAGGGCCGCCAGCTGGTCCTCGAAGATCATCTTGCTATCGTACAGCAGACGGCCGATCAGCGTGGACTTTCCGTCGTCGACGCTGCCGCAGGTGATGAAGCGCAGCAGCGACTTGTGCTGATGCTGGTGCAAATAGGCTTCGATATCCTCGGCGATCAGGGCGGACTGGTGCGCCATCAGAAGTAGCCCTCCTGCTTCTTCTTCTCCATCGAGGCGGACTGGTCATGGTCGATGACCCGGCCCTGGCGCTCGCTGGTGGTGGTAAGCAGCATTTCCTGGATGACCTGCGGGAGGGTGGCGGCCGCGCTCTCGACCGCGCCGGTCAGCGGGTAGCAGCCGAGGGTGCGGAAGCGGACGCTCTTCATCTGCGGGACTTCGCCGTCGCGCAGGCGGAAGCGGTCGTCGTCGACCATGATCAGCGCGCCGTCGCGCTCGACCACCGGTCGCTCGGCCGCGAAGTAAAGCGGCACGATCGGAATGTTCTCCAGGTGGATGTATTGCCAGACGTCCAGCTCGGTCCAATTGGAGATTGGGAAGACGCGCAGGCTTTCGCCCGGATGCTTGCGGGTGTTGTAGAGGTTCCAGAGCTCAGGACGCTGGTTCTTCGGGTCCCAGCGGTGCTCGGCCGAGCGGAACGAGAAGACCCGCTCCTTGGCCCGGCTCTTCTCCTCGTCGCGGCGGGCGCCGCCGAAGGCCGCGTCGAAGCCGTATTTGGTCAGCGCCTGCTTGAGGCCCTCGGTCTTCCAGAGGTCGGTGTGCAGGGCGCTGCCGTGGTCGAACGGGTTGATCCCGCGGGCCTCGGCGTCGGGGTTCTTGTAGACGATCAGGTCGAAGCCCAACTCGGAGGCGATCCGGTCGCGCAGGGCGTACATGTCCCGGAACTTCCAGGTCGTGTCGACGTGCAGCAGCGGGAAGGGCGGCTTGCTGGGATAGAAGGCCTTGGCGGCCAGGTGCAGCATCACCGCGCTGTCCTTGCCGATCGAGTAGAGCATGACGGGGCGTTCGCACTCGGCCGCCACTTCCCGAAGGATGTGGATGCTCTCGGCCTCCAAGCGCTGGAGGTGCGTCAGGCGGGCCGGCGAGATCTCAATCGTCTTCATCGGTTCCGGCGGGAGCGCTGCGGGTGCGAATTCGGTAAGGGCCAAGGCGAGGTTCCGCAAAGGGAAAAATGTCCGGAGCCCTTCTGGTCGAGAAGAGCGGCGAACCTATGGTGGGACCTAGGCCTCGCCGACACGGGCGGCAACGCCGGAAATCTGGAGGCGCTGTCAGTTGGATTGGCGCCACACCTTCGCAAGCTTTGGCGTTCATGACGGAATTTTCACTCGCGCGACGCGCGAGAGTCTCGCATAACGCCGCTATCGGGTTTTGAGGCGGGTCATGGCCTTCTTGGCTGAAATGTTGGCGGTGGCGGTCGTTTGGCTGTCCTCTTTCGCGCTGTGCCAGTTTGGCGTGGCGACGGAGACGCACGCCCGCAAAGCCAACCATACCCACGCAGTGAAGACCGTGGCGCGCTCGCCGCGCGCGGAAGCCGCCAAGCCGCAGCCGGTCCCGACCGCCGCGCCCTCGACCACGCCCAAGGCCGCTTAAGCCGCGATTAGGCGTCGCACCTGTGCGAACGCAACCAAAGCCGCTTTTCGTCAAGGCTTTTCACCGTTAGGTTCATCCGACACGCGAAGGAGGGGCCGGCGCGCGAAGGCTGTCTCAGCGCCCCCCGCCGACGCCCTGGGACTCCGGCTGTGTATGAAGCCTAAGAAGCGACAACCGTTCGATTTCTCCGCGACGCCGACGGCTCCTCCCGTGGAAGAGAGCAGCGTCGCGCCCGAGCTTCCCGAATCGACGTCGTTTTCCGATCCTGTGATCGAACCAGCCTCCGCCGAGCCGCTGACCCTGAACGACGATCTGGATGTTCCGCCGCCGACGACCGTGCGGTCGCGACGCCGACGGGAGGCCGAGCCCGAACAGCCCAAGAATTTCGCCGAACCGGAGCTGAAGCCCGCGCCGTCGCTGTCGGTCTCTCAGCCCTTGGCGCCGATCGCCGAGCCCGAGCGCGCCGCGCCCGCCAAGGCGGAGAAGCGCGACGCTGCGCTTGATCTTCGCCTGCCGCCGGGCTCCACGCCGGTGACGCTCGAGACCGAAGATTCGCCGCGTCGCATGTCTGGCGCGCTGTTCTGGACCTTGGCCTCGGCGATCGCCGCCCTCTGGGCTTTGGCGCCGATCGCTTTTGCGTTCGGCTATGCTCGAGGCGTGCCGGCCTTTCAGGTCGAGGGTTTCGCCTTCACGGTCTTCGCCAGCCTGGCGATCGGCCCGGCTCTGATGACCTTGCTGGGCGCCTATCTGTTGCGGCAAGCGACGGGGATCTCCGACGAGTTGCGCCGGACGCGGACCGCGACGGACCGCATTGTAACGCCCGCCGCCCTGGCCGCCGTCGGCGCCTCCAGCGCCGTGGACGCCATGCGCCAAGGCGTCGATGAAGCCGCCGCCGCCGCCGAGCGCGCCCGCGAGCACATCATCTCCCTCCGCGAGGCCCTGGCCGAGGAGACCGCGCGTCTCGCCGAGGCGGCCGCCGAGTCGGCCCGAATGGCCAATCAGCTCGCGCAGGGGCTCGGCCACGAACGCACGGCGATGGAGACTCTTTCGCAGTCGCTGGACGCGCGTTCCACGGCGGTGGTCGACGCCATCGGCAGCCAAGCCCGCATGGTCGCCGAGGCCTCCGATCTGGCGGAGACCCAGTTGCGCGAAGCCGAGGCGGCCCTGGCCGCTCGCGCCGCCGACCTCGCCGCCGCCGCGGCGGAAGCTTCCGACGCGGCGCGCGTCGGGGCCGAGGACCTGTCGCGTCAGGTCGCTCGCCTGGAGAGCGCCGGCTTGGGCGTCAGCGACCAGGTCGCGGCCGTCGAGAAGACCCTGGCCGCCCAGCGCGCCGCCCTGCTTGAAGTCAGCCAGGCCCTGCGCTCCGAGCAGGAGGATTTCGCCGCCGAGGCCGAGACCCGCACCGCGCAGCTCACCGAGTTTGTCGCCTATACCCGCGTGGGCGCCACCGAGCTCTCCGACCAAGCCGCGATGGGCGCGGAAATCCTGCGCGGGCTGATCAGCTCCGCCGCCGACCAGTTCCGCGAGATGGCCGACAGCGCCAAGGCGCGTCAGGACGCCCTGGCGGAAGAGACCAAGAAGACGCTCGAGATGATTGGCGACGTCGCCGAGAACCAGCGAACCTTGCTTGAGGAAGAGCTGAAGGCAGCGATGGAGGCGATGGCCGACGCGGCCCTCAAGGCGGCTCAAGGCGTCGAAGCGCGGGTCGAGGCGGCTCGCAGCCGCGTCGACCAACTGAACGAGATCGCCTTCGCCGCCGGTCAGAAGGCCGATGCGGTCTTCGAGTCCCGGATGGAAGAGGCGCGCGACATCATCGAGCACTCGGCGCAGATGGTCGAACAGGCCGGCGCGCGGACGTCCCAGAAGCTGGCGGATTCGGTGCAAGCGGCGCGCGGCACGCTGGACGAACTGGAGGCGATGCTGTCGGAGATCGGCAAGCGCACCGCCGAACTGCCGTCGGAAGCCCTGATGAAGGCCGCCGAGGTTCGCGTCTCGATCGAGCAGGGCGTCGAGCAGCTGATGAACGCCGTGCGGCGTACGGCCGACGAGACCGCCGCCATCGATCAGGCGTTCCAGGAGCGCGTGCGCCGCAATTACGAGATGCTCAGCGAGGCGGCGGGCGCTGTCACCGCCGCGGGCGTGTCGACGGTCGCGGCCCGGGCGGCTTCGTCGTCAGCCGCCAAGGGCCGCGCCGCGCCTCCGCCGCCCCCAGCGGCCGCCAAGCCGTCCCAGCCCCAGCCTCTGCCGATGGCGGAATTCGATGACGAAGGAGACGCCCCGAACGATCGCCGCCGCCTGCGCCTGACGCCGACCGCGACGGACGAGGAGTTCCGATCGGTCTTCGAGAAAGCCAGCAGCCGTAAGGCCGCGCCCCCCGCCGACGACGGCGAAGGGCAGGGCGGCTGGAGCTGGCGCAACCTGCTGTCGGGCATCGAGAGCAGTTCGCCGGGCGACGCCGCCCTGGGCGAGAAGCTGGCGGCCGAGATCACGGCCATGGGCATCGATCCGCACGCCCTTCTGCCGCGTCCGCGCATCGACGAGATCGCCGCCGCCTTGCAGACGGGCGACGCCGGCGGCGCTCGCGAAGTGGTCAAGCGTTTAGCGCCGGCCGCCATTCGTCGCCTGGTTCGCCGCCTGTTCTCCGACTCGACCCTCAAGGGCAACGCCGAGCGCTTCATCAAGCGCTATGCCGGGATGGTCGAGGAGGCAGCCGGGCAGGATCGCGAAGGCTTCCTGATGGCGGCGCTGTTGTCCTCGGACGCTGGGCGGGCCTATCTGCTGCTCGACGCCGCCAGCGGCGACCTCGGCTAATTTCGGACGTTCGACTTGAAGCGCGCGTTTGACCTGCTGGCCTCGGCGGTCGGCCTGATCGTGCTGGGCGCGCCGATGCTGGCGCTATGGCTGCTGGTGCGGCTGACGTCGCCTGGTCCGGGCCTTTACTGGTCGCAGCGGGTGGGGAAGGGCTCGTCCCTGTTTCCGATGCCCAAGTTCCGCACCATGCGGATCGACACGCCCGAGGTCGCGACCCATCTGCTCGACGATCCCGATCGCTGGCTGACGCCGGTCGGGCCGTTGATGCGCAAGCTGAGCCTGGACGAGCTACCCCAGCTGTGGAGCGTGCTGGTCGGTCACATGAGCCTGGTTGGCCCGCGTCCGGCGCTGTTCAATCAGCACGACCTGATCGCGGCGCGCAGGGCGGCCGGCGTCGATGTCTTGCGGCCGGGGGTGACCGGCTGGGCGCAGATCAACGGCCGTGACGAGCTGGCCATTCCGGACAAGGTGGCGCTCGACGCCGAATACCTGCGCCGGCGCTCGTTCCTGTTCGACCTGAAGATCCTGGTCAGCACCGTCGTGCCGGTGCTGACCGCCAGAGGCGTCACCCGCTAGCCGAGGTCGGCGTAAGCCTTCTCGAGCGCCGCGACGAAGGTCGGGTTGCCCACGAGCGCCGCCGGGAAGACGGTGTCCAGCGCCAGGAAGGCCGCCACGTCGGTCTTGGCCTCCCCGGTCGCGGCGACGCCGAGCGCGGTCAGCGCCTCGGCCAGGGGATCGGTGATCGCTTCGCCGGCCTTGGCGCGCAGGGCCACGAACCGCATCCAGGCCGCCAGCGGGATCGCCAGGCGTTCGATCGAACGGCCGGCGTCCAGCGCCTCGGTCAGCGTGCCGAGGATGCGGAAGGGCAGTTTCTGCGAGCCGTCCCAGGCGATCTGCGACAAGTAATGGCGGATCTCGGGATTGCGGAAGCGCGCCAGGATGGCCTCGGCGTACTGGGCCAGATCCAGGCCGCGAGGCGCGGTCAGGGTCGGAATGATGTCCTTGACCATCATGTCGCGCGCCAGGGCTTCCAGCACGGGATCGCTGACCGCCTCGAACACCGTCTCGTGGCCGCGCAGGATGCCGGCATAGGCGAGGGTGGAGTGCACGCCGTTCAGCAGCCGCAGCTTGGCGCGTTCGAAGCCGCGGACGTCATCGGTCAGGATGACGCCAACGCTGGCGAGGTCCGGGGCGTCAGCCGGCAGAACATCCTCGACCACCCACTGGGTGAAGGCCTCGCGCTGGATCGGCCAGGCGTCCTCCAGGCCGGTCGCGGCGAGCACCCGGGCGCGCAAGGCGTCGTCCGTGGCCGGCGTGATGCTGTCGACCATCGTTCGCGGGAAGCTGCCCTCGCGCTCGATCCAGGCGGCGAGGTCGGCGTCCAGCTTGGCGGCGAACGCGACTACGGCCGCCTTCAGGCGCCAGCCGTTGTCGGCGAGGTTGTCGCAAGCGACCACGGCGTAGGGCGCCAGGCCCGCCGCGTGGCGTCGACGCAGGCCTTCGACGATGTAGCCAACGGCGCTCTTGGGCTCGCGGGGATGGGCCAGGTCATGAACGATATCGGGGTGGCTCTCGTCGAGCCCGCCCTCCGCCGACAGGGTGTAGCCCTTCTCGGTCACGGTCAGGGTCACCATGCGGGTGGCCGGCGCGGCGAGCCGGGCGAAGACCGACGGCGGATCCTCCGGCGCGACCAGAACCTCTTGGATGGAGCCGATGATCCGGAAGGTCGTCTCTGCGTCCAGCTGGGCCAGGGTGTAGAGGCCGTCCTGAGGCTCCAGGGCGTCACGGACGCCAGGGCTCTTCAGCGAGACGGCGCAGATTCCCCAGCGCGAGTCCTTGGCCAGCAACTGGTCGAAATAGAAGGCCTGGTGGGCGCGGTGGAAGGCGCCCGGGCCAAAGTGAACGACGCCAATCTGAACCTTGTCGCGGTCATAGGCGGGCAAGGCGACGCCCGGGATCGCGCCGGGATAGCTGGTGGCGCTCAGACGCAGGGCGGAAGAGGTCTCGGAGGAAGCGGTCAAGGGAAGCGCCTAGAGATCGAAGGAACGTTCAGGCCGTCTACATGCTGTAGTCTGGCCTCGGTGACAATTGGCTTGACCAATTTCTAAAGGGTCACGCCGGACTTCCAGATGGCGATCTCGCGTTCGCCGTTCAGCTCGGCCTTGGTCGGCTTGCCGGAAGCGGTTTCGACCACGAGGTCCATCAGCGCGTTCGCGGCGTCGTCCATCGCAACGCCGGCCAAGACCTGGCCCGCGTCGAAATCGATCCACCCAGGCTTGCGCTGGGCGAGGCCCGAGTTCGAGGCGATCTTCAGGGTCGGGGCGGGGAAGCCGAGCGGGGTGCCGCGTCCCGTCGTGAACAGGATCACCGTGGCCCCCGCCGCCGTCAGGGCCGTCGACGAGACCGCGTCGTTTCCAGGCGCTTCGAGCAGGGTCAGGCCGTGCGGTCCGACCCGCTCGCCGTAGCGCAGCACCTCGACCAGCGGCGCGCGGCCGCCCTTCTGCACCGCGCCGAGGGACTTCTCCTCCAGCGTCGTGATGCCGCCGGCGATGTTGCCAGGCGAGGGGTTTTCATAGATCGGCTGATTGTTGTCGATGAAGTAGCGCTTGAAGTCGTCGATCACGCAGACGGCCTGGTCGAACACCTCGCGGCTGGCGGCGCGGGACAGCAGCACGCCCTCCGCGCCGAACACCTCGGGGATTTCCGTGAGCACGGGCGTACCGCCGGCGTCGGCGACCTTGTCGGCGATGCGGCCGACCAGCGGATTGGCGGTGACGCCGGAGAAGCCGTCCGAGCCGCCGCATTTGAGGCCCACGACCAGCTCGGACACGGGGATCGGCTCGCGGCGATCGCGCTCGGCGATCTCGACGAGCGCCTCGACAGCGGCGAGGCCATCTTCGAGCTCGTCCTCGACCATCTGGGTGGTGAAGCTGCGCAGACGGTCGCGATCGATCTCCGGCGCGCTCTCCAGCAGGGCCTTCAGCTGATTGTTCTCGCAGCCCAAACCCAGCAGCAGGACGCCGCCCGCGTTGGGGTGGCTGGCCAAGGCCGCGATCAGCTTGCGGGTGTGGGTCAGGTCATCGCCCAGCTGCGAGCAGCCGAACGGGTGGGGAAAGGCGAAGACGCCGTCGACGCGGCCGGCGAAGCGCTGGTTGGCCTTCTCGGCGATGCGGCGGGCGGTGTTGGCGACGCAGCCCACGGTGCACAGCACCCAGATCTCGTTGCGCGTGCCCGCCCGGCCGTTCTTGCGCCGATAGCCCTGGAAGGTGCGCGGCGTCGCCTTCTGCCGAGGTTCGGGCTGGGCGGGCGTCCAGGCGAAGTCCTCGACGCCCTCAAGGCGGGTGGCGACGTTGTGGACGTGGACGTGATCGCCCACGGCGATATCGACGACGGCGCGTCCGATCGGCCAGCCATACTTCAGCACGTCCTCGCCAGCCTGGGCGGCGCGGATGGCGATCTTGTGGCCCTTGGGGATGTCCGCGCGCGCAACGATGGCATGGCCATGGAAGTCCACGGCCTCGCCAAGCGCGATGTCACGCAGCGACGTAGCGACGTGGTCGCGCGGGTCGACCGGGTGGATCGATTCGCGTTGCGGCTGGAGCGCATCAGTCATCGTGAAGTCTCGCCCTCGGGGCGGGGATCGCCAAAAGAAAAGATCAGTGACATGGTAACCGGTGTCAGATTGGCGGCAAGTCGATGTTTCGTCGTAGGTGGCGATCACCGTCTCGCTAGAGTATGACAAGCCAAAATAAACAATGCCGCTGGGAACGCCGTGACTGCTTCGAATACGCCTTCCTCGAATCCGGAAGAAAGCGAGACCGGCGTCGAGGGCGGACGCCGCCGGGCGACGATCAACGATATCGCGCGTCTGGCCGGCGTTTCGAAGAAGACCGTCTCGCGCGTCATCAACCAGTCGCCGTTCGTTCGCGACGAGACGCGCGAGCGGATCGAGGCGGTCATCGCCGAGTGGGGCTATGCGCCCGATCCGCAGGCGAGGGGCTTGGCGTTCCGCCGATCGTTCCTGATCGGCATGATCTACGACAACCCCAATCCGCAGTACGTCGTGAACATGCAGCTTGGCCTGCTGGACGGCTTGCGCGGGTCCGGCTTCGAGCTGGTGGTGCACCCTTGCGACCGCTCCAGTCCGACCTTCCTGGCCGATATTCGGGCCTTTGTGGAGCGCCAGAAGCTGTTCGGCGTGGTGCTGCCGCCGTCGGTCTCCGAGGACGATCGGGTCGCCAAGCTGCTCAACGAGATCGGCTGCGCCTACATTCGCATTGCCTCGGTCGAGCTGGACAAGCCCGAGCACATGATCGTTGGTCACGACCGGCTGGGCGGGGCCCAGGCCGCGCGGCACATCCTGTCGCTTGGGCACCGCCGGATCGCCTTCATCTCGGGTCCCGCCACCTTCCGCTCGTCGCACGAGCGGCGAGGGGGCTTCGAAGACGCCCTGGCCGAGGCGGGGCTGAAGCTGGCGCCGGAGGACATCGTCCAAGGCGGCTACACCTTCGAGTCCGGCGTGGCTTGCGGAGACATTCTTCTGGCGCGCAACCCGCGTCCGACCGCGATCTTCTGCGGCAACGACGAAATGGCAGCGGGCGTGCTGCAATCTGCCCGCAAGGCAGGTCTTTCGGTGCCGCAAGACGTCACCGTCGTCGGCTTTGACGACTTCCAGATCGCCCAGGCGGTGTGGCCGCCGCTGACCACGGTGCGCACGCCGACGCGCGAGATCGGCCGCATGGCCGCCGAGAAGCTGCTCGGCGTCGAACGGCCTGAGCCGCGCGACCTTACGACAACGGAGCCAAGCTTGGTGGTGCGCGAGTCCTCGGGCCCGGTTCCGGCGTGAATGCTCGCGGCCGCCTCCGGCTTGCATCGTGACATGACACCGGTTACCAAGCGGGCCGAAGCGGCTCGTCGCGAAGTCGCCGGTCAGATAGGGAGCAGACCTTAAGCCATGCCCAGGCCTCTGAATTTCCATGATGACCGGCTGTTTCCGGCCGATCCGACCACCCGGTCCTACGCCCGCGGCCTGTACGGCCTGGTCAAGAACCTGCCGATCATCAGCCCGCACGGCCACACCGACCCCAGCTGGTTCGCGACCAACGCGCCGTTCCAGGACGCCACCGATCTGCTGCTGGCGCCGGACCACTACCTGTTCCGGATGCTCTACAGCCAGGGCATCCAGCTCGACGCGCTGAAGGTGCGCTCGAAGGCCGGCGTTCCCGACACCGACCCGCGCGAGGCCTGGCGCGTGTTCGCCAGCAACTTCCACCTGTTCCGGGGCACGCCCTCGTGGGTGTGGCTGAACCACGTGTTCAGCAAGGTGTTCGGCTTCACCGAGTTCCTCGAAGCCTCGAACTCGGACGCCTATTACGACCGCATCACCGAGGCGCTGGCGACCGAGGCCTACCGTCCGCGCGCCCTGTTCGATCGCTTCAACATCGAGACCCTGGCGACCACCGAAGGGCCGCACGAGAGTCTCGCGCACCACAAGGCGATCCGCGAGAGCGGGTGGGGCGGCCACGTCATCACCGCCTACCGCCCCGACGCGGTGATCGACTTCGAGGATGAGCGCTCGCCGCGCGCCTTCGAGCGCTTCGGCGAGGTGTCCGGCCAGGACGTCTATAGCTGGAAGTCCTATCTCGAAGCCCACCGGCTGCGCCGCCAGGCCTTCATCGAGGCCGGCGCCACGTCGTCCGACCACGGCCACCCGACCGCCGCCACGGCCGACCTGAGCGACGTCGAGGCCGAGGCGCTGTTTGCCGATCTGGTGAAGGGCAATGTGACGCCGGCGAAGGCCGAGCTGTTCCGCGCCCAGATGCTCACCGAGATGGCCAAGATGAGCCTGGACGACGGGCTGGTCATGCAGATCCACCCCGGTTCGCACCGGAACCACAATGTCGGCCTTCTGAATTCGCACGGCCGCGACAAGGGCGCCGACATCCCGATGCGCACCGAGTACGTGGATGCGCTGAAGCCGCTGCTGACCCGCCTGGGCAACGATCCGCGCCTGTCGATCATCCTGTTCACGCTGGACGAGACGACCTACAGCCGCGAACTGGCCCCGCTGGCCGGCCACTATCCGGTGCTGAAGCTGGGCCCGTCCTGGTGGTTCCACGACAGCCCGGAAGGCATGATGCGCTTCCGCGAGCAGGTCACCGAGACCGCCGGCTTCTACAACACCGTCGGCTTCAACGACGACACCCGCGCCTTCCTGTCGATCCCAGCCCGTCACGACGTGGCCCGCCGCGTCGACAGCGCCTTCCTGGCCCGCATGGTCGCCGAGCACCGGATGGACCTGGTCGAGGCCGAGGAGCTGATCGTCGATCTGACGTACAACCTGCCTAAGAAGGCCTACAAACTCGACCAGCGTCCGGACTGGGCCCGTCCCGCCGCGCTGCGCGCCGCCGCCGAATAGAACACCCTTTCCGGAGACTCCCCGATGTTCGCCAAGACCTATCACGCCACTCATCCGGACATGATGTTCGCGGTCAGCAACGATGACCTGCGCGACCGCTACCTGATGCAGGGCCTGTTCCAGGACGGCCAGATCGTCTTGACCTACAACCACGCCGAACGCTTCGTCGTCGGCGGCGTCGTGGCGACCAGCCCGATCAAGCTGCCCGACCAGACCGAGCCCGCCTCGGCCGCCGGCCACCCGTTCCTGGAACGTCGCGAACTGGGCGTGATCAATGTCGGCGAGACCACCGGCAAGATCACCGTCGACGGCGTCGCCTACGAGATCGTGCCGCGTGACGGCCTGTACGTGACTATGGGCGCCAAGGAGGTCACGTTCGAAGGCGTCGACGGCGCCGCGCGCTTCTACCTGGTCAGCCTGCCGGCCCACGCCGCGTTCGAGACCAAGAAGCTGGCCTTCGCCGACGCCATTCCGCTGGAGCGCGGCGCGCTGGAGACCAGCAACGAGCGCACGATCTACCAGTACATCGTGCCGACCACCTGCAAGTCGGCCCAGCTGCTGCTGGGCATGACCGTGCTGAAGCCGGGCAGCGTCTGGAACACCATGCCGCCCCACCTGCACGACCGCCGCTCGGAAGCCTATTTCTACTTCGGCCTCGGCGAGAACGATCGGGTCTTCCACTACATGGGCGAGCCGGACGAGATGCGTCACATCGTGATCGCCAACGAGGAAGCCGTGATGAGCCCGCCGTGGTCGATCCACATGGGCTCGGGCACCGCCAACTACACCTTCATCTGGGCGATGGGCGGCGAGAACCTCGACTACACCGACATGAACGTGCTGGACATCTGCCAGCTGAAGTAGGGGCTTTGGCCACCGGGCTCCGGTGTCATCCCGGCCGGAGCGCAGCGTAGAGCCGGGACCCAGGGGCGGCCGCCTTGCCGCTGGCCCCTGGGTCCCGGATCGACCTTTCAGGTCGTCCGGGATGACACTCATTTTGGACAGGAACTGACAATGGCCAATCCGTTCAGCCTCGAAGGCAAGGTCGCGCTCGTCACCGGCGCCAACACCGGGATCGGGCAGGGGATCGCCATCGCCCTGGCCGCCGCCGGCGCGGACATCGCCGCCGCGGGCCGCAGCGAGCCGACCGAAACCCAGAAGGCCGTCGAGGCTCTCGGCCGCAAGTTCCTGTCGATCAAGGCCGACTTCGGCTCGACCGAGCCCGTCCAGCGCGTGGTCGACGAGACCGTCGCCGCCTTCGGCAAGGCCGACATCCTGGTCAATAACGCCGGCATCATCCGCCGCGCGGACTCGATCGAGTTCAGCGAGGCCGACTGGGACGCGGTGATGGACACCAATCTGAAGGTCGTCTTCTTCCTGACCCAGGCCTTCGCCAAGCAGGCGCTGAAGCAGGGTGGCGGCAAGGTGATCAACATCGCCTCGCTGCTGTCCTTCCAGGGCGGCATTCGCGTGCCGTCGTACACCGCCGCGAAGTCGGGTCTGGCCGGCCTGACCAAGATCCTCGCCAACGAGTGGGCGACCAAGGGGATCAACGTCAACGCCATCGCGCCGGGCTATTTCGACACCAATAACACCGAGGCCCTGCGCAACGACGCCGACCGCAACGCGGCCATCCTGGCGCGCATCCCGGCCGGTCGCTGGGGCCGTCCCGAGGACATCGGCGGCGCCGCCGTGTTCCTGGCCTCGTCGGCTTCGGACTACGTCCAGGGGATTACTCTGCCCGTGGATGGCGGCTGGCTGGCTCGCTGACGAAATAAAAGCACGCAATCGGTCGATGGTAGCGCAACCATCGTGCCGAGCGGGTTTTCTCGTCTGGTGAACAAGGCTAGAGGGCGCCCTGGCGTCAAGTCTCCCCGCCGCGACGCGCCCTCGAACCTTCTGTCTGCATGGGATCCCGCCGCTCGGGGTCCTCGGAGTCCGCGCATGCGCAACCCGGCCCTGTCGATCGACGTCGATCGTCCGACCAGCCACCACGTCCGCAAGAACGCCAATCTGCTGAGCGACTTGCTGGTCGAGGCGATCGCCTATCTGGAAGGCGAGGAGGCCGCCGCCCTGGTGGCCCGGGCCCGCAAGGTCGCCTCGCACGAGGATGTCGCCAACGGCGACGCCCCGGTGCTGGATCACCTGTTCTCCGACCTTTCGAAGGATCAGGCCGTGTTTCTGGCCCGCGCCTTCGCCAGCCACTCGCTGCTGGCCAATATCGGCGAGGACGTCGCCGGCCGCCGTCGACACGCCGAGGCCGACGCCCAGCCGGGCGACGCCCGTCCCCGCACCCTGGTCGACGCCGTCAAGCTGCTGAAGGCCCAGGGCAAGACCGACGAGGATCTGGCACGGACCTTCGGCGCGATGAACGTCGTGCCGGTGCTGACCGCCCACCCGACCGAGGTGCGCCGCCGCAGCATGGTCGACCGCGAGACCGAGATCTCGCGTCTGATGGCCCTGCGCCGCCACCACCTGCCGCCGGATCTGGACGCCGAGATCCGCGAGAGCCTGTTCCGCGAGATCGCCCTGATGTGGCGAACGCGCCTTTACCGGCCCGAGCGGATCACGGTGAAGGACGAGATCCGCAACGCGCTCTCGATCGTCCGCACCTCGATCCTGCCGGCGATCATCGACCTCTATGGCGACTGGACCGGCAAGATCGGCCAGCACGGCCATCTCGCGCCACTGCTGAAGCTGGGCTCGTGGCTGGGCGGCGACCGCGACGGCCATCCGGGCGTCAATGGCGAGACGCTGAAGCTGGCCTTCGCCAGCCAGTCGCGCGTGATCCTCGACTGGTACGCCGGCGAGGTCCGCAAGCTGTGGTCCAACCTCGCCGTCTCGACCGCCTATGCGCCGGTGTCGGAGGAGCTGCTGGCCCTGGCCGCCCAGACCCGCGATCCCTCGGTCCACCGCCTGGACGAGCCCTATCGCCTGGCCCTGGAGTTGATCTTCGACCGCCTGACCGCCGTCTCGCAGAAGCTGACCGGCCAGCCCGTGGCCTTCGCCACGGGCGTCACCAGCGTCGAGCCCTACGGCCATCCGGACGCCTTCATCGCCGACCTGTCGGTGATCATCGAGAGCCTCGAACGCAATGGTGGCGAGCGCCTGGTCGGCTCGGCCCTGCGCACGCTGGTCGAGGTGGCCAAGGCCTGCGGCTTCCACCTGATGAGCCTGGACCTGCGCCAGAACGCCGACGTCCATGAGCGGACGATCCACGAACTCTACGAGCGCGCCGGCTCCGGGGTCGCCTATCTGAAGCTCGACGAGGACGCACGCTGCAAGCTGCTGATCGAGGAGCTGTCGCACCAGCGGCCGCTGGTCTCGCCGTTCACCGAGTACAGCGAGGAGACGACCAAGGAGCTGGCGACCATGACCGCCGCCGCCCAGGCGGTGCGCGACTACGGCCACGGGTGCCTGGGGGCCTACATCATCTCGAAGTCGGCGACCCTGTCCGACATCCTCGAGCCGCTGGTGCTGCTGAAGCAGGTGGGCCTGGTCTGGGGCGGCGCGGCGCCGCGCGCCTCGGTCAAGGTCGCGCCGCTGTTCGAGACCATCGGCGACCTCGAGAACGGTCCCGCCGTCCTGCGCCAGTGGCTGGAGCTTCCGCTGGCCCGCTCGATCCTGGGCGATCGACCGGTGCAGGAGATCATGCTCGGCTACTCCGACAGCAATAAGGACGGCGGCTATGTCGCCAGCCGGCGGGGCGTCGCGGTCGGGGCCTCGGCCCTGGCCCGCGAGGCCGACCGGATGGGCGTCGGCTTGCAGCTGTTCCACGGTCGGGGCGGCAGCGTCGGGCGGGGCGGGGGACCGGCCGCCGAGGCCGTGCTGGCCCAGCCGGCCGGCACCGTCCAAGGCCGCATCCGGATGACCGAGCAGGGCGAGATGATCGCCCGCCGCTTCGGCGACCAGCCCACCGCGCGCCGCAATCTCGACGGCCTGGCCGCCGCCGTGCTGATCGCCAGCGACCGTCCGGTCCACGCGCCCGACCCGAAGATCGACGCGGCGATGACGGCCCTGGCCGACGCCTCGTTCCACGGCTTCCGCGCCCTGGTGTACGACGATCCGGCCTTCGAGGACTTCTTCTGGTCGGTCACCCCGATCAGCGAGATCGTCGGCCTCAACATCGGCAGCCGTCCGGCCAGCCGGACCGCCAGCCGCAAGATCGAGGACCTGCGGGCCATCCCGTGGGTGTTCAGCTGGTCCCAGGCTCGCTTCATGCTGCCCGGCTGGTACGGCTTCGCCTCGGGCGTCGACCGGGCGGGCCTCTCGGTCGAGCAGCTGCGCGACCTGGCCGGCAACTTCGACTTCTTCGCCTCCCTGCTGTCGAACATGGAGCTGGCCCTGGCCCAGAGCCACATGCCGATCGCCTCGCGCTACGTCGCGCTGTCGCCGGATAAGGAGAGCGCCCAGCGCATCTTCGCGACGATCCGGCGCGAGCACGAGCGGGCGGCCGAACTGGCCCTAGCCATTCGCGGCGGGACCAGCCTGCTCGACAACCAGCCCGACCTCGCCGAATCCGTCGCCCTGGCGGGCCGCGTCGTCGATCCGCTGAACCATCTGCAGCTGGAGCTGCTGTCGCGGCGCCGGGCGGGGGACCAGGACGATGAGCTGCGGCTGGCGATCCAGCTGACCGTCGCCGGCATCGCCGCCGGTTTGCGCAATACGGGGTGAGCCTCCTTGTCATCCGACCTCCCCGGCGAATGCCGGGGTCCAGGTCGAGCCCGCTGACCCAGCGGGACCGATGAGGGCGGAAGGCGCGTCATCCCAAGCCGTTCAGGCTGAATCTGGGCCCCGGCATTCGCCGGGGAGACCGGTTTGTTAAACGTCGTTCTTTCATTCCTGCAAAGCCTTTCGTTTTCAATCGGTTGTCTATCTCCAAAACCGAGGCTCGCGCCGCTTGCGCTCCCCGTCGCTTTCTGTTTATCTGCGCATGACACCGGTGGCTAAGTGGCCTGGCCACTTTCCCTCCTCTCGAGTGACACCGGTGTCATCACGTTTCGGCTCGACGTCGTGGTCGGTCCGTCTCGTTTGCGGCTCTTTGAGCTCGCTCCTGCGCAAACTCCGGGGCGTCGGGTCATGCCGGCGCCCTCACTTTTGCGTCGGCGGTCGGGTGAGGGGAGGCGCGGCAAAAGGTTTGGGGAAGGAAACGAGGACCAGTGTCTTTCACGCGGATCGCGAGCCCGGCGGCTCGGCCCCGCGTTCCGCCTTTTAGTTTGACGTAGCGGCAAGCCAGTTGTGGCGCCTGTCCGCAACGCGGTCTAAGGGAACGGCCTGAGCCGGCATCGGCGAAATTTTGCTCACGCGGCCGTCTTTCCGGCGCGCCGCGCAAGAACGAGCCTTCGGGAAGGAGTTTGAGATGGTGAAAGACCGTATGGCGGTGCTGACCGCCCTGATGGACCAGGGCGTGATCCCGGTGTTCTACCACCCCGACATCGAGGTCTGTAAGAACGTGATCCAGGCCTGCGCCGACGGCGGCGCGCCCTGCATCGAATTCACCAACCGCGGCGATTTCGCCAGCCACGTCTTCTACGAAGTCACCCGCTACTTCGATAAGGCCGATCCGCGCGTGATCATGGGCGTGGGCTCGATCGTCGACGCCCCGACCGCCGGCATCTACATCGCGAACGGCGCCAAGTTCGTCGTCGGCCCGATCCTGAACGCCGACGTCGCCAAGGTCTGCAACCGTCGCAAGATCCCGTATTCGCCGGGCTGCGGCTCGGCCTCGGAAATCTCGTACGCCGAGGAACTGGGCTGCGAGATCGTCAAGGTGTTCCCGGGTTCGTCGGTCGGCGGCCCCGACTTCGTCAAGGCGGTGCTGGGCCCGATGCCCTGGACCCGCATCATGCCGACGGGCGGCGTCGATCCGGACGAGGCCTCGGTGAAGAAGTGGTTCGGCGCGGGCATCGTCGCCGCCGGCATGGGCTCCAAGCTGATCACGCAAGAGCTGCTGGACGCCAAGGACTACGCGGGCATCTCCAAGAAGGTCCGCGAGACCGTCGATCTGATCAAGAAGGTTCGTGGGAAGGCCTAAGACCAAATGACCGACAACATCCTGAACATCCGCCCGGCTTCGGAAACGAAGTGGGACTGCGCCAGCTTCGGCGAAGTGATGCTGCGTTTCGACCCGGGCTTCGGCCGGGTCCGCAACGCCCGCCAGTTCAACGTCTGGGAAGGCGGCGGCGAGTACAACGTCGCCCGCGCGTTCCGGAAGTGCTGGGGCAAGCGCTCGACCGTCGTGACGGCCCTGCCGAACAACGATCTGGGCTGGCTGGTCGAGGACCTGATCATGCAAGGCGGCGTGGACATGTCCCACGTCATTTGGCGTGAGTTCGACGGCCTGGGCCGCAACACCCGCGTCGGCCTGAACTTCACCGAAAAGGGCTTCGGCGTCCGTCCGGCCCTGGGCTGCTCGGACCGTGGTCACTCGGCCGCCTCGCAGATCCGCCCGGGTGAAGTGAACTGGGAAAAGCTGTTCGGCGAGGAAGGCGTGCGCTGGTTCCACACCGGCGGCATCTTCGCGGCCCTGGCCAGCAACACCGCCGAAGCCGTGATCGAGGCCGTGGAAGTGGCCCGCAAGTACGGCACGATCGTCTCCTACGACCTGAACTACCGCGCCAGCTTGTGGAAGTCTCAGGGCGGCAAGGAAGGCGCCCAGAAGATCAACCGCCACATCGCCAAGTACGTCGACGTGATGATCGGCAACGAGGAAGACTTCACCGCCTGCCTCGGCTTCGAAGTGGAAGGCCTGGACGAGCACATCAGCTCGATCGACCCGGCCAACTTCAAGAAGATGATCGAGACGGCCGTGAAGGAGTTCCCGAACTTCAAGGTCGCCGCGACCACGCTGCGTAACGCCAAGACCGCCTCGGTCAATGACTGGTCGGCGATCCTGTACGCCGGCGGCCAGTTCTACGCCTCGATGATGCGCGAGAACCTGGAAATCTATGACCGCGTCGGCGGCGGCGACGGCTTCGCGTCGGGCCTGGCCTACGGCTTCATGGAAGGCAAGGGCCCGCAGGCCGCCGTCGAGTACGGCGCGGCTCACGGGGCGCTCGCCATGACCACCCCGGGCGACACCTCGATGGTGCGCGCGGCCGAGGTCGAGGCCGTGATGAAGGGCAAGGGCGCGCGGGTCATCCGCTAAGCGTCTCTCGTTCCCTGAAGAACAAGGAGAAGTCCTCGGTCGCAAGGCCGGGGACTTTTTCTTTGACGTAGGGCGGCCTGTATTCGTCCGCCTCATTACGTTCCTTCTCCGCGAGGATCTCGGCGAACCGCAGGAAGCGTTCCTGAAGCTTCCGGGTGAGCCAGGCTTGTTCATGCCGGCGACGCCGGGCCGAACGGGAGGCGCCTTTGCGCCGGGGTTTGCGAGGGGAGGGCATGGGGGAGCTCCTTTTAGGCCCCCTTCCCCCTTCATGGGGGAAGGGCCGGGGATGGGGGTGATCTGCTGAGCTGGTCGCCGAGCCGGTATCGACCGCCGTTGTCACCCCCACCCAACCCTCCCCCATCAAGGGGGAGGGCGCGCGGAAGCCTGCTCGGCGCTCCAGCGTCGAAGCTTGGGGAGGGATGCGGAGCGCCGGACCTTCGTCCGGAGTTCTGTTGTGTTGTTACCGTTTCGACGAAGACCGACGCTCCGCGCGATCGTTATCCGCCAGCCTCCCGTCAGGTGGCCCTGTTCAGGCCTTACCGGGACCCGAGCTTGCGAGTTTCCTCGAAGCCCGGCGGTCGGAGAGGACGAGCCACTACAGGCTAAGACACATCCTCTTGCCTCCAACCACGCCGACGGCGGGCGGGTCTGGCCAGCAACCAGATCCCCGGACCGTTCGAGTATCCCCCTCGAACCTGCCCCGCTCGACCGCCCCCCGAAGCCGCGAAGGTCGCTGGCCGCGCGCCCTCCCCAGTGCTTCGAAGTGAGAACAGGATAAGGCCGGTTTGGGAGGGGAGGATGACATCGCGGGAGCGCTCGTGAACATCCCTCTCTCTTGGAGAGAGGGAGGGGCCCATGCGCAGCATGGGAGGGTGAGAGGTTTCGCCCTTTCCGGACAAGGCAGGGAGCGGAAGGGTCTGAACAGGCTGAGGATTTACGGCTTGCCCCGTAACCTCTCACCCTCCCACGCCTGACGGCGCGGGCCCCTCCCTCTCTCAAAGAGAGAGGGAGTCCACGCCCGTTCCTTTACGGGCGTTCGCCGCGCAGCTTGGCGTTCAGCGCCAGGCTCTCTTCCATTCGCGCCAGCTGCTCGGGCGTGGCGGGCGCCTGATGCTTGGCCTTCCACTCGGCGGCGGGCATGCCATGGACCGCCGCGCGGGCGGCCTCCTTGCTGAGCGCGCCGTCCGAAGCCTCGCTGACCCAGTCGCCCAGGCAATTGCGGCAGAAGCCGGCCAGACCCATCAGGTCGATGTTCTGAGCGTCGGCGCGCATTTGAAGATGCTCGACCAGGCGGCGGAAGGCGGCGGCGGCGTAACGGTCTTCGATGTCGACGGTCATGGGCGTTTGTGTCCTGTGGGCGGCGCTAGTTGTCTCGTTCAGCACCGCTGAAAAGTCCAACACAACCTCGTCATCCCGGCCGCAGCGCAGCGGAGAGCCGGGACCCAGGGGCGGTGCGCGCCGCGCCTCGTCACCCCTGGGTCCCGGATAGCCTCGTCGAGGCTTCCGGGATGACGAGAGAAATGAGCAAAGGGCCTAGAGGCGGCCCACATTCAGCGCGAGAGTGCGCCGCCCCTTTCGACAGGATTCGACCATGGACTTCTCGCGGCTTCGCACGACCAGCAAGGTGACCACCGAGTGGACCTATCCGCAGGGCGCGCCGCTGCGCACCGGCTGGCTGCGGGTCGACACCGCGCCGGACCACGAGCTCTATTGGGAGGAATACGGCCGCGCCGACGGCGAGCCGGTGATGTTCCTGCACGGCGGACCGGGCGGGGCCTGCGCGCCGGTGATGTCGCGCTTCTTCGATCCCGACCGCTACCGCGTGATCCTGTTCGACCAGCGCGGCTGCGGGAAGAGCCGTCCCACGGTCGCGGCGGACGGCCCGGAGAAGGCGCTGGCGCACAACACGACGGACTATCTGGTCGCCGACATCAACGCCCTGCGCGACGCGCTGGGGATCACCGGCAAGATGCACGTCTTCGGCGGCAGCTGGGGCAGCACGCTGGCCCTGGTCTACGCGATCCGCAATCCGGACAAGGTCGCCTCGCTGATCCTGCGCGGCATCTTCCTGGGGTCCAAGGAGGACCTGCTCTACATGTACCAGGGCAACGCGGCGACCTTCGCCGAGGCGCCCTACGGCCTGACCGAGCCGGGCGCCTACATCGCCTATCCCGATGAATGGAAGGCCTTCGTCGAGGTCGTTCCGGCCGAGCTGCGCGACGACATGATGGGCGCCTACAAGGCGATCTTCGACAGCGTTCCGACCACCGAACCCGAGCGCCAGCGCCAGCTGCAGGCGGCCCTGGCTTGGTCGGTCTGGGAGGGGACGATCTCGAACATGATCCCGGCCGCCAGCGACCCCGGCAAGTTCGGCGAGGCCGAGTTCGCGCTGAGCTTCGCCCAGATCGAGGCCCACTTCTTCGCCAATGACCTGTTCCTGAAACCCGACGAGATCACGAACGGCGTCGGGGCGCTGAAGGACGCGCCGGTGCACATCGTCCACGGTCGCTTTGATCAGGTCTGCCCGCTCACCCAGGCCTCGCGCCTGGTCGAGGCGCTGGAGAGGGCGGGGACTCCGCCGGCGACCTATGTGATCACCGACGCCGGCCATAGCGCCATGGAGGGCCAGACGGTGCTGGCCCTGACGGCGATCATGGACGGGCTGCCCCGGATCTAGGATCACGAAGGCGCGCGCGACGGAACGAGCGAGGCCGTTCCGGGGTTGAACCGGCGTGGATCAACCTTGCGAGGTCAAGAGGATGTCGTCGCCAGTTCAAAAGCCCTCCGTCGGCGTCGCGCGCCGCTGCGGCGCGGCCGTGCTGGCGCTGTGCGTGGGGATGGGGGCGGCCGACACGGCGCTGGCGGGCAAAGAGCAAAAGGCCAAGGTTCCCCAGACCTCGGCCGAGGCCAATTCCGATAATCTGGGCTCGGCGGTGGTCGCGCCATTGCGCGACATCAATGTCGTTCGCTCCGAGATTCCGGACCTGCTGAAGAAGGCGGTGGTCGATCCCTACGCGCCGCCCAAGACGGGCTGCGCGCCGCTGAAGGCCGAGATCGAGCAGCTCGACGCGGTCCTCGGCGACGACTACGACGACCCCAAGGACGACAATGACGACGAAAGCGTCTCCCGGCCGGTTCTCAGCGTCGTGGCCAGCACCATTACCGACGTGATCCCGATGCGGGGCTGGGTCCGTCGCCTGACGGGCGCGGAGCGGCACGATCAGCAGGTGCGCGAGGCGATCAAGGCCGGCTTCGTGCGGCGCGGCTATCTGAAGGGCCTGATGAACGCCGGGACCTGCCAGGGCAATCGCACGGTCTACGTCTCGGCCAAGGCCGCGCCGAAGCCGCCGATGGTCGCCGCCGAGCCCGTCCCGGTTCTTGTCGCCGCCGCGCCGGCCGCGCCGCCGGTTCAGGTCCAGGCGCCGCTGGCGCCGTTCACGGCGATCGTGGCGGCGGCGGGCGACACCTCGGGAATCCAGTAGGCCTCACCCCCGCACGAAGATGTTGCGCAGCCACTGGGCGCCGGCCTTGGCGGCCTGGCCCCAGTCCTCGTCCTCGTCGACGACCTCCGGCTTGTAGGTCCACGGATTGAACAGCTTCAGGCGTGGGATCTTGGCGAAGGCCGCCGCGTCGCGGGTCGCCAGGGTCATGCCGTGTTCGAGCGCGGTGGCGGCCAGTAGGGCGTCTCGGCCGTCGGTCAGCGGCACGCTGGCGCGGCGGCGGACCACGGCGGCGTCGATCGGCAGGATGCGTCCCTCGAAGGCGCGGGCGACCCGGTTGTCCAGCCAGTCGCGCAGCGCCGCGCCCTGCGCCTTGTCCTTGCGCTCGGCGCGGGCGACCGCGGTCTCCAGTTCCAGCAGGGTCAGGGCCGAGACGAACAGGCTGGCCCGCGCCGCGCCGGACGCCCAGGCGGTCAGCGCCGCGTCGGCCCGGCCGCTCTTGGCCTCGCGCAAGGCGTAGACGACCTCGGTGTCCAGGAGGTGCATCAGCGCTCCCAGGTTTCGCGGGCGGCTTTGAGGTCCAGGGCGGGCAGGGGCGCCGGCATGGCCAGCAGGTCGACGATCGTTTCGGTCTGGCCGCTGAGCCGGCGATAGGTCTCGATGCTCATCAGCACGTGGGTGGGCTTGCCGCGGTCGGTGACGAACACCGGCTCGAGTCGGGCGGCGCGCTTGGCCTGGCTGACGTCCTGATTGAACTCGCGGCTGGTGAGGACCTTCATCGCGCGCTCGCTAGGCTGGAAATGACAGGGCTGTCTGTAGGTACGTTACTACATAGTGCTGTTCCAGCAACAGAAAATTCGCCAGCAAAAACAATCTGCTGACGCGCGCGTCAAAAACGCGATCCGGGGATTGCGCGGGCGGCGGTTCTCTGGTCGGCATGGCGACAAGGCGCAAAGCCAAGACGATCCATTAGGGGGCCTAAACTGTGTCAGACCTACTTGCCGACACGCTGAAGACAGCGTCCGAGATCCTGTCGCCGCACGGTCCGGCCACGGCGGCCGCGCCGCACAGCTACGCCCCGAACGACTTTTCCATCCACTTCTTCCTGCAGCTGGCGGTGATCCTGTTGGCCTGCCGCGTCGTCGGTTGGCTGGGCAAGAAACTCTTGGCCCAGCCGCAGGTCGTGGGCGAGATGATCGCCGGCGTCATCCTGGGCCCGTCGCTGCTGGGCCTGCTGTTTCCGGACTTCCAGGCGGCCCTGTTCCCCAAGGAGACCAAGAACGTCCTCTATGTCGGGGCGCAGCTGGGCGTCGGCCTCTACATGTTCATGGTCGGCACCAGCTTCCAGGCGGGGCACTTCAAGTCCAAGGCCAGGAGCGCGATGAGCGTCTCGTTCGCCGGCATCGCCGCGCCGTTCGTGATCGCCGCGATCATCACGCCGTTCCTGCTGAAGGTCCCGGGACTGTTCGCCCCGACCATCAGCCAGGCCAACGCCACCCTGTTCATGGGCGCCTGCATCGCTCTGACGGCCTTCCCGATGCTGGCCCGGATCATCAACGAGCGCGGCCTGGCCAAGACCTCGCTGGGCACGCTGTCGCTGACGGCGGGCGCCTTCGACGACGCGGTCTCGTGGTGCGTGCTGGCCCTGGTGCTGGCGACGTTCGGCGGCGGGCCGGGCTTGGCGGTGCTGGCGATCGGCGGCGGCCTGACCTACGTCGTCTTCATGGCGCTGTTCGGCAAGCGGATCCTCGCGCCGCTGGGCCGCATGGTCGAGCGCGACGGCGAGATGAGCCTGACCGTCATGGCCCTGACCCTGATGGCCTTCTGTCTCTCGGCCTTCCTGATGGACGCCGTCGGTATCCACGCCATCTTCGGCGGCTTCCTGCTGGGGGTCTTCATGCCGCGCGGCCTGTTCGTCGAGGAGCTGAAGAAGAAGGTCGAGCCGATCGCGGTCGTGCTGCTGCTGCCGATGTTCTTCACCTATTCGGGCCTGAACACCCGGATGGACATGGTCAACTCGCTGGAGCTGCTGCTGATCGCGCTCGGGATCCTGGTCGCCTCGGTGCTGGCCAAGTGGGGCGCCTGCTACGCCGCCGCCCGCCTGACCGGCGAGAACCACGCCACGGCCATGGGCATCGGCGCCCTGATGAACTCGCGTGGCCTGATGGAGCTGATCATCATCAACATCGGCCTGCAGAAGGGCATCATCGGCCCGACCCTGTTCTCGATGCTGGTGCTGATGGCCATCGTCACCACGGTGATGGCGAGCCCGCTGTTCGAGGTCGTCTACGGCAAGAAGGCCCGCGCCAGCGGCGAGCTGGGCGCGGTCCCGGAAGGCGTGGGGGCCTAAGGCTCCACGCTACTTCTTCGCTTCCTTCACGGCGTCCTTCAGCTCGCCCTGTTTCACATTGCCGGCGACCTGGTCCTTCTTGCCTTCGGCCTTGAGGTCCTTGTCGCCGACGATCTTGCCGGCGCCGGCCTCGACCTTGCCGACGGTCTCCTGCTTGCGGCCGGCCTCCTTGTCGCAGGCGGCCAGGCCCGCCACGGCGAAGGCGAGCGTCAGGGGAAGGAGAAGGCGGTGGGTCATGGGAGGGCTCCGAAGCTTGGGTGTGTCGTCCCCCACAACGCCGACGGAGCCGTAAGCGATCCCCGCTAAGCCAATACGCGCTCTTCGAAGCCGAAGCGGTTGATCTGGGCGATCAGGTCGCGGTGGTTGGGCAGGTCCTGGGTCGCGCGATCGGCGAAGCCGCGGATCTTGGCGAACAGCTTGGCTGCGCCGGCCGCGTCCGGGAACTCGTCCGCGCCGTCCGCCAGATCGGTTTCGAAGCCCATGCCGTACAGGATGTACTGGTAGTTGAAGAAGGCGAAGGTCTCGAGATCCAGGATGAAGTCGAACCGCGCCGGCGGCCGGTGCCGCCATTGTTCGAGAAGGTCCTGAAGGCGCTCGGGAATGGTCGCCGGGTCGGTGTTCTCGCGCCAGAACCGCTCGGGCCGGCGGCTGAGCGCGTAGTGCAGCTTCAGGAAGACGATGATGTTCTCGTAGCGCGCGGCCATCAGCTCGTTGAAGCGACGAGCCGGGGCGCTGACCGGCCCGGTGTGCGGGAAAAGCTCGGCGATCATCGCCACGGCCGCCTCGATCAGCACGACGCCGGTCGACTCCAGCGGCTCCAGGAAGCCGGCCGACAGGCCCACGGCCACGCAGTTGTCGATCCACTGCTTCTCGCGATAGCCGGCCTCGAAGGCGATGCGGCGAGTCTCGACTTCGGCGCCGACATAGTCGCGCAGGATGGCCTCGGCCCGGTCGTCGTCGATGTGGTCGCTGGAATAGACACAGCCCACCCCGCGCGCGCCGGACAGGCCGATGTCCCAGAGCCAGCCGGCCTCGTGGGCCGTGGCGACGGTATAGCTCTGGATCGGCGCGTCGGGACGCGCGTAGGGCGCGCGGCAGGCCACGGCCCGATCGGCGAACAGCACCGGGCGTGCAGACTTGAACGGCGCGCTCAGCGCCTTGCCGATCAGCTCGGCCCGGAAGCCGCTGCAGTCGATATAGAGGTCGGCGGTCAGGCCGCCGTGCTCGGGCGAGACGATGCGGGCGATGGCGCCGGTCTCGTCCAGCACGGTCTCGCCGACATGGCCCTGCAGGTGGCGCACGCCCAGCTCCCGGGCGCGCTCGGCCAGCACCTCGGCCAGCTTGGCGGCGTCGAAGTGGTAGGCGTAGTTCAGCGGGCCCGAAAAATCACTCTCGTGCGGGCGCTTGGGCGCGCGGGCCGCGTCGGCGACGCGGGCCTGGATGGTCACGGCCTCGGCGAACGGCGCGCGCGAGGCCTGGTCCTGCAGCAGCCAGTAGGGCGCGAGGCTGACCCCGTCGGTCGAGAACGGCGCCTCGAACGGGTGGAAGAAGCTGTGACGGCGGCCTTCGCTGGGCGCGTCGCCCCAGTCGACAAAGCGGATGCCCTGCTTGAAGGTCGCCGAGGTCTGACGAATGAACCGCGCCTCGTCGATGCCCAGGAACTGCAGGGTGTTGCGGATCGTGGGGAAAGTGGCTTCGCCGACGCCGATGGCGCCGATCTCGGGCGACTCCAGCACGGTGATCGACAGGTGCGCCTGCTCGGAGATCCGCAGGGCCCTGGCCAGATAGGCGGCCGTCAGCCACCCGGCCGTCCCGCCGCCCACGATCAGGATGCTCCGTCCGCGCTTCATGCGGGATAGATACCAGAGTTCGCGAACGGGGGAGGGGCTTTCGACGCGCGTCGAGCGAGCAGTCGCGCCCATCGGGCGATTGGATACGCGGCCAGGCTTGTCAGTGTCCCGGCCGATGGCCGACAAGTTCGAGGCTTGAGTCTGCGGCGTCGCCGGCTCGTGAGTTTCGGGGGGAAGCGTTATGGGCGTTCTGGATAAACTGGGTCGGCGCGGCTTTCTGGCCGGCGCGGCGGCGAGCGCGGTTGCCGTCGGCGGCCCCGCTTGGGCTCGGGACGCGGGCGTGAAGAAGCTGACCGACGGCCTCGCCCTGATCGGCCCCGCCGAGCGCCAGGCCCGGCTCGTGCGCGCCCAGGCGCTGATGGCGCAGCTGGGTCTTTCGGCCGTGATCACCGAGGCCGGCTCGTCGATGGACTATTTCACGGGCGCCCAATGGAGCCGCAGCGAACGGCCGACCCTGGCGATCCTCCCGCGCGAGGGGCAGGTCGGCATGGTGATGCCGAAATTCGAGGAAGGCTCGATCCGCCAGAGCCTGTCGGTTCCGGCCGAGGTCCGCACCTGGGAAGAGGACGAAAGCCCCTACGCGATCGCCGCCGGCCTGCTGGCCGACCGCAAGCTGGCCTCGGGCAAGATCGGCGTCGAGGAGACGATCCGGGATTTCATCGTCCAGGGGCTGGCCGGCGCCTTGCCGAACGCCAAGATCGTTCCCGGCGCGGCGGTGTTCCGCGGCTGCCGGATGATCAAGACGCCGGCCGAGATCGCCCTGATGCAGGTCGCGTCGGACATCACCGTCGCGGCCCTTCGCCATACTCACGCCAATGTCCGGGCCGGCATGGTTCCGCGCGACATCGCCGCCCTGATGGCCGAGCGGACCACGGCGCTGGGCGGACGGGTCAGCTTCAATCTGATCCTGATCGGCGAGGCCAGCGCCTATCCGCACGGCTCGCGTCAGCCCCAGGTCCTGAGCGAGGGGCAGGTCGTGCTGATGGACTGCGGCTGCAATGTCGGCGGCTATGAGTCCGACATTTCGCGCACCTTCGTGTTCGGCGAGCCCACCGCCCGCCAGCGCAAGGTGTGGACCGACGTCCAGCGCGGCCAGCAGGTGGCCTTCGAGGCCGCCCAGATCGGCGTCGAGGCCGGGTCGGTCGATCGCGCCGTCCGGGCCTACTACGAGAGCCTGGGCTGGGGCCCGCGCTACAAGCTGCCGGGCCTGTCGCACCGGACCGGCCACGGCATCGGCATGGACGGCCACGAGCCGGTCAACTTCGTGATGTCGGAGACCACCAAGTTGGCGCCGGGCATGTGCTTCTCGGACGAGCCGGGCATCTACATCCCCGGCGAGTTCGGCGTCCGCCTCGAAGACTGCATCTATCTGACGGCGCAGGGGCCGCGCTGGTTCAGCCAGCCGCCGCCGTCGCTGGACAAGCCGATGGGGTGAGGCCTCGCGTCACCCCTTCGGCGTGATCCGGATCACCTTGCCGTTGTCGTCGTCGGTCACGACGTAGATCGCGCCGTCGGGGTCGACCTTCACGTCGCGGACGCGGCCGCCGATGTCGGTGAACAAGCGCTCTTCGCCGACGACCTTGCCGTCCTTCAGCACCAGCCGATCGACATGCTGTTCGCGCAGCGAGCCGATCAGCAGGCTGCCCTTCAGCGCCGGGAACAGGCTGGCCTCATAGAAGGCCATGCCCGAGGGGGCGATCACCGGATCCCAGTAGTAGACGGGCTGCTCGAAGCCGTCCTTCTGGGTGACGCTGTCCGGGATGGGCTTGCCGGAATATTCCTCGCCATAGGTGACGACGGGCCAGCCGTAGTTCTTGCCGGGCTCTGGATGGTTCAGTTCGTCGCCGCCGCGCGCGCCATGCTCGATCGTCCAAAGCTTGCCGCTGGGATCGAGAGCCGCGGCCTGGATGTTGCGGTGGCCTAGCGACCAGATGTCGGGCTTGGCGCCGGCCGTCTTCACGAACGGATTGTCGGCGGGGATCGAGCCATCGGCGTTGATGCGGATGACCTTGCCCAGGGTGGCGTCCAGGTGCTGGGCCTGGACGCGGCCGGGCAGGATCGAGCGCTCGCCGGTGGTGATGAAGAGCTTGCCGTCGCGGGCGAAGACCAAGCGGCCGCCGAAGTGCAGGGCGCTGTCCATCTTCGGGGCCTGGCGCCAGATGACCTGGACGTTCTCGAGCTTCGGCGCGGCGCCCAGCACCAGCTTGCCACGCGCCACGGCCGTGCCGTTCACGCCGCCGTCAGCCTCGGCGTAGCTCCAGTAGATCAGGCCGTTGGTCGCGTAGGCAGGGTCCAGCGTCACGTCCAGCAGACCGCCCTGACCGGACGCGAACACGGCCGGCAGGCCGGCGACGGCGGGCGAGAGCTTGCCGTCCTTGGAGAGCACGCGCAGGCGGCCGGCGCGCTCGGTGACCAGGATCTCGCCCGAGGGCAGGAAGGCCATGCCCCACGGGTGGTCGAGACCGCTGGCCAGCGTCTGGTACTGGCCGACGGTGTTGGAGATCAGGCCCGGCGCGCGGGTCTGGTTGGCGAAGGCCGGCTTCTGCTCGGGCGCGTTGGCGGGGCGGGTCTCGACGGGCGCGCCGGCTTGGCCGGGCTGAGCTGGCGCGGGGCCGCAGGCGACGAGCGCGGCGGCAAGGGCGGCGGAGGCGGTGAGCAGGGTTTTGCGCATGGGGCGAGCTTAGGACGGTTTCCGGGGCGGGGGCTAGATCGCCCGCCTCGTTCGCGTGGATGTTGTTCTTTGTTTGTTCTTACGATCTACTGCGGTCATGCGAGAAGAGCGCTACGTCGCGGTCTACATCATGACCAGCCAGCGGCTGGGCACGCTCTACATTGGGGCGACGGGCTATCTCAATCGCCGGATCTGGCAGCACCGCGAAGGCCTGGTACCGGGGTTCACCAAGAAGTATGGGCTGAAGCGTCTGGTCTGGTACGAGCCTCATGACGACATGGTAAGCGCCTTCCAGCGCGAGCGCAGCCTCAAGCGGTGGCCCAGACAGTGGAAGATCAACCTGATCGAGCGGGAAAATCCGTACTGGGATGATCTCTACGACAGCCTGATCTAGCCCTTTATCTTTCGCCTTCCTGGGCCTTGTGCCCAGGACCCATGCGTCAACTCGCTTGGCCTCCGATGAGCGCGCGCCCACTTTGACGCCACTCTATCCGCATACGCCAAGCCTAGCGGCGCCATGGGTCCTGGGCACAAGGCCCAGGAAGGCGGATTTAACGGGTGATCCTATAGAGCAAGTTCCCGCCGCTCATCGCTGGCCTTCCGCGCCAGCTCCAGCAGGTCCATCACCCGCAAGGCCTCCCCCACCGGAACCGGCGAGGGGGCCCCCGTCACGATAGCCTCGCGGACGCCGGCGTAGAAGGCGCGGTAGTCGGCGGGTTCCGGGCTGACGTCGGCGTGGACCTGGACGTCGTTCTCCACCGTGGTCAGCACGCCGTGGCGGCTGTCGCGGCCATAGCTTGGCGCGCCCGGGATCATGCCGGCCTTCAGCTGGGCCTCCTGCGGATCGAGGCCGTGCTTGACGAAGCTGCCGGAGGTTCCGTGGACGGCGAGGCGCAGGTCGCTGGCGGCGGTCAGCAGGCTGCCGTGCAGGATCGCGCGTAGGGTTGGGTAGCGCAGGACCACATGGAAATAGTCGTCGGCGCCTGCGCCGGGGCGCTGAACGTCGATGTCGGCGGAGATCGCCAGCGGCTCGCCGAACAGCACGAGCGCCTGGTCCAGTAGGTGCGGCCCCAGGTCCATCCAGGCGCCGGCGCCCGGACCCGCTCGTTCGCGCCAGCGGTCGCGGACGACGGGCCGGAAGCGGTCGAAGTGGCTCTCGTACTGGACGACCTGGCCCAGGACGCCCTCGGCGATCAAGCGCTGCAGAGTGAGGAAATCGCTGTCCCAGCGCCGATTGTGAAATACGGTCAGCAGGGCTCCAGCGCGCTCGGCGGCGTTGGCCATGGCGCGGGCTTCGGCGGCGCTCAGGGCGAAGGGCTTGTCGACCACGACGTGCTTGCCGGCCTCCAGCGCGGCGATCGCCTGCGGCGCGTGGAGGGCGTTGGGCGTGGCGATGACCACCAACTCGATCGCGGGATCGGCGAGGGCGGCGTCCAACTCGTCGACGACGCGGACGTCCGGGTGATCGGCGGCGACCTTGGCCGGGTCGCTGGACACCACGGTCGCCAGGGCCAGGCCCGGCGTCGCGGCGATCAGCGGGGCGTGGAAGGTCCTGCCGACATAGCCGTATCCGACTAGGGCGACGTTGAGGATGCGCGAGTGAGGCATGGCGTAGCTGTAAACGAAAAGGGCCGGGGATTGCTCCCCGGCCCGGATCGCGATCGCGTGAAGCCAAGCGGCTAGATCTTCACCGGCTCCATTTTGGGCGTCAGCAGGTGGACCACCAGCAGGGCGATCAGATAGGCGCTGCCGGCCACCAGGAAGATCGGGGCGTAGGTGCCGATGCTGTCCAGCACATTGCCGATGTACTTGGAGAACACCATGCCGCCGAACGCGCCCAGCATGCCGCCGATGCCGACGACCGAACCCACCGCGCCGCGCGGGAAGACGTCCGAGGGCAGGGTGTAGAGGTTGGCCGAGAAGCCCTGGTGGGCCGCGGTGGCGACGCCGATGATCAGCACCGCCAGCCAGACCGAGCTGGCGTACGAGGCGAAGATCACCGGCACGGCCAGCAGGGCGCAGACCAGCATGGTCAGCTTGCGCGCCTTGTTGATGCTGGCGCCGTTTTTCATCAGGGTCGAGGACATCCAGCCGCCGGCCACGCTGCCGACGTCCGACAGCAGGTAGATGGCGATCAGCGGCGGGCCGAAGGTCTTCAGGTCAAGGCCGTAGCGCTTGCCCAGGAAGTCCGGCAGCCAGAACAGGAACATCCACCAGATCGGGTCGATCAGGAACTTGCCCAGGGCGTAGGCCCAGGTCTCGCGCTTGGTCAGCAGCTTGGTCCAGCCGATCTTCTCGACCGGGTCGGCCGGATCCTGCTCGATGTGGGCCAGTTCGGTCGCCGACAGACCCTTGGCCTCGCGGGGGCGGCGATAGACGATCAGCCAGATCGGCAGCCAGACCAGGCCGGCGACGCCGGTGACGATGAAGGCCATCTGCCAGCCGAAGGCCAGGACGATGCCCGGAACGACCAACGGGGTGACGATGGCGCCGATATTGGTGCCGGCGTTGAACAGGCCCGTGGCGAAGGCGCGCTCCTTCTTGGGGAACCACTCGGCCACGGCCTTGATGCCGCCCGGGAAGCCGCCGGCCTCGCCGATGCCCAGACCCATGCGCGCGGCGATGAAGCCGGTGATGTGGCTGGCGCCGGCGTGGGCGATGTGGGCGACCTGCCAGATCAGGAAGGCGATGCCGAAGCCCCAGCGGGCCCCGATCTTGTCCATGATCTTGCCCCACGCCAGATAGGCGACGGCGTAGGCCAGCTGGAAGTAGAAGACGAGGTCGGCGTAGTGGGTCTCGTCCCAGCCGAACTCCTTGGAGAGGTCCGCCTTCAGAAGGCCGATCGTCTGGCGATCGACATAGTTGATCACCATCGCCGCGAACAGCAGGCTGACGACGATCCAGCGATAGCGTCCGATCTTCTCGGATGGCTCGGGCGCCTTCGAAACGTCCATGGACCTTGGCCTTCCTTCCCTAGAGTTTTCTTATTTCGCCGGGACGGCGATGCAGTCCACGGTTCCGAACGGGCCGAAATCGACGTGGGCCACATCGCCCGCCACCACGTCGTGAATGCCCGTGGTCGCGCCGGTCGTGACGATCATGCCTTTCTTCAACGGCTTGCCGCGCGCGGCGACCGCGCCCAGCAGGAAGGCCAGGGCCGCCAGCGGCGAGCCCGGAATGGTCGCCGCGGTGGCCTTGCCCACCGACTTGCCGTTGATGAGGGTCTCGACCGGCATATCCTCCCAGGCGATGTCGCGCCAGTTGGAAATGGCCTGACCAATGATCTGACCATCGTTATTGCCGAAATCCGAGGCCACGACCGTGGGGCCCAGGGCGTTGATGGTCTTCAGCGGACTGCCGGCGATCTCGACGCCGACCAGCAGCTCGCCCACGTAGTCGGCGGCCTCCTCAGCGGTCCACTGGATCTTGTCGGCCGGGGCGTCCTTGCCAAGTCGGATGATGAACTCGGCCTCGACGGCGCAGAAGCCGCCCTCTATGGCGCGGAACGTGTTCGGCTGGCCGTCGGTGCGGGCCTCTTGAACCTTGGACTTGAAGATGCAGCCGGCCAGGCGCTCCGCGCCCAGACGCTCGCGATGCTGCGGCGGCACCAGGCCCACCTTCCAGCCGACCAGCTCGTCGGGCCACAGATCGATGGCGATGTCCTGGACCGCGTAGCCGTCGGCCATGGTCGGGGGAATCACGTCGCCCGGATAGCCGGGGACCGAAACGCCGTTCTGGCGGGCCTTGACGAACTGGGGAGCGATAGCCGCGGGGGCGAACGCCTCGCTTTGGGCCTCAGAAACGGTCACGCCGCGGATCCTCCCTAGAATTCGGCTCAAGCCCGGCTTGGCGGGTTTGCCCGAGTCTCTAGTGGAAACCGGTGTCATTGACAATGAGGGGGTAAGCCCGTCGCGGCGCGATTGTACGGGTTTCCCGCGGCTTGACACCAGCGACAGCGCGTATAGCGTCGCCGAGAATTACGGACGTAAGCGCCATGCACATCACCGCCGCCGAAGCTCATGTCATGGAAGCGCTCTGGCGCCGCGCGCCCCTGTCGGCCGACGAGCTGGTCGCTGAGGTCGGCGGCGCCCAGAACTGGGGCGAAGCCACCGTCAAGACGCTGATCAATCGCCTGCTGAAGAAGAAGGCGATCAAGTCCGAGCGCGCCGAGGGCCGCCACGGCTATCGGCCGCTGGTCGACCGCAGCGCCTATGTCCAGGCCGAAAGCCAGGGCCTGCTGGACCGCCTGTTCGACGGCCAGCTGGCCCCGCTGATCAGCCACTTCGCCCAGCATCGTCCGCTGAAGGCCGAAGAGGTCGAGCGCCTGAAGAAGCTGATCGACGGCCTGGAAGAGGCCAAGCCGTAAGCCTCTATAGATACGGCCCCCACATCATCGCGACCGCGCCGAACACGCCGGCGGCCACATAGGCCGTCGAGACGAGGATCACCCCCGCGGCGGCCAGCTTCGGCGCTGGTTTGGCGCTGCGTTCGGCGGCGAAGTAGAGCTCCAGGATCGCCAGGGGGATCAGGTAGCTGCCGAAGGCCAGGACGACGTCGGCGGGGCCGGTCATCTTGCTGGTCATGCCGACGGGACGGCCGTTCAGCACGATCCAGCCCATCAAGCCGACACGCAGGAACCACACGCCGCTGACCGCCATGAAGGTTCGCATGGCCCAGCGTCGATGCCGCTCGAAACGCCGGACCAGCGCCTCGCGCCAAGCCAGGCCGGCGAACACCAGGATAAGGACGGCGTCCAGCCCGATCGCGACGGCGGAGACGAGGGACAAATAGGACCCGCGCGCCAGCGTCATCCACAAGCCGCTTACGGCCGTGACGCAGGCGGTCGCCAGGAAAACCCGGCCGCTCCAGCGGTGCAGGGCGGGGGCCGCGCGCCGCAGCGCCGGGACCAGCTGGGCCAGACCCGCCAGCGTCACGATCGCGGCCAGCAGGACGTGGGCGGCGAACATCGCGTTGCCGGCGGCGTCGCCTTCCACATAGCCGGTGATCAGCGGCTTGTCGTTCCAGGCGGCGAAGTGTCCGGACACCGTGCGGGTCCCGTAGAACGCGATGATGAAATAGATGAACGCGGCTTGGCCCAGCGCCGCGACGACGAACCAGAGCCGGGCCGTCCAACCCAGGACGCCCGCCGCGTCCACGCCTCTCTCGCGCGCTGAAACTTCGGTGCTCGACATGTGACCTCCTTCGGCGGCCGGCGACGCGCCGGTCGTCGAAAGGCCGATGAGGCGACGGGCGGTCAGCCGTCTCGCCGATTTGGAAATCGGCCAAAGATTCCCAGGCCGATGCGCTGGACAACGGTCGGGCAAACTGCGTCGATGATGCGAAGCGAACCGGCTAAATGGCGCATGGACCTGACGCTCACCTCATTGACCGCGGACACCGCCGCCGACATCGCGCCGAAGCCGCCCGGACGGCTGCGCGTCCACTGGGCCCTGACCACCGGCTCGCTCGCCTGCTTCATCCTGAGCCAGCTGCTTGGCGCGCGCGCGGGCGTCTGGGCGACGCCGCTGGCCATCGGCGGCGTGGCCGGATGCGGGTTCTCCTGGCTGTTCACACGCGCGGTTTTCGATCCGGCTCCGCGTGACGCCCGCTGGTCGCGGATCGTCGTCCTAGTCGTCTTCCTGACGGGCGTCGTGATGGTCCTAGGCGATGGGCTGGCGGCGCCGATCCCGCGGATAGTCCAGAACACGCACGTCCTCGTCAGCTCGACGGTCCTGATGCTGACCTTCGTCGAACCCTTCAGCGGCTACCGTCGCGACCTGTCGAGCCCCGAGAAGCGGTTTCGTATCGCCTATGTCGCTCTCTACGGCGCGTTGATGGGCAGTTCGGTTCTGGCCGTCAATCAACCCGGCGCGGGGGCAGCCGATCGCGAGCTCGCCGAACTGGTCAAGACGACCTGTGCGTCGCTGGCGCTGTTGCTCTGCGGCGCGGCGACGTGGTTCCGCGCCCGCCATCCTCTGGCCGCGCCTGGCGGGCGGCGGGCGGCGCGCACGAGCCAGGGCGCCGAGGACGCCGACCTGGCCCGCCGCATCACATGGCTGCTGCGCGAGGAGAAGATCCACGCCTCGCCCAATCTGAAGGTCGCCGATCTGGCGCGCCGGCTGGGCGAGCCGGAGTACAAGGTCACGCGCTGCATCACCGCGTCGCTGGGCTTTGGCAACTTCAACCAGATGGTCAACACCCACCGGATCGCGCGCGCCCGGCAGATGCTGGCCGATCCGGCCCTTCGCAGTCGGCCGATCCTGCTGATCGCCCTGGACTGCGGCTTCGGCTCGATCGGACCGTTCAACCGGGCCTTTAAGGCGGGTGTCGGGATGACGCCGCGCGCTTTCCGCGGCGCCACCCTAAGAGACACCTAGGCGCGCATCGCCGTCGCCTCGGGGCCTTGCGCTCTCAGCGCCTTGGCCGCCACGTCCAGCGTGCGCACCGGCGGCTCTGGAACTTCGTCGCCCTCATCGTCTGGCCCCCCACGCGCGCGGAGCGCGGCCACGAAGTTGTCGCGCCAGGCGGTGACGTCCTCGCGACGCACGTTTTCGAACAGGGCCGTCCAGCGACGCTTGCGCTCGTCCAGGCTCATCGACAACGCCCGCTCGAGCGCGTCTGAGATCTCTTCCGGGCTGTTCGGATTGATGATCAGCGCGTCCTTCATCTGCCGCGCCGCGCCGGCGAAACGCGACAGGATCAGCACGCCGGGATCATCCGGATCCTGGGCCGCGACATATTCCTTGGCGACCAGGTTCATGCCGTCGCGCAGCGGCGTGACCAGGGCCGCCTTGGCCGCGCGATAGACGCCGGCCAGCTCGTCGCGCCGGTAGGAGCGGTTCACATAGCGGATCGGCGTGAAGTCCATCTCGGCATAGGCGCCGTTGATGCGGCCGATCAGCCCGTCTAGCCGGCCGCGCAGGTCCTGATAGGCCTCGACCTGGTCGCGCGAGATCGGAGCGATCTGCAGCAGCATCACCTCGCGCCGCATCTCGGGATGGTCGTGCAGGAACCGCTCGTAGCCGACCAGCCGCTCTTCGAGCCCCTTGGAATAGTCCAGGCGGTCGACGCCCACGATCATCTTGCGAAAGACGCTGTGGGCCATCATCCGATCGTAGGTCTTCCGGGCGTTCTCGCTCTTGACGATCTCCGCGAAGTCCTGAGCGTCGACGCCGATCGGGAAGGCGGCGGCGCAGGTGCGCCGGCCGAACGCGACCAGCTCGCCCCGGGCGTTCTTCGAACCTTGCACTTCCGAGAACACGTACCCCTCGAAAGCCTGCAGGGACTCCTCGGTCTGGAAGCCGATCAGATCGTAGTCGAACAAAGCCTCCACCAGCTGACGGTGGCGGGGCAGGGTGACGACCAGCTGATGCGCCGGCCAGGGGATGTGCAGGAAGAAGCCGATGCGGTTGGTGATCCCCATCCGCCGCAGCTCTCGGGCCACTGGGATCAGGTGATAGTCGTGGACCCAGACGATGTCGTCCGGCTCGATCAGCGGGGCCAGGGTCTCGGCGAAGCGGCGGTTGACGCGATCATAGCCCTCGCCGAACGACCGGTCATAGGCCGTCAGGTCGACGCGGTAGTGGAACAGGGGCCATAGCGTCTTGTTGGCGTAGCCGTTGTAGTACTCCTGGTAGTCGGTCTCCTCGAGATCGACGGTGGCGACCGTGACGCCCTCGATCCGCTGCATGTTCAGCTGGCCGGTGAACTCCGGAATGGTCTTGCCGCTCCAGCCGAACCAGATGCCGGAATATTCGCGCAGGGCCGCGGCCAGGGCCATGGCCAGGCCGCCGACGCTGCCTTCGCCGCCCTCTGCGGGGTTCGGCGGATTGACGCGGTTCGAGACGACGATCAGGCGGCTCATGCATGGACCTCCGCCGTTTCCGTAAGACGTTCCAGCCAGTCGAGGACCTCGCCTGGGCCATTCAGGTGGTAATGCGCCTCGGTGGGTCGCGGCGGGCCGGCCAGCACGCCGAAGCCTCCCTGGCGACGCGCGGCGGCGAAGCCGTCCTCGTCGGTGAGATCGTCGCCGACGAAGATCGGGGTCGCGCCGACGAACGGCGCCTCGCTCAGGAAAGCGGCGACCGCCGAACCCTTGTCGGCGCCCGGCGTACGCAGCTCCGCGACCATGTCGCCCAGCTGCAGGACGAGGCCGGTGGCCTGCGACAGGCGTTCAGCCGCCTCGATCACCGCCTCGGCGCAGGCGGGGGCGTTGCGATAGTGCAGGGCGACGCTGAGGCTCTTGTCCTCGAACAGCAGGCCGCGCTCGCAGTCGGCGAGTTCGCCGAGAATCCGGCGGGCGTCCTCCAAGCCCGGATGCGGCTTCAGGTCCACGACGGCGCCGCCGGCGGTGCGACGCACCAGGCCATGGATCGCGCCGATCGCGGCCACGCCGCCGCCCAGGATGTGGTCGAGGTCCGGCAGAGAGCGGCCGCTGACCACGGCGACGCGATCTTCGAAGCGGTCGCGCAGGCGCGCGATCACCCGGGCGCGGCGCGCGTCGGGACCCACGTCATCGGGACGCGGCATGATCGGCGCCAGGGTGCCGTCGAGATCCAGAAACAGCGCCGTACGGCGGGCGAGATTGAGCGGCGGGGGCGAGAGATCCACGGACTCCGCCCGCACGACCGGCGTAGCCGCGGTCATGACGAGAACCCCCTCATCTGTAAGCAACATGCGCCAAGAACGCCGTAAGGCCCGGTTCGATCCCCCGTTCACGCTGAAGGTCACGGGTTTGTGCGGAGGATGTGAGGGCGTTTCCGGCTCGGCGGCAAATCACCCGATCTTCCCGGCGAATGCCGGGACCCAGATCGAACCCACTCAGCTGAACTTGAAGGCGCCGAGCGGTGGCGCTTCATTCCCTAGACGTTCAGGCTGGATCTGGGCCCCGGCATTCGCCGGGGAAGTCGGTGGAAGAGTTAGAACAGTAACTTCCGCACGCTGAACTGCACGACCCGTCCCCGCGGATCCAGATAGTCAGGCTGATAGGTCACGGGGATGACGCCAGTGGCGTCGCGGACGGTCTGCTTCTCGTCGAACAGGTTGTTGACCGCCAAGGTCAGCCGCGTGCCGCGCAGGATCGGATACTTCTGAACCAGGTCGCGGCGGACGCTGAGATTGGCGAATAGGCGCAGGTTGACGGTCGCCAGGCTGGAGAAGTCGAGGTCCGTCGTGGCGCCGCCGACGCCGCTGTCGACGTGCGTGCCGCTCTTCCAGTTGGCCGAGAGCCGCGCGCCCAGGCCATAGCGGGTGATCCCCGCCTGGGCCTCGACCTCGTTGCGCGCCTGGCCGCCGCCCGAACCGATCACGTCGCCGTTCAGGAGGTCGAGGACCGGAATCCCGTCGGCGATCGTCACGCGCTCCTTCAGGTGGACGGTATGGAACAGCGCCAGCTGCAGGCGGGTGGCGCGTGGATTGCCGCCGCCACGACCACCGAAGCCGCCGCCGCCAAAACCGCCGCCAGGACCGCGCGCACCGTCGCCGCGTCCGCCGCCGTCAAAGCCGGTGCGCGGGACGGTGTCGCCGACCGCAGGCGCCTGAGCCTGCTGCTGTTGGGCGTTGGGATCGGACGGCGTATCGCTGGGCGGCGTTTGCGGACGATCCGTGGGGTCCGCGCTAGGCCGCTCGCCTTGTGCGCCGCCGAAGCGGGGACGGAAGTCGCCAGGCTGGGGCGGCGGCGTCTTGCCGATCTGGCGCGAGAAGTTGAAGCCCCAGCGGAACTGCTCGCTCTCGCGCTTGGCGAAGTTCACCGGGCGGGTGTCGATACGGGTCAGAACGCCGTTGGCGTCGCGCGTGAACCGGTCGGGGAAGGCCGCCTCAACCGCCGCCGTGGCGGCGGGGAAGCTGGCGACCGGGTTGTCGATGCGCACGCGGCTGTAGTTGGCGGTCAGGGACAGGCCCTGCACCTGCTCGGGCTTCCAGGTCGCGCCCAGGCGCAGGACGTTGCGGGTCTCGGCCCTCAGGTCGGCGTTGCCGCCGCTGATCCGGGTGACGTCGACGCTCTGGCCGCGCACATAGTCGAAGACCTGGGCGTTGGGCGTGGTGATCAGCGGATTGCCCAGCTGGCTGATGCTGGGGGCGTTCTCCTGGCGGGTCGCCGAGACGATGAAGCTGACCGGCTTGATCGGCGACCAGTTCACGCCGCCGCCGATCGTGGTCAGGCTGCCGAAGTCCGAGACTGAACGAATGGCGAGGTTCAGGTTGGTCGAGAGATCGCCGATCCCGGCGCGCACCCCCTTGCGGCGGCTGGCCAGCGGCAGGTCGAAGCTGACCTGGGCGTTGGCGTCGCCGCGCGACAGCTCGCTGTCGCTCTCGACGCCCGAGCGGCGCGAGGTGGCGGTCAGGCGCGAGCCGGTGACGCCGAGCTTCAGCGTGGTCGACAGGTCGCCCGCGCGGAGTTTGGCCAAGGCGCCGTTGGCGACGAACTGCAGGTCGCCGCTGTCGGTGGTCGAGCGGGCGCGGTCGGTGTTGACGGAGAGGCCTGTCAGCGGCGCGAACGGATTGAGCGTGGGATCCAGCGCGGTCAGTCGCGTCTGCACCGCCGTGACGTCGACGCCGCGGTCGGTCTCGGTCTTGCTGATCGCGTGGTCGTAGTTGCCGGTCAGCGACAGCCGCAGGTCCTCGGTGTCGCGATTCAGGGTGAAGCCGGCGTGGCCCGAGAGGTTGCGGTTCGTCTGGCCCAGGGCGTCCTGGTCGCCGAGATAGCGATACAGCGCCACGTCCTGGCCGAAGGGCGAGAACGGATCGGCGGCGGGGATCACCAGGCGTGCGCGGGCCGGACCCTGCAGGGAGTCGCTCTGCGACGCGGTCAGACCCAGGTTCAGCGTGGCCGAGACATTGTCGAGGATGGTGCGGTTGGTGACGCTGTTGATCGACAGTTGCCGGCTGCGCGGCAGCAGGGTGCGGTCGTCGGTGATGTCGCTGGCGTTGGCGCGGTTCGCGCCCGGCAGGAAGGCGGCGAGGGCTTGAGCGCCGCTCGCGGCGGAGGCGGGGACGCCGACGACCGTCACCGGCGTTCCGGCCAGGGCGCTGAGGCTCGTCAGCGGGCCGCCGTCGACCGAGGCGATGTTGCCGGTGAAGTCGTAGAGCCCGCTAGTGCCGCGGCTGACCAGATCCCGATCGCTCTCCAGCAGCTGGTCGCTGTTCTGGATCTTGATGGCGAGGTTCGTCCGACCCTCGCGGTTCAGCCGCAGCTGGCTCCAGTTCAGCTGCTCGCTCGTCTGGCCGCCCTCGGTCGAGCCGCCGACCGTGGCGTCGACCGTCGAGGCGCGGAAGCGCTGGCGCAGCACGATGTTCACGACCTTCTGGTCGGCGGTGTAGCCGTACTTGAGCGCCACTTCCTCGGGCAGGATCTCGACCCGCTGGATGGCCTCGGTCGGGATGTCGCGCATTTCGCCCGGCCCCGAAATGCGCCGGCCGTTCAGCAGCACGACGGGAGCGCCGCCAAGACCGCTGGTGGTCTGCGGCGTCAACTCGGTCAGCAGATCCTCCATCGACGAGACGCCGAAGGACCGCACGTCGGCGGCGGTGAAGGTCTCCTCCGGCGGGATATCGCCCAGCACCGCGCCGAACGGCTTGCCGCTGGCGGTGATGGTGATGGCCTCGACCTCGGTTTCAGGATCCTCGGGCGTCGCCGGCTTTTGAGCGGCTTGTGGAGCGCGCTGCGGGACCGGCGCGGCGGGGGTGGCTTGCGAGGAAGGGGCGGGGGGCTTGGCGTCTTGAGCCTGGGCGCCGCCGGCGGCGACGCATCCCAGGAGACCGACCAGGGCCAGCTTACGACTCGTCAAAAGTCACTCCGAAGTCTCGATGTCCCAGCATCGCCAATGGCTGCGGGATATGGCGTATGGATTTCAATGTTTGCTGAGCCTGCAACATCCCGGCCTTGCGATCGCCTAACGAACGGATGTCCAAGGCCGGCTCAGCAGCACCGCGCAGTTGATCAGCCCGACCAGCGAATAGGTCTGCGGGTAGTTCCCCCAGAGCTCGCCGTCCGCGAAGCCGATGTCCTCCGACAGCAGGCCCGCGCCGGTGCGACGGCTCAGCATGTCCTCGAACAGCTCCCGCGCCTCGTTAGAGCGGCCCTGCAGGTGCAGCGCCTCGATCAGCCAGAAGGTGCAGATGTTGAACGCCGTCTGGGGCGAGCCGAAGTCGTCGGGGATGGCGTAGCGCAGCAGATAGGCCCCGCGCCGCAGCCCTTCCTCCACTGCTTTCAGGGTGGCGACGTTGCGCGGGTCCTCGGCCTTGTGGAAGCGCAGGTCGACCAGCTGCAGCAAGGAGGCGTCCAGTTCGTCGCCCTCGAAGGTGGCGGCGAAGCGGCCCAGCTCGGCGTTCCAGGCGCGATCCTCGATCACCTTGCGCACGTGCGCGGCGCGGCCGTTCCAGAAGGCGGCCTTCTCGGTCAGGCCCAGCTTCTCGGCGGCGTTGCCCAGGCGATCGCAGGCCGCCCAGCACATGGCCGAGGAATAGGTGTGGACGTTGGCGCGGCCCCGGAACTCCCAGAGGCTGGCGTCGGGCTGGTCGTGCAGGCGGAAAGCCTGCTCGCCGACCGGTTCCAGCGCCTCGAAGTCGTCGACCGTGGCGGGACGCAGGAGCCGCTCGTCGAAGAAGGCCTGCACCGTCGACAGCACGATCTGGCCGTAGACGTCGTTCTGGATGTGCTCGAAGGCCTGGTTGCCCACCCGCACCGGTCCCATGCCGCGATAGCCGGGCAGGTCGGGGGCGAAGCGCTCGGTCAGCACCTCCTCGAAGCCGACGCCGAACAGCGGCTGGATGTGACCGCCCTCGGCGCGATCGACGATGTTGCGCAGATAGCCGAGATAGTTCTCCAGCACGTCGACCGCGCCCAGCCGGTTCAGGGCCTGGACCACGTAATAGGCGTCGCGCAGCCAGCAGTAGCGGTAGTCCCAGTTGCGGCCGCTGTCGGCGTGTTCGGGGATCGAGGTAGTGAGCGCCGCGACGATGGCGCCGGTCTCCTCGTGCTGGCAGAGCTTCAGGGTGATGGCCGCGCGGATCACCGCCGTCTGCCATTCCAGCGGCACGGCCAGGCCGCGGACCCAGTGTTTCCAGTAGCTCTCGGTCTCGCGCAGCATGCGCTCGCAGGTGGGGCCCACCGGGGCCTCGAAGCCTTCGTCGGCGCCCAGGAACATGGCGATCGGCTTTTCCAGGCGGAACGTGCGCTCTTCCAGGATGTGTGAGACCGGCGCGTCGGTGGTCAGCCGCATCGTCATGTCCGAGCACAGGTAGCGGATGTGGTGCGAGCCACGGGTGTGCTCGGCGACCTTGGCGCCCCAGCTCGCCGTGGGCCGCAGGCGCAGGGTGATGCGGGCCACGCCCACCAGCGGCCGGATCAGGCGGATGAAGGCGGTCGGGCGGAAGATGCGGCCGAACTGCTCGTAGCGCGGGGCGAAGTCGATGATCTCGATCCGCGCCCCGTCCAGGTCGGCGATCTCGGTGCGCAGGATCGGGGTGTTGCGGATATAGCCCTGGCGGACCTCGGCCCGGCGATCGACCTGGACGTCCCACAGGCCCTTGGCGTCCTGGCCGTCGGGATCGGCGTCGTCGAGCAGGGCGCTGAACACCGGATCGGAGTCCACGCGCGGCGCGCAGGCCCAGACGAAGCGGCCGGCGGTGTCGATCAGGGCGCTGACCGCGCAGTTGCCGATCGGAAAGAGGTCGAGCGTCTTCTTTTGCAAGGTCTTGTTCCCTGTCGCCCCCAGCGGCCCCGGTCGCCGTTTGAAACCAACAGTGTGGCTTGCGGGTTCCTGTCTTCGAGAAATCCGTCGCGATTGTGTGGCGGAAGGGTGGGGCGCGGTTCCGTCGCGTTGACGGCGCAGGTCCAGGCGACCATCTGAAATGGACGACGCGGCGTGGCCGCGCGAGACGACGGATAGTGTGACGGTGAAGCGAGTCTTGAGATCCTGCGGCGTCCTGGCGGCGGCGCTGAGCGTGCTTCCCGTCTCGCCGGTCCTGGCCCAATCCCAGAGCCCGCCCGTCGCCGCCGGTCGCCAGGTGCAGGCGGTTCCGATGGTTCCCGCCAAGCCGGCGGTCGACCTGGCCGCGCTGTCGCTGAACGCCAGCCAGGCCGACGCCCTGGCCCAGGCGCTGCGCGGCGCGGACGCTCACGGATTGCCGCCGGAGAAATTCGCGCCGGACGCGGCGATGGCCCTGATGGCCGGCCAGGACCCGGCGGGACGCGCCATGGGCCAGGCGCAGCTGATCGAGCTGACCCTGGCCTACGCCCATGCGGTCCATGTCGGACGTCTGCCGGTCAGCGGCTTCATGACCGAGTGGGGGTTGCGGCCGGACGCCTATGATCCCGCGCCTGACTTCGCCGCCGCCGTCCAGCAGGACCGGCTCGCCGCCTGGCTGGCCAGCCTGCCGCCGCCCTATACGGGCTATCAGACGTTGATGACGGGCCTGGCGACCTATCGCGGTCTCGCGGCCAAGGGCGGCTGGGCCGTCACGCCCTCGGGACCCAGCCTGACCGAAGGCATGACCGATCCGCGTGTGAAGGCTTTGCGGGCGCGTCTGTCGGTCGAGGATCCGACGGTCGCCCGGACCGGCAGCGACGTCTACGACCCGGCGTTGGTCCAGGCCGTGCAGCGGGCGCAGAAGCGTTTCGGCCTCGATCCCGACGGCGTGGTCGGGCCCGGAACCCTGAACGCCCTCAATGTCCCGATCCAGCGGCGCATCGACCAGATCGTGGCGAATATGGAGCGCTGGCGCTGGCTGCCGCAGACGCTGCCGGCCGACCGCATCCAGGTCAACGTCGCCGCCGCCGTCATGTCGGTGTTCCAGCAGGACGCGCCGACCCTGACCATGCGGGCGGTCACCGGCCGTCCGGGCGACGAGACACCGATGCTGTCGTCGATGATTCACAGCGTGGTGCTGAACCCGCCCTGGAATGTGCCGCAGTCGATCGCGACCAAGGAGCTCTGGCCCAAGGAGAAGGCCAGTCCCGGCTATCTGGCGCGTAACGACTTCATCGTGATCCCGACAGGAGACGGCGGCTCGCGCCTGCAGCAGAAGGCCGGCCCCAAGGCGGCGCTGGGCCAGGTGAAGTTCGATTTCGACAATCCCTATGGCGTCTATCTGCACGACACGCCCAGCCGCTCGAAGTTCGACAGCTTCAGCCGCCTGGCCAGTCACGGCTGCGTGCGCCTGCAAAAGCCGATCGAGCTGGTGAAGCTCCTGATGGCCGGCGACCCTGTCTGGACGCCGGAAAAGATCGACGCGACCCTGGCCTCTGGCGACACCGTGCGCGCCAAGCTGCCCCAGCAGATGGCGGTCTTCCTGCTATACTGGACGGCCTATGTGACGCCGGACGGGCAGGTGAACTTCCGCGACGATCCGTATGGCTGGGACAAGGAGCTGGTGCAGCGTATCGCCGCACTGTGACCCGGCTCAGCTTGCATTCTTAACGTTCTTGCGGTGTCCTGCCCGCACTTCAGTGTCGGGTAAGGGCGTAACGCATGCATCGACGTAAGCTGCTCCAGTGGGGGCTGGGCGCTTTTGGGGCCGGACTTCTGCCGCTCGCGGCGGCGCGCGCCGACGATGACATCATCGGCGCGATCCTTCAGGGGAAACATCCGACGCCGGCTCCGGTTCCCGCGCAGCCCGTCCTGCGCGCCACGCCGGCGGTGGCCCCGGCTCCCGTCGAGACCCGCTGGGTTCACCTGCACAACGTGCACACTGGCGAGAAACTGGAAGCGGTTTACTGGGAGAACGGCGAGTATGTCCCGGACGCGGTCCAGGCTCTGAACAAGGTGCTGCGGGACTACCGCAACGACCAGGTCCACCCGATGGACCCGGGCCTCTATGACATCCTGGGCAAGATCCAGGCCCGCACCGAGGCCAAGTCTCCCTTCCAGGTGATCTCTGGCTATCGCTCGCCGGCGACCAACAAGATGCTCGCCAATCGCAGCGGCGAAGTCGCCAAGCACAGCCTCCACATGGAGGGCAAGGCGATGGACATCTATCTGGAAGACGTCGCCCTCGAACACGTAAGAGCGGCCGCCCTGGATCTCGGCATGGGCGGCGTGGGTTATTATCCGCAGAGCCGGTTCGTCCACGTGGACGTGGGCCGGGTGCGCCAATGGAAAGGCGCGTAACCCAGGCGAGGTAGAATGAGCGAGCGTCGCGGCGGCCGGTTCGGCTGGATCTTTATCGGTTTCGTCCTCGGCGTCCTCACCACCTTCGTCGCGATCTTCTTTCTGAACCTGGCGGATGAGGGTGGCGCCGGGGATTATATCGAGCCAACCACCAGCGCTGCGGAACGCGCCGCCGACGCGGCCATGCTCGGAGCGCCAGCCTCGGAAACGCCTCCGCCCGCCGCTCCGGCCCCCGCGACCGCGCCAACGCCCGAAGCGCCTCCAGCGGCCGCGCCGCCGCCCGCCCAACTCGATCCGCAGATCGCCGAGGACGCCGCCGCCGCAGGCATGACGTCCCGAACGCGACCGAATTAATCCGCGACAACCCGCCGCGCCATGCATCCGCGGGCTGCTGACACCGCGGTGGCGGCAGGAGAGGCGCAGTTTCCCTTGGATCCAAGGAGATGCGCTTGACGATCAAGGGAAGCTGCGTGTGCGGAGGCGTGCGGTTCGAGCTCTTCGAGCCGCCCGCCATGATGGGCGCCTGCCATTGTTCGCGATGCCGCAAGGCGGGTTCGGCCACCTATGTCTATGTCCGCGCCGAGGCCTTTCACTGGCTGGCCGGCAGGTCGCTGCTGACCCGCTACAGACCCAGGCCGCCGTTCCGCTTCACCCGGACCTTCTGCCGTCGCTGCGGCACCGCGTTTGGCGATCCCGAGACAGGGCGGGTGGTCGCTGTCGCCGCCAGTTGTCTGGACGACGATCCGTGCGTTCGAGCGACTTTCCATGAATATGCGCCTGACGAGGCGCCCTGGGCTCGCGGCTGCGAGGACGCGCCATTCGGCCCCAAATGAAAAGGGCGGCGACCCGGAAGGTCGCCGCCCTTCAAGAAGGGACGCGTGTGAGCGCTTATTCCTTCGGCATCGGCATGGCGGGCAGGGCGCCGGCCTTGCCCTTCATCGCCTGATGCTGGGCCGGGGGCAGCGGGATCAGGCCGCGACCCTGCAGGTAGCCGCCGCGACCGGTGGCGGCGTCCGACACGAATTCGGTGACGAACTCCTTCAGGCCCGGCGTGACGCCGACCTGCGACTTCTTCACGTAGATGTAGAGCGAGCGCGACAGCGGATACTGGCCGCTGGCGATCGTGGCCGGAGTCGGCTTCACGCCGTTGATCGAGGCGCCCTTGATGCGCGAGGCGTTCTCTTCCAGGAACGAGTAGCCGAACACGCCCAGGGCGTTCGGGGTCTTTTCGATCGTGCCGACAATGGCGTTGTCGTTCTCGCCGGCGTCGACCCAGCCGCCGTCGGTGCGCATCGGCGAGACGGTGGCCTCGGCCCGTGAGCGCGTCGAGGCGCGCGGGTCGGGCGCGGAGAAGCCCGTGCCTGTGCCGTGGCCCACCGTGGCCGACGCGCTCGGCGGCGGACTGTGGCCGGGACTGCATGTGCTCGCGGGCGAAGGCGACCGCTCATCGTGGGCGGTCGAGGCTGTGGTTCACGCGGCATCGGACGGCGTGCCGGTGCTCTACCTCTCGCCGGAGCTCGACAGCCTCGGACTCCACTGCCGCGCCCTCTCGACTCTCGCGCGGCTGCGGTGCAGCGCCGACGTGGCGTGGTCGGATGCCTACGTGGGGCGTAACCGCTTCCCAGACGGCGTCGCCGAAGCCCTCGAAGCCATGCCGATCTACTTCCCCGAACTGGACGCGGTCGGCTTCACGGGCGCCGCCATCCTCGGCGCCGTCAACGCATTCCGCGAACTCCACCCCCGCGCCGAGCACCCACGCGCGCTCGTGGTGGTCGACTCCCTCCAGATGGTCGCCTCGCCCGACGGCGTGAGGGAGGAGGCGCGGGAGCGCGTGGGGCGGGCGGCGGCGACGTGCCTGACCGCTGCGAGGCGCCACGAAGCGGCGGTGCTCGCGCTCTCCTCGGTGTCGCGTCGAGGTGCCGACGACGCGCGGGAGGCGCCCGTCGCATCCATGTGGCTGTGCATGGCGGTCGTGGGCGGCGCGATCGTGCCGGTGGCGACCGGCGCGCTGGCCGATATCGTCACCCTGCTGCCCGCGCTCATATTGCCCGCAGCCTGCTATGCCCTTATCGCGCGGTTCGCCCTGCTCTGCGCCCGAACACTGGAAAATCCGGCATGAAGACCGTCACGATCAAGGATGTCGCGGAACGCGCCGGCGTGTCGCCCAAGACGGTGTCGCGCGTCATCAATGGCGAGGATCATGTGCGCCCGGAAATCCGCGAGGCGGTGCAGCGGGTGGTCGCCGAGCTGGATTACCGTCCCAACGCCTTCGCACGCAGCCTGTCCAGCTCGCGCTCCTATCTGATCGGCTTGTTCATCGACGATCCGGTTTCGGGCTATGCCGCCGACGTGCAGCACGGCGCGCTGCTGCGCTGCCGGCAGCGCAGCTATCATCTGGTGGTGGAGCCGGTGGACCTTGGCCAGCGCGGGTGGCAGGACCATGTCCGCTCCAGCATCGACAGCCTGCGTCTGGACGGCGCCATCATTGCCCCGCCGATCTGTGACGAGG
>NZ_CALCDX010000063.1 GCF_937900395.1 uncultured Caulobacter sp.
GGCGAGAAGATCAAGGCCGCGCTCAACTGGATCAAGTCGATCGCGTCCGATCCGGAAGTCGGCCAGATCTATGACGGCACCGTCGTCAAGACGACCGATTTCGGCGCTTTCGTGAACTTCTTCGGCGCGCGTGACGGCCTCGTCCACATCAGCCAGCTTGCCAACCGCAAGGTTGCCAAGACCACCGATGTCATCAAGGAAGGTGACAAGGTGAAGGTGAAGTTCATGGGCTTCGACGAGCGCGGCAAGACCAAGCTCTCGATGAAGGTTGTCGATCAGGCGACCGGCGAAGACATCGAAGCCAAGCTGAAGGCCGAGCGTGAAGCGCAGCGCGCCGCGGAAGACAAGGGCGAGTAATCGCACCTGCCATCGTCGCCGGGCATGACCCGGCGATCCGGATATCAAGGCCGCGCCAGAAGCGCGGCCTTTTTCATGTTTGGCACTGCTTTTTCAGCCGCGGATGGCGTTGATCAGCATGGTCCGCTGGCGCACCAGCTGTCCGTCGTCAGAAGTTTTGGGACAGCCGGGCTGCGGATTTAGTGGAGGGTTGGCCTCGTCTGGGCTTGAGATTTAGGCGGCGATTTTGCGGTGCTGCAAGCGCCGATGTTCGAGGGTCTGGCGCTTGACGCTGGCTCGGCGGCGCAGGATGTCGGCGGCCCTGCCGAAGTAGGCGTCGGCGGGGGTCACGTTATCGAGGCTCTCGTGGTAGCGGGCGTGGTTGTAGTGCTCGATGAAGGCGCCGATCTGGGCTTCCAGGTCGCCGGGCAGGTAGTAATTTTCCAGCAGGATGCGGTTCTTCAGGGTCTGATGCCAGCGCTCGATCTTGCCCTGGGTCTGGGGATGGTAGGGCGCGCCCCGGACGTGTTTCATCTCCTGCTTACCCAGCCAGTCGGCCAGTTCGCCAGAGATGTAGCTGGAACCATTGTCCGACAGCAGGCGCGGCTTGTGGCGGACGTGGACGCGGTCGCAGCCCGAGGCCTTGAGCGCCAGTTCCAGCGTGTCGGTGACGTCGCCGGCCTTCATGGTCGTGCACAGCTTCCAGGCCACGACGTAGCGCGAGAAGTCGTCCAGGATCGTCGACAGATAGACCCAGCCCCATCCAATGATCTTGAAGTAGGTGAAGTCGGTCTGCCACATCTGGTTGGGCGCCGTGGTCTTGTCGGTGAACGCCTTAGCGGCCTTCATGACGATGAAGGCCGGGCTGGTGATCAGGTCATGGGCCTTCAGAAGCCTGTAAACACTGGCTTCCGAGACAAAATAGCCCTGGCTGTCGGTGAAGCGCACGGCCAGCTCCCGGGGGCTCAGCTCTGAATGCGCCAGGGCCAGTTCCAGGATCGCGGCGCGGACATCCTCGGGGATGCGGTTCCACACTCGGCTTGGCCGTCCTGGGCGGTCTTCGAGCGCCTCGGGGCCGCCAGTCTGGTAGAGATCATACCAGCGGTAGAAGGTGGCCCGGGGCACGCCGATCTGCTCCAGCGTCCGGCGCACCGACAGGCTCGATTGCTCGACCAGGCGGATGATCTCGATCTTTTCGCAAGCCGGATATCTCATTCCCCGTCGCCCCCATCGGCGATCATGCTTTTTTTGAGCAGGCGGATCTCGAGCGCCTGCTCGGCCACCACCTCTTTCAGGGCCGTCGATTCCCGCCGCAGGTCCTTGACCTCGTCCGTGGTCGCCGCCCGGGCCGTATCGCCCGCCAGGCGGCGCTTGCCCGCCTCCATGAACTCCTTGGACCACACGTAGTACAGGCTCTGGGCGATGCCTTCCTTGCGGCAGAGCTCAGCGATGCTGTCCTCCCCGCGCAGGCCGTCCAGCACGATCCGGATCTTGTCTTCCGCCGAGAAATGCCGGCGCGTCGCCCGCCGAATGTCCTTCACAACCCGCTCTCCGGGCGTGGCCTTCGCGGCCAAGGGTTTTGGTCTCATCTTCGTTCCTTCGTCACTTCGACGAGACCAAAACCCTCCTCTAAACGGAACCCTCAATCTGTCTCATGGGCGCTGACGGCGGACAATGACGCATAGAGGGCGAAGACACCGACCGTAGCGAGTGCTTCGCGATCGAGACGCAGCAGGACCGGTGCATAGCTGACCGCGAAGCTCGTGATGAGCAGCCACACAATCCATCGAGCGATCTGACCGACCATCCGAACCTCCGTCGCCGGCG
>NZ_CALCDX010000064.1 GCF_937900395.1 uncultured Caulobacter sp.
CGCGGCCAGAAGGTGATCGCCACGGCCTTCGCCGACCTCGGCTTCGACGTCGACATCGGCCCGCTGTTCCAGACCCCCGCCGAAGCCGCGCGTCAGGCGGTGGAGAACGATGTCCACGTGGTGGGCGCGAGCTCGCTGGCCGCCGGTCACCTGACCCTGGCGCCGGAGCTGAAGGCCGAGCTCGCCAAGCAGGGCCGCGACGACATCCTGATGGTCGTGGGCGGGGTCATCCCGCCGCAGGACTTCCAGGCCCTGCGCGACGCCGGCGCGGCGGCGATCTTCCCACCTGGCACGGTGATCGCCGACGCGGCGATCGAACTGCTGGACAAGCTGAACCGGCAGCTCGGCTATACCCAGGAAGCGGCCTAGGCCGGCTTGCGACGGAAGAGGCCCCGCTTCTTCTGGCTGCGCTCGAAGGCGACCTCTTCGGGCAGGCCGTGACGAGCCTCGATGTCCTTTTGCAGCGCCTTGGCAGCCATCAGGTGGCCGGGGAACAGAGTGTCGACCGCCCAGCCCAGGACCGGCACGGTGTCGGACAGGTTGTCGGCGGCCAGATAGGCGGCCATCCGCCCCATCGTCGCCGGCGACGCCTTGGCGTGAGCCGCATGGAACAGCAGCAGCGCGCCCGCGCCGAGACCATAGGCCAGACCAACGCCCGGCACCCAGGCCAGCACGCCATCGAGACCGATGCCGACGGGGCCGACGCCGATCAGGCGGTCCGAAAGCCGCTTGATCGTCTCGGCCGCGCGCCAGGCGCGATGCGCCTTGAAGCGCTGGTCGTCCACCGGACTGGCTTGCGGCTCGGCATAGGCGGAAGCCATGGAGAAATCGTCGATCATGATCCCAGAACGTTCCGCGTCGTCCGTCGTTGCCTCGACTTCAGATCGTCGACCTTGCGCGGAGCCGCAAGACCGATTGACCGTTTTGGTTTCGCGATCGGCCGGCCTCGGCTAAGCGAGGTCTGGTGAATCCTGGTCTCGACATCGACGCCCTGGAACAGCGCCTGGTCGCCGGCGACCGCGCCGCCTTGGCGCGCGCCATCACCCTGGTCGAAAGCCGCCGCGCCGATCACCAGGTCGCGGCGCGAACCTTGTTGTCGCGCCTGATGCCCCTGACCGGCCGCGCCCAGCGGATCGGGATCACCGGCGTCCCGGGCGCGGGCAAGTCGACCACGATCGAGCGCTTCGGCTGTAACCTTGTCGAGGCGGGCTGCAAGGTTGCGGTCCTCGCGGTCGACCCGTCGTCCGGCCGCCACGGCGGTTCGATCCTGGGCGACAAGACGCGGATGGAGCAACTCAGCGTCCAGCCCAACGCCTATATCCGCCCCTCCCCGTCCGGCGGCGCTCTGGGCGGCGTGGCGCGCAAGACTCGCGAGGCGATGCTGCTGTGCGAGGCGGCGGGTTTCGACGTCGTGATCGTCGAGACCGTCGGCGTCGGCCAGTCCGAGACGGTGGTGGCCGACATGGTCGATATCTTCCTGGCGCTGCTGATCCCCGGCGGCGGCGATGAGTTGCAGGGCATCAAGAAGGGCCTGATCGAGCTGGCCGACCTTCTGGTCATCAACAAGGCCGACGCCGATCCCGCCAAGGCCGAGCGCTCGGCGCGCGACTACCGCAACGCCCTGCATATCCTCACACCCGCCCATCCCGACTGGACGCCGCCGGTGCTGACCGCCTCGGGCCTGACCGGCCAGGGGCTGGATGTGCTGTGGACCCAGATCCAGCGTCACCGCGAGATCATGACCGCCAACGGCGCCCGCGCCGCCCGGCGCGCCGACCAGGACGCGCGATGGATGTGGGCGATGGTCGAGGACCGACTTCGGGAAGCGTTCAGGACAGCGCTCGCGGTGGCCGCCTTGGCGCCGAACCTCGAAGCCTCGGTTCGCGCCGGCGAGGTGCCGGCTTCGGTCGCCGCGGATCGCCTGCTCGCCGCCTTTGGGCTGGACTGACGTCGTCCCAGGCGGCGTACGGTTTCGGGACCAGAGTTGTCGACGCTTTGGCAATTGCGTCGGTTTGGGTCTAAAGACCCCGCCATGCTCAAGAAAACGATCGTCAGCAAGGTCACCGATCCCGCCGCAGAAGCCGACCGCGCGTGGTTCGCGGCCAACGCCGAGCGCCGGTTCCGCCTGCGCGATCCGGCGCCGCTGGAGTTCAAGGACCCGCTCGGCGATCCCGGCGACGGCTTCTCCTGGCGGGTGCTGGTCGCCCTGTTGCCGGATGGCGGCCGCCTGCGCCTGCCGGTCTCGCTGTCGTGGGAGCTGCACAACGACCACGCCAAGGACCAGCACCTGCGCATCCTGTTCGACCAGATCGCCCCCGCCGAGGCCAAGGCGCGACTGGGCTGACAGCCCATTGACGACAGCCGGGGATCGCGCACCCTCGGCCGCATGACCCGGACGATCCTGATCTGGGCGCTGATCCTTGCGATCGGCGCCTTCATCCTGCAGTGGCTGGAGCAGCAGTTCCTGCTGCGCGTGCTGTCCTGGAAGATCTACGCGGGCCTGATCGGAACGGCCTTCGCGGCGGCCGGCGTCTGGGTGGGCTGGAAGCTGGCGGCCCGCGCGCGTCCTGAGATCTTCCAACGCAACGACGCCGCCCTCGCCTCGCTGGGCTTGACCGGGCAGGAAGTCCGGGTGCTGGAGCGGCTGGCCGCTGGACGGTCGAACAAGGAGATCGCGCGCGACCTCGGCCTCTCGCCCAACACCGTCAAGACGCACGTCGCCAATCTCTACGGCAAGCTCGAGGTCAGTCGGCGGACACAGGCGGTGGGCAAGGCGCGCGAGCTGGCGCTGATCCCTTGACCGCCGCCCAAAGGCGCGAAACCGTCGAATTCACCCTTTCGGGCGATACCGCCGCAACGACGTTGGCGGCAAGCCTCGGGACGCGTCGCAGGGGGCGACGCGGAGGAGGAATGACATGTCCCGCGCTATCCTGGGCTACGGCCTGATCTCGGGCGCCATCATCATCGGCGGCATCATCATCACTGTCCTGATCGGCGGCGACGCGCCGCATTCCAACGTCTGGCTGGGCTATCTGATCATGCTGGTCGGCCTGTCCTCGATCCTGCTGGCCATCAAGCAGCACCGCGACAAGGTCCAGGGCGGCGTCATCAAGTTCTGGCCCGCCTTTCTGATCGGCCTCGGCGTCGCGGTCGTGGCGAGCCTGGCCTATGTACTGATCTGGGAGGTCTATCTGGCGCTCACGCACTACAGCTTTATGGAGCAGTATGTGGCCTCGACGCTGGCCCAGAAGAAGGCCGCTGGCCTGAGCGGCGAGGCCTACGCCAAGCTGGCCGCCGACCTGGAGGCGATGAAGCGATCCTACGCCAACCCGCTCTACCGCATGCCGATGACCTTCGCGGAAATCTTCCCCGTCGGCCTGATCGTGGCCCTGGTCAGCGCGGCGCTGCTGCGGAACCCGCGGTTCCTGCCGGCGAAGGTCTAGGCAGTGGGCAGGCGGCCTTAGGCCGCCTGCAGCTGCTGCTTGACCCGCTCGGCCAAGGTCTTGATGTCGATCGGCTTGGGCAGGAAGGTGACTCCCGTCTCGCCTTCAAGCAGGTCGCTGAACTCGGCCTCGGCATAGCCGGAAATGAACATCACCGGCGCGGTCCCGAGATAGCCGCGCGCCTTCTTCAGCAAGGTGGGGCCGTCGATGCCGGGCATGATCACGTCGCTGATCAGGAGGTCGATCGTGCCGGCGTGCTCCTCGGCGATCAGCAGCGCCTCCTCGCCGTCGGCGGCCTCCAGCACCTCGTAGCCGCGGGCGCGCAGAAGGCGGGCGGCGACGCTGCGAACGGCGTCCTCGTCCTCGACGAACAAGATGCGGCCGGCGCCCGAGAGGTCGCGAGCCGCGCGCGGCTTGGCCGGTTCGGCGGTGGCGGCCTGAGCGGCGGCGACGCCCGCCGGGGCGTCGTACACCGGCAGGAAGATGCGGAACGCCGCGCCCTCGCCCGGACGGCTGTGGACGTGGATCCAGCCATCGCTCTGCTTGACGATGCCGTAGACCGTGGCCAGGCCCAGCCCCGTGCCCTCGCCCACCGGCTTGGTGGTGAAGAACGGATCGAAGATCTTGCCCATGACGTCGGGCGGGATGCCGGGACCGTCGTCGCTGACCTCGATGAAGGCGCAGTCGCCGTCGGCGGCGGGGAACCCCAGCTGGATGGCTTCGTCGCGGTTCAGGCGCGCGGTGCGGATGCGCACGACGCCCCCCCCTTTGGCCGCCCGCACGGCGTCGCGCGCGTTGACCGCCAGGTTCATGACCGCCGTCTCGAGCTGGCTCTTGTCGGCGCGGACCTGCGGCAGATCGCGGCCGTAGTCGGTGATCAGCTTGACGTCTTCGCGCAGCAGGCGGCGCAGCAGGACCTCGAACTCCGAGATCAGTTCGCCAAGGTCCAAGACCTCGCGCTGGACGGTCTGCTTGCGCGAGAAGGCCAGCAGCTTGCGAACCAGGTCGGCGGCGCGCACGCCCGTCTGGCGGATCTCGTTGAGGCCCTCGTAAGAGGGATCCCCGACCGGGTGGCGATGCAGCAGTTCGTCCAGGCGCAGCTGGATGGCGGTCAGCAGGTTGTTGAAGTCGTGGGCGACGCCCCCGGCCAGCTGACCGATCGCCTGCATCTTCTGAGCTTGGGCCAGCTGCAGCTCGATCTGCTTCTGCTCCGAGACGTCGATCATATAGGCCACGAGGCGGCCTTCGGCGCGGTAGAGGTAGAGGTGAGCGATGCGGGTCGCGTCGCGGGCCAGACGCACCTCGTAGGGGCCGGCGCGGCCCTCGGCCAAGCGCGTCTCGGCGTCGGCGCGCGAGCCCGCGTCGATCAGGTCGCCGAACACCACGCCGGCCTTGGCGCCGGTCATGGTCGTCAGGGCCGGGTTGGCCTCCAGCACGCGGGAGGTGAATGGCTCCAGGCCTTCCAGCAAGGCGGCGCCGAAGGGCGAGGCGCCCGCGAAGGCGTCCAGCGAGTTGGGCGGCGGCGCGGCGCGCTCGGCCGCTGGCGCGAGCGCGACGGGCTCGGCCACGGGTTCGGGCGTCGCGACCGGCGAAAGGCGGATCAGCAGCCGGCCGCCAGGCAGGCAGGAGACCTTGGCGAGGTGATCGGCGTCGCCAGCGCGCAGCGCGCCTTCGGCCATCTCGCCATGGCGAGCCTGGATCATGGCGGCGAACAGGCCAGCGCCCGCCACGCCCTTGGGCAGACGGCGCTGGGAGCCCATCAGGGCGCGCCAGGCGGCGTTGGCGGCCAGCACCCGGCCATCCGGCGCGGCCAAGCTGGCGGGTTCGCTCAAGGCGGTAATGAAGGTCTCGGCCTGGTCGGTATCATCGCCGCTCTGGGCGGTGCCGCGGATGGCCAGCAGGCCCAGCACGGCCACGCCCGCCACGCCCAGCAGCAGCAGCAGGCCCGCCAGCGTAGCCGGCCCCGCCTTCAGCGCCGGCGCGGCGGAAAAGCCCGCCGCCGCCAGGAAAAACAGCGCCGCGCCCGCCAGCCACGGATCGAAGCGCCGACGTCCCACGCCGGCCAAGGCTTTGTCCTGGAGGTGAAGATCGGCCATCGGCGGCATGAATACCTTGGTTACGGCGAGGCTGCGACTCACCGGAGATCGTTGAAACAGTAACCTTTCCCGAGGGCTAGGTCACATTTGCGGAAATCGAACCTACAGCGGACGGGCCCGTGACTGGGGCTTCTTGCCGTTGAGGATGAAGCTGATGACCTTCGCCACGGCCTCGAAGTGCTCGACGGGGATTTCCTCGTCGACCTCGACGCTGGCGTAGAGGGCCCGCGCCAGGGGCGGATCCTCAAGCACCGGCACCCCGTGCTCCTCGGCGATCGCGCGGATCTTCAAAGCCAGCTCGTCGACGCCCTTGGCGACGCAAAGCGGCGCGGGCGTTTCCCCGGCCTCGTATTTCAGCGCCACGGCGTAGTGGGTCGGGTTCATGACGACCACCGTGGCCTTGGGCACCTGCTGCATCATCCGCTGGCGCGAGCGCTGCATCTGGATCTGGCGGCGCTTGCCCTTGATGTGCGGGTCGCCGTCCGACTGCTTGAACTCTTCCTTGACCTCCTGGAGGGTCATCCGCATCCGGCTCATGAAGCGCTGGCGTTGCCAGAACCAGTCGAAGGCCGCGGTTCCGGTCAGGAAGATGATCACGGCGACCAGCAGCGACTTGGACAGCTTCATCGCCTCGGGCAGCATCAGAGCGGGGTCGAGACCCACCAGATTGCGCACCTCGCCGACATGCGGCTTCAGCACCATCCAGGCGATCAGGCCGGTGACCAGGAACTTTACCGCCGACTTGGCGAACTGGACGAAGCCGTCGATGCCGAAGATGCGGCCCAACCCCTTGATCAGATCAAGCTTGCTGAAGTCGGGCTTCAGCTTGGAGGGCGTCAGAAGGAAGCCGGACTGAGCGATGTGGGCGACCGCGCCACAGGCGGCCGAGACCAGCATGACCAGGATCAGCGGCGGCAAGGCGGCCATGGTCGCCTGCTTCATCACCACCATCGCCCCGCCGCTGGAGAGGTCGATCGTGCCGGCGTGGGCGATGAACGGGTAGAGCGCGGCCGAGAGGTCGCGGGTCAGCCAACCGCCGGCCAGGATCACCACCGAAACGGCGCCGACCAGCGAGGCCAGTTGCGGGATGTCGGCCGACTTGACGACGTCGCCCTTGGCGCGCGCGTCCGATAACCGTTTCGCCGACGGCTCTTCTGTTTTCGACTCGGGATCCGTATCGTCCGCCATGCGCGCGCCTTAAGCGAAGACCTGCAGGAGCTCGCGATAGCGGTCGGTCCAGACCATCGCGATGCCGCCTAACGAGAGGGCCAGCAGCGACAGGCCCAGGATCACGCTGAGCGGCGAAGCGACGAAGAAGATCTGGAAAGCGGGCATGACCCGACCCACCAGGCCCGTGGCGAGGTTGAAGACCAGCGAGAAAACGATCACCGGCGCGGCCAGTTGGACGCCCAGGGAAAACGACTCCGCCACCGTGCGCACGGCCAGGGTGACGGCGTCGTTGACCGGCACGGCGCGCGTGAACGGAAACAGAGTGTAGGACTTGACGATCGCGCCGATGAACAGGTGGTGCAGTCCCGTCGCCATGATCAGCGTCAGCCCCATCATCGACAGGAAGCTCGCCACCGCCGTGCTCGAGCCCTGCATCGACGGATTGGTGGTCTGAGCGAATGACAGCGTCGTCTGCAGCGAGATGATTTCGCCGGCGGTCGTCAGCGAGATCATGAACAGGCGCAGCACCGAGCCGATCATCAGCCCGATCAGGATCTCGTGGATAATCGCGCCGACCAGGCCGCCCAGGGTCGTCGGGATCGGCGGCACGGTGTCCTGAACCAGTGGTCCCAGCAGGATCGCCATCAGGAGCGCGAAGGATAGACGGATGCGCGGCGGAACCGATTGATCGCCAACGCCGGGCATGGTCATGACCATGGCGCCCACCCGCGAGAACACGAGGGCGGCGACATAGACCTGAAACGCCGTGGCGAACGCGTTCACGCCCCTGCCCTTCCGCTACAGGCCCGCGATGCGGGCGGCGATCTGGCGCATGAAGGCGCTCATCAGCGCGCCCATCATCGGCAGGAAGATCAGCAGCGAAATGAAGATCGCGACGATCTTCGGCGCATAGACCAGGGTCTGCTCCTGGATCTGGGTCAGGGCCTGGAACAGGCCGATGGCGACGCCGACCACGAGGCCGACGATCAGCACTGGCGCGCACAGCTTGAGCGTCAGCCAGATCGCGTCCCGGCCGACATCTAGAACCTCGGCGCCCGTCATCGAAAGCCTCTTGGGAATCGGCCGCCAAAGGCCGTGGAATCGAGGGCTTCAGCTTGGGCGAGATATGGTTAACGAGGCGTTAGGAGTTAACCTTCCGATGGCCTTATCCGGTAGGCCGCGACGGCGCGTCGCGGCCCGTGAGCGCTCCAGAGGAAGCGCTTTATCGGATGCGGATCCGCACCGGCACCTGGATGTAGGAGCCGGCGCGGCTCTTGCCGTCCGGGCCCAGCAGATCGACCTGGAACTGCGAGGCCATCGATAAGGCGGCCTGGCCGACGCCGAGCTCGCTGGGGGTTTCGTCCTGGACCGTGCAGGCGGTCAGGCGCCCGTCGTTCTTCACCAGGCAGTTCAGCAGGGCGACGGCCTCGCGCGGCTGCGAGGCGGGGACGAGCATGTCCGAAGCGGTCTTGGCCGGAACGGGAGTGGCGACCACGGCGGCGGCCAAGGCGAGCGAAGCAATCACGAGTTCATCCCTTTACTTGTCGTTCTTCTGGCGGGTCCGCCGCGTCCCGTTTCGGGTCAGACCGCCGGAGCTCGCTGGAGACGTTGCAGGCCTTGTGCCGCCAGATCGGTCAGCGAGCGCAGGCCCAGCTCCGAGAAGATGTCGAAGGCCGCGGCCAGGGCCACGCCAGCCCGCGCCAGGCGACCGTCGTCGCGACCGGTGATATCGACCCGCGCCTCGTAAAGGCGGGCGAGGTTCATCTGGGCCACCGCCCAGCTGGCCGGATCGCGCGCGCCGCGCACCTCGGCCAGCTCGGCCTTGAAGGCCAGCTCGGCGGCGTCCAGCACGGCCAGGTCGGCGGTCAGCTCGGCGCAGCGCGCCAGACACAGGGCGCGGTTGTTGGCGACATGGGCGCGAAGGGCCAAAGCCGGCTGGACCTTCAGGATTTGCGTGGCGCGATCATAGGCCGAGACGGCTTGCTCGAAGACGCGCTCGTTGGTGGTCGCCTCGCCCATGGTCTGCAGGACCGCGCCAAGCAGCGCCTGGGCGCGGGCCCAGTCCATCGGACTATGGTCCAGCGAGATGACCTGCCCCGCATCGGTGATCGCCTGGACGCCCTCGCCGATGCGGGCGATTTCGCCGTCCAGGTCGCCCAGTTGCACCAGGGCGGCGCCGCGGAGACACTCCAGTCGCGCCCACACCAGCGGCTCGAAGTCGGAGTCGAGTCCATCAAGTGCGCTCTTGGCCTCGGTCACGGCAAGTTCCGTCAGAGCGCGATCCTTCAGGCGCGCGGCGCAGTTCAGGATCAGATCGATGCGATGGGCGCGCTGATCGGCCAGCAGCAGCCGCGCCGCGCCGCCCTTGGCGCGCTTGGCGGAGGCCAGGGCGCGCAGCGGCGCCTCAAAGGCCTGGACAGCGGCCAGGGCGCGGTCGAGGTCGCCCGCCTCCAGGGCCGCTCGACCTTCCAGGGCGGCGGAAAGGGCGCCGCAAAGCGCGGTGCGGTGTTGGGCGGGCGTCCGAGCCAGGGTCGAGATAGCGGCGGCCACGAGACCCTCGTCGCCGAACAGCTCGGCGCCTTGCAGCGCCATCATAACCTGCTCGCAGCGAGCGGCCGCGAGACCATCCTGGCGGCGCTCGGCCTCGAAGATCTTCACGGCGGCCTCGGCCTGGGCGGCGCCCTTGCGCAGCGCCGTGGCGTCGCCCGTGCGGCGGGCCAGTTCGCGCCAAATCACGGCGGCTTCCAGAAGGCGCGCGCCGCGCTCCTTGGTCCCCAGGCGACTGGCCACGACGTCGGCCGAGCGGGCCTCGTTGGCCAACAGGCGCGTGTCGAGCAGCTCCAGCAGCGAGGTGTCGCCGCCGGTCAGGCCGTCGCGCCAGGCGCTTTTGGCCTCGGCCTCGACACCGAACAGCCGCTTCAGATCTCGTCCGAATTCGAACATGGCCAGCGTACTCCACTTGGGGACGTCCCAACCCGGGACAGCCGTCGAAGGTTCAACGCCCAAGCAGCAAAACCGGAGCCAGCAGCTTTAACAAGTGGTTAATAGGTCTTTACGACGCATTAACCATAAATATTTCCCAAGCCTTTACGCCTCGCCGCGAACCTCGCCCAAAATGGCTGGAGACGGATCGATTTGGCACACTTTTTGCTTTGGCGAACTCGCCAACCGCCCACCTCAGGGGGCATTTCTTAGAACGACGTTCATTGATCTTAAAATGACGTTAACTATAAGTTTTAGGGCGATGTTTACTTTCTGTTCGCGCCCTCTCCCCCAGCTTCGCCGAAGCAGGTTAGAACCCCGGCCAGAACGTTGAATGGGAACTCGCCATGGTCGCCGTCACCCTTTGGATCGCCAGCCTCTGCCGCCAGGACCCGAGCTATGGCGGCTGGGCGTATGTGCGGCGGATCGACGGCGAGACCGGCGCCGCCGCGATCAAGGGCGCGGCGGGCGGCGAGCGGCGCACAACCGCCGCCAAGATGAGCCTGACGGCGCTGACCGAGGCTCTCGAAGGCCTGTCGGACCTGCCCGCCGACGCCGCGGTGACCCTGCGCTTTTCGGACCTCGACCTCGCGAGCCAACTGGTGACGACCGACGGCGACTACGCCACCGCCGAGCCGGACGCTTGGACGGCCGCCCGCGCCGCGGTGGCCGCGCGGCCCGTGCTGGAGATGGTCCCGGCCTCGCCCGGCGAAGAGGCCAACGGCTTCCTGGCCGCCTGGGCGGAGTTCGGCCTCGACACCAGCAAGTCGCGCGGGACCTTCAAGGCCGCGATCCCCAAGCCGAACCTGATGAAGTTCCCCGGCTGACCTAGCCCCTGCCGGCGACGATCAGGTCGGCCGTGGCCGGATTGCAGGCGAACGGAATGTCGGCCAGCGTCGCCATGCGGATCAGCGCCTTGACGTCGACGTCGTGCGGCTGGGGCGACAACGGATCGACGAAGAAGATCAGCACGTCCAGTCGCCCCTCGGCGATCATGGCGCCCAGCTGCTGGTCGCCGCCCAAGGGCCCGCTCTTCAGGCGCGTGAGATCGAGACCCGGCAGCGCCTCCAGGATCCGACCGCCCGTGGTGCCGGTCGCGAATAGCGACTTGTCCTTCAGGAAGTCCGCGTGCGCCCTGGCCCAGTCGACCAGAGCGGCCTTCTTGTCGTCGTGGGCCACGAGGCCGATGGCGAGAGGCGCGGGCATGGAAAAGACTCCTGGGCAGGCGGAGCCGCACTCATTTCGCGCCTCGAGGGCGATGGCAAGCCTGACGCTGCCCGCGCCTTGGGCAGGATGGCCGTCGCGCGCCCTCCCCCTCTTGCGCGATCGCGCTCGGAGGTTCGTCCTGACGGCTCAGGCCAAAGGGGACGAAACGAGAATGACCACGCGGATATCCGACGAGCCGGCGCTGGGACGCCGCGCCTTCCTGCGCAGTGCGGCGCTGATCGCGGCCGCGGCGCCAATCGTGACCGAGGCCAGCCTGGCCCACGCCGCGGCCCAGACGACCACCGCCCCGCCCTCCGGCATGGCGCTGCACGGCCAAAGCTCCAACGCCCCGCCGTCCGGCGCGGTGCTGATCAACGCCAATGAGAACCCGCTGGGCCCGAGCAAGGCCGCCTGCGACGCCATCGCCCGCGTGGCGCCGCTGGGCGGTCGCTACGACCTCAATGGCGAGACCGATCTGCTGGTGCGGACCTTCGCGGCCCAGAACGGCCTCAAGCCCGAATACGTCGCGGCCTACGCCGGCTCGTCAGAGCCCCTGCACTACAGCGTGCTGGCCTTCACCTCGCCGACCAAGAGCTTCGTCACGGCCGATCCGTCCTACGAGGCTGGCATGTACGCGGCCAAGACCAGCCAGGCGAAGGTGGTGAAGGTGCCGCTGACCGCCGATTGCGCCCACGACGTCAAGGCGATGGTCGCCGCCGACGCCCAGGCCGGCGTCATCTACATCTGCAACCCGAACAACCCGACCGGCACGGTCACCACCAAGCAGGACATTGTCTGGGCGCTGGAAAACAAGCCGGCGGGATCGATCCTGCTGGTCGACGAGGCTTACATCCACCTGACCGAAGAGCCGGACACGCTGGACTTGGTGGCCCAGGGCAAGGACCTGATCGTCCTGCGCACCTTCTCGAAGATCTATGGCATGGCGGGCATCCGTTGCGGCTTTGCGGTGGGCCGCCCCGACTTGCTGGCCAAGCTCAAGCCGTTCGGCCAGAACGCCATGCCGATCACCGGCTCGGCCGCCGCCCGCGCTTCGCTGGAGGACCCGAAGCTCGTGCCCCTTCGCCGCAAGATCATCGGCGACACCCGCCGCGACACGATCGCTTGGCTGAAGGCCAATGGCTACAAGGTCATCGGCGACCCGCAGACCAACTGCTTCATGATCGACACGGGCCGCAACGGCAAAGCCGTGTTCGCCGCCATGAAGGCCAAGAACGTCCTGATCGGCCGCACCTGGCCGATCTGGCCCAACGCCGTCCG
>NZ_CALCDX010000065.1 GCF_937900395.1 uncultured Caulobacter sp.
ATAGCGTCCGGCGACGGCGCCTACAGCGCCACCATCCACGGCGTGATGCAGCTCGACACCGCCCACTACTTCCAGGACAAGGGCCTGCCGGCGGTGATCGGCAACGGCCGCGACCTGAACAACGGCACGAACTTCCGCCGCGCCCGCCTGGGCGTCGACGGCAAGTTCGCCAAGAACTTCGACTACTCGGTCCTGCTGGACTTCGGCGGCGCCGGGACCGACGGCTCGGGCGTGCTGCAAGAGATCTACCTCCAGTACAACTACGCCCCGTTCAAGGTCCGCGTCGGCGCGTTCGCCCCGAACCTCGGTCTCGAGGACGCCGCCTCGACCAACGGCTCGCTGTTCCCCGAACGCCCCTCGGCCGCCGAGGCCGCCCGCGGCCTGGCCGGTGCCGACCGCCGCATCGCCCTGCAGGCCCAGACCGCCGGCGAACGCTGGATCCTGTCCGGCGCCGTGACCGGGGCCAAGGCGGGCGACGGCCAGACCTTCGACGAGCAACTCGGCTATCTGGCGCGTCTGGCCGGTACGCCCTTCAAGGGTCAGGACTGGCTGGTCCATGTGGGCGTCAACGCCAGCGTCGTCGCCACGCCCGCCCAGACCACCGCCCTCAGCGGCGCCTATCCGATCAATATCCAGGACCGTCCCGAGCTTCGCGTCGACGGCCAGCAGTTGATCGGCACGGGCGCCATCGACGCCAAGGGCGCGCGCCACTACGGCCTGGAACTGGCGGCCCAGAAGGCCAACCTCCTGATCCAGGGCGAGTATTTCGACTACAAGATCGACCGTCGCAATCCGGCGGCCGGGGTGAGCGATCCCAAGTTCAAGGGCTGGTACGTGGAGGGCGGTTGGGTGCTGACCGGCGAGGCCCGCAAGTACAACGCCGCCAACTTCGCCTTCGACGCCCCGGCGATCACCAACCCGTTTGACCCGAAGAAGGGCAAGTGGGGCGCCTGGGAGCTGGCCGCGCGCTACTCCTTGCTCGACCTCAACCACCACGAGGACGCGGCGCTGGCCGCCGACCGCGTGCGCGGCGGCGAGCAGACCATCTGGACAGCCGGCCTGAACTGGTTCCCCAATTCGGTGACCAAGTTCTCGCTCGACTACCTGGATGTCGACATCGATCGCAAGGATCCGGCCGGCGGCCTGCTGCCGCTGAGCCAGAGCTACCAGGCGATCAACTTCCGCAGCCAGTTCGCGTTCTAGCTTAACAGGCCGCCCGCGCCGCAAGGCGAAGGGCCCCGAGCGGGCGGCCCCCTCACCTCACGTCGTCCACGTCCAAAGAAAGGATCGCGCCCATGAGCGACACCCGCAAAGCTCCCACCCGACGCGGCTTGATGGCCGGCGCGGGCGCAGGGGCCGCGACCTTGATGGCGGGAGGGCTGGCCCATGCTCAGGCCAAGCCTGTCACCCTGCTGAACGTCAGCTACGACCCGACGCGCGAGCTCTACAAGGACATCAACGCCGCCTACGCCAGGTACTGGAAGGACAAGGTCGGCCAGACCCTGACGATCAACCAGAGCCACGGCGGCTCGGGCAAGCAGGCCCGCTCGGTGATCGACGGCCTGCAGGCGGACATCGTCACGCTCGCCCTGGCCTACGACATCGACGAGATCGCGGCCAAGGCCAAGCTGCTGCCCGCCAACTGGCAGTCGCGGCTGCCGCAGAACTCCACGCCCTACACCTCGACGATCGTGTTCCTGGTCCGCAAGGGCAACCCTTGGAAGATCAAGGACTGGCCGGACCTCATCAAGCCGGGCGTCGATGTGATCACCCCCAACCCCAAGACCTCGGGCGGCGCGCGCTGGAACTATCTGGCGGCCTGGGCCTGGGCGTTGAAGCAGCCCGGCGGCAACCCCGCCAAGGCCGAGGCCTATGTGCGCAGCCTGTTCGAGCACGTGCCGGTGCTGGACACCGGCGCGCGCGGCGCCACCACCACCTTCACCCAGCGCGGCATCGGCGACGTGCTGCTGGCCTGGGAGAACGAGGCGTTCCTGGCCCAGGAGGAGCTGCCGGGCAAGTTCGACATCGTCTATCCGTCGATCTCGATCCTGGCCGAGCCACCGGTCGCCCTGGTCGACAAGAACGTCGACCGCCGCAAGACCCGCACCGTGGCCGAAGGGTACCTGAACTTCCTCTACAGCCCGCTGGCTCAGGACCTGATCGGCAAGAACCACTACCGCCCGCGCAACGCGGCCGTGGCGGCCAAGTACGCCAGCAAGTTCAAGTCGATCCCGCTGGTCACGATCGACGACACCTTTGGCGGCTGGAAGAAGGCCCAGGCCACGCACTTCGCCGACGGCGGCGTCTTCGACAGGATCTACCAACCCAAGTAGGGCGCTCATCGAGGTCTGGCCGCACCGGGAAGCGCGATCGGACCTCCTTATGGCGCGGCGGCGGAAACAGCCTTCCTCCTCCGCCACGCTCAACGGCGGGAGTCCTTGGCGGACTCCCGCCGTTACTTTTGGATTGAACCTATGTTTGGAACTCGACACGATCGAGTACGTTGAGCGTCCACGGGGCGGTGGAGCTGATTGCAGGCATGGACGACTATTCGGAATCGCGACGCGCCGGCGACCGCCTGGCCGCCGGACATGGCATCGACGACCCTTTCGCGGCGGCGATCCGCGCGACCCGGATGGCGATGATCGTCACCGATGCTTCCCAGGTCGACAATCCGATCATCTTCGCCAACGACGCTTTCCTGAAACTCACTGGCTACGACCGCGACGAGATCATCGGCCGCAACTGCCGCATGCTGCAAGGGCCGGACACTGACCGGGCGGCCATCGAGACCCTGAGCCGGGCCGTCGCCGCCGGCGAGGACGCCAAGGTCGAACTGCTGAACTACCGCAAGGACGGGTCGACCTTCTGGAACGCCCTCTACATCTCGCCCGTGCGCAACGACGCCGGCGAGATCGTCTACTTCTTCGGCTCGCAGCTGGACGTCACCGACAAGAAGACCGCCGAAGCCAAGGTGCTGGAGCACCGCGACGGCCTGGAGCAGGTCGTCGAGGATCGCACGCGGGAGCTGACCGAAGCCCTGGAGCAGAAGACCGCCCTGCTTCACGAGGTCGACCACCGCGTGAAGAACAACCTGCAACTCATCTCCAGCCTGCTGCTGTTGCAGACCCGCCGGGTTCCCGATCCGGCCTTGAAGGCCTCGCTGAAAGGCATGCTGGGCCGAGTCAACGCCATCGCCACCGTGCACCGGCGGCTGTTCCAGAGCGAAGACGTCGAGCGCTTCGACGTCTCGGCCTTCATCCGCGACATGGTCGCCGACCTGATGGGTTCGGCGGGCCGCGACGATATCGAGATGCGGCTGGACCTGGAGCGGGTCGACATCCCCGCCGCCAAGGCCGCGCCCCTCGCCCTGGTGGTCAACGAGCTGCTGACCAACTCCTTGAAGCACGGCTTTCCGGAGGGACGCGGCGGCCGGATCTTCGTCGGCGTCAGTCGCCTGAACGGGGACTTCCGGATCGAAATCACCGACAACGGCGTTGGTATTGACAAGCAGGCTGCGGGTTTCGGCCTGACCATCGTTCAACTGCTTTGTCAGCAGCTGAAGGCCAAGTGCGAGACCACCAACGCGGAACCTGGAACCCGCGTGGTCGTTCTGCTGCCCGTGAATGGCGCGCACTGAGTTGAAGGATAAGGCTTGTATGAGCGGTCGAGCGCTCGAGGTTCTGATCGTCGAGGATGAGATGCTGCTGGCCATCGAGCTGGAGCATCTGATCGAAGAGGTCGGCTGCCGTCCGCTCGGCTGCGCCATGAGCTCGGACGAGGCCGTCGCCCTCGCCCAGCAACTGCACCCCGATCTGGCCCTGGTCGACGTCCACCTCAGCGATGGCCCGACCGGCGTCGATGTCGCGCGCAAGATCTCCCAGGACTGCGGCGGCGTGGCGCTGTTCATGACCGCCAACGTCAAGCGCCTGCCCGAGGACTTCGCCGGCGCCTGCGGCGTGATCGGCAAGCCCTATTCCGAGCATGGCGTGAAGACGGCGCTGTCCTATCTGGCCCACTGCCTGCGGGAAGGCCACGCGCCGGGCCCGACGCCGGTGGGCCTGACCCTCGCCCCGGCCTACGCCGCGCTCTGGGGCCTGGACCAGACCCTGGCCCAGACGGCCTAGATGGCCGTCACGCCTGTCGCCGCGACCGTCGGAACGATCGCGGCCCTGCTGTCGATTACCAGCTTCGCACCCCAGATTCTTAAGATCTGGAAGGAGAAGGACGCCTCGGCCGTCTCGCTGCGGACCTATGTCGTCACCGTCACCGGCTTCGCCTGCTGGGTCGCCTACGGGATCATGATCCACGCCTGGCCGGTCATCGCCTCCAACATCGCCTGCCTGCTGATGTCCGGCGCGGTGCTGCTGATGAAGTGGCGGTTCGAGCGCCGGAGCTAGACTCAGCGTTTTTGATGACAGGGGGGGCGGGGTCCGCTATCGAGGCGCGCCTAATTTCCCTTCGAGGACAAGCCGCCTTGACCGACGTCGCCGAGGAAGCCGGCTGGGCCACCGCCAAGACCCTGGCCGAGGCCCTGCCCTACATCCAGATCTACGACCGCGAGACGGTGGTGATCAAATACGGCGGCCACGCCATGGGCCAGGAAGAGGTGGCCAAGGTCTTCGCCGCCGACGCCGTGCTGCTGAAGCTCTTGGGCGTCCACCCGGTGGTCGTCCACGGCGGCGGTCCGCAGATCAGCCGCATGCTCGACAAGGCCGGCGTCAAGTCGACCTTCGTCGACGGCCTGCGCGTCACCGACGCGGCGACCATGGAAGTGGCCGAGATGGTCCTGTCCGGCGCGATCAACAAGGAAATCGCCAACTGGATCACCCAGGCCGGCGCCGAGGCCGACGTGCGCGGCGTGGGCCTGTCGGGCAAGGACGCTCGCCTGATCACCGCCGAGAAGGTGACCCGGACCAAGAAGGACCCGGACAGCAATATCGAACAGGTCGTCGACCTGGGCTTCGTGGGCGAGCCAACCAAGGTCGATCCGCACCTGATCCAGGCGCTGCTGACCTCCGAAACCGACTACATCCCGGTGATCGCCCCGATCGGCGTCTCGACCGAGGGCGAGACCTTCAACATCAACGCCGACACGGTGGCCGGCGCCCTGGCGGGCGCGCTGAAGGCCAAGCGGATGCTGATGCTGACCGACATCAAGGGCGTGCTCGACGCCAATGGCGAGCTGATCCGCCAGATGACGATCGACGAGGCCCGCGCGCTGATCGAGACGGGCGTCGCCACCGGCGGCATGATCCCCAAGCTCGAGAACGCCATCCACGCCGTGGAGTCGGGCGTCGAGGCCGTGGTCATCCTGGATGGCCGCCGTCCTCACGCCATGCTGGTCGAGCTGTTCAGCGAGCACGGCGCGGGCACGCTGATTTCGAAATGATCGTCACCGCATTCCTCCTCCCCCGTACAACGGGGGAGGTGTCGGCGAAGCCGACGGAGGGGGCGCTAACCCGCGCTGAGCGCCCCCTCCGTCACGGCGCGTTTCCGCGCCGCGCCACCTCCCCCGCCTTGCGTGGGAGGAGGATCTGATGTCGGCCGACCTCACCCACGTCGACACCTGGCTCTTCGACCTCGACAACACCCTGTACCCGCTGGAAAGCGAGTTCATGGGCCTGATCGAGGCCAAGATGACCGACTTCGTCCAGCGCGAGACCGGTCTGCCGCGCGACGAGGCCCGGGCCCTGCAGCACAGCTACTTCACCGAGCACGGCACAACCCTGGCCGGGCTGATGATCAACCACGGCCTGGAGCCCAAGCGCTTCCTGGACGAGGTGCATGACGTCGAGCTGGATCGGCTAACGCCGAACCCGGCCCTGCGCGCGGCGATCGCCCGCCTGCCCGGCCGCCGGCTAATCTTCACCAACGGCTCGCTGGGCCACGCCGAGCGGGTGCTGACGCACCTCGAACTCCGAGACCTGTTCTCCGAGGTGTTCGCGATCGAGACGGCGGACTATGTGCCCAAGCCGGCGCTAGCGACCTTCGACAAGATCACCAAGCTGCACGCCATCGATCCGCCGATGACCGCCTTCTTCGAGGACAGCGAGAAGAACCTCGTGCCGGCCGCGCGTCTGGGCATGACCACGGTGCTGGTCGGCCCGCACGCGGCCGCCTCGACCTCGGAACACGTCCATTTCCGCACTCCCGACCTCGCCGAGTTCCTGAGCTCGGCCCGCCTGCAAGGAAATCCCGCATGACCGCCGTCAGCCTCGCCGATCTGCAAACCGAGATCGAAGCCGCCTGGGAAGCCCGCGCCGACGTCTCGGCCGCCACCACCGGTCCGGTCCGCACCGCCGTCGAGGAAGCCCTGCTGCTGCTCGACAGCGGCAAGGCGCGCGTCTCGGAAAAGATCGACGGCGAGTGGGTGACGCACCAGTGGCTGAAGAAGGCCGTGCTGCTGTCGTTCCGCCTGAACCCCAACACCGTGATGCGCGCCGGCACGCTGGGCGGCGGCGTCGGTCCCTGGTGGGACAAGGTGCCGAACAAGTTCGACGGCTGGGACGCGCCTCAGTTCGAGGCCGGCGGCTTCCGCGCCGTGCCCGGCGCCATCGTCCGCCGCGGCGCCCACATCGGCAAGAACGTGATCCTGATGCCTTCGTTCGTGAACATCGGCGGCTATGTCGACGAAGGCACGATGGTCGACACCTGGGTCACGGTCGGCTCGTGCGCCCAGATCGGCAAGAACGTCCACCTGTCGGGCGGCGTCGGCATCGGCGGCGTGCTGGAGCCCCTGCAGGCCAACCCGACCATCATCGAGGACAACTGCTTCATCGGCGCCCGCTCGGAAGTGGTCGAGGGCGTCGTCGTCGGCGAAGGTAGCGTGCTGTCGATGGGCGTGTTCATCAGCGCCTCGACCAAGATCGTCGACCGCAAGACCGGTCAGGTCCATATCGGCAAGGTCCCGCCCTACAGCGTCGTGGTCCCCGGCAGCCTGCCCGACCCGAACGGCGGCCCCAGCCTCTACTGCGCGGTGATCGTCAAGACCGTCGACGCGCAGACGCGCTCGAAGACGTCGATCAACGACCTGCTGCGGGACTGATCTCGGCGTGGTTCCTCCCCCGTGCAACGGGGGAGGTGGCCCAGAGGGCCGGAGGGGGCCAACTCGGCCGCCCTCCAGTTCGCCCCCTCCGTCGGCTCCGCCGACACCTCCCCCGCGTCGCGGGGGAGGATCGTGATGAGGCCAGGGAAGAGGTTCGTCAGAGCGCCGCCAGGACCGCGTCGCCCATCTGGGCGGTGGTCAGCGAGCCGCCGAGGTCGCGGGTGCGGGCGCCGCTGTCGAGGGCGACCTTCACCGCCGCCAGCAAGGCGTCGGCGGCCTCGACCTGCTTCAGCGACCAGCGCAGGGCCATCTCAAACGACAGGATCGCCGCGAGCGGATTAGCCACGCCCTTGCCGGCGATGTCCGGCGCGGAGCCGTGGATCGGCTCGTAGAGGCCCGGCTTGTTCGGATCGCCGATGGCGGCCGACGGAAGCATGCCCAGGGAGCCGGTCAGCATGGCGGCCGCGTCCGACAGGATGTCGCCGAACAGGTTGTCGGTGACGATCACGTCGAACTGCTTGGGCGCGCGGACCAGCTGCATGGCGCAGTTGTCGGCCAGGATGTGCTCGAGCTGAACGTCCGGGTACTCGCGGGCGTGCAGCTCGGTGATCACCTGCTTCCACAGCAGGCCCGACTCCATGACGTTCGACTTCTCGGCCGAGTGGACCTTGTTGGTGCGGCCACGGGCCAGCTCGAAGGCGACACGGCCGACGCGCTCGATCTCGCTGGTCGTGTAGACGGCCGTGTCGAAGCCCTTCTTCTGGCCGTCCGGCAGGGTCTCGATGCCGCGCGGCTGGCCGAAATAGACCCCGCCGACCAGTTCGCGAACGAACATGATGTCCAGGCCCGAGACCAGCTCCGGCTTCAGGCTGGAGGCGCCGGCCAGGGCCTCGAAGCAATAGGCGGGGCGCAGGTTCGCATAGACGTCCATCGCCTTGCGCAGGTTCAGGAGGCCCGCCTCGGGGCGCAGGTGACGCGGGGCGTCCGCCCACTTCGGGCCGCCGACGGCGCCCATCAGCACCGCGTCGCTGGCGATGGCCTGGTCGCGCACCTCGTCTAGCAGCGGCGTCCCGTAGGCGTCGTAGCTCATGCCGCCATAGGGCGCCTCCTCGACCTTCAGGTCCGGGGTGAGGGCGGCCGCCACGCGGCGCACCTCGGCGCAGACTTCCGGGCCGATGCCGTCGCCGGGCAGGAGCAGCAGGGTGGACATGAAGCTTCTCTCTCAGATCTTGCGGTAGGCGGAAACGTCGAAGGACTGCAGGTCGCGGCCGTGCACGCCAAGCTCGGCGCATGCGGCGCGCCAGGCGGCCATGTGCGGCGTGGCGCGGTGGTGCTCCAGGGCCGCTTCACTTTCGAAGTGCTCGTAGACCCGGATCAGGCCAGGGTCGAGCGGGTCCTCGGTCAGGGCGTAGTCCAGGCAACCCGGCTCGGCGCGCGTGCCTTCGACCTGGGCGCGGAGATGCGGACGCAGGTCCGCCAGGCGCTCGGGGGCGATGCGGATCGTGCCGGCGAGGATCAGGGTCATCTCAACATTCTCCCCCTTCCCCTTGATCGGGAAGGGCTGGGGATGGGGTGACAGCCTGTCGGGGCTTGGCGCGGTTGAACCGCGCGCCACCCCACCCCTACCCCTCCCCATCAAGGGGAGGGGAGAGGAGGCTTAAGCCTCCAGCCAGGGCTGGCTGATGGCGCGCTTGCTTTCGAAGACGTCGATGTCGGTCGCGTGCTGCATCGTCTCGCCGATGGCGTCGAGACCCTTCAGCATCTTCTCCTTGCGGACCGGATCGATCTGGAAGGCGAAGGTCTTGCCCGACGGCGACACCACCGTCTGGGCCTCCAGGTCGACGCTGACCATGTGGTTGCCGCCCTTGGCCTCGTCCATCAGGACCGCCAGTTCCTCCGGCTTCACGACCACCGGCAGAAGGCCGTTGTTGAAGCAGTTGTTGAAGAAGATGTCGGCGAAGCTGGTCGAGATCACGCACATGATCCCGTAGTCCATCAGGGCCCAAGGCGCGTGCTCGCGCGAGCTGCCGCAGCCGAAGTTGTCGCCGGCGATCAGGACGCTGGCGCCCTTGTATTCGGGCTTGTTCAGCACGAATTCCTTGATCTCGGCGCCGTCGGCGTCGAAGCGGAAGTCGTAGAACAGGCCCTTCGCCAGGCCCTCGCGCTCCACGGTCTTGAGGAACTGCTTGGGGATGATCTGGTCGGTGTCGATATTGGCCAGCTCCAGCGGGGCCGCGCGGCCATCAAGGCGGGTGAAGGCCTTCATTGGGCGGTCTCCGAGAGCAGGGTCCGAACATCGACGAGGTGGCCGGCGATCGCCGCCGCCGCCGCCATGGCCGGCGAGACGAGATGCGTCCGGCCCGCGCGGCCCTGACGGCCCTCGAAGTTGCGGTTGCTGGTCGAGGCGCAGCGCTCGCCCGGCTGCAGCTTGTCGGGGTTCATGGCCAGGCACATCGAGCAGCCCGGCTCGCGCCAGTCGAAGCCGGCGGCCTTGAAGATGGCGTCCAGGCCTTCGGCTTCCGCCTGTTCCTTCACCAGGCCCGAGCCCGGCACGACCATCGCCTTGACGTGCGGCGCCACGAGGCGACCGTGCAGGAAGGCTTCCTGCACCACGGCGGCGGCGGCGCGCATGTCCTCGATGCGGCTGTTGGTGCACGAGCCGATGAAGACGCGGTCGATCTTGGCTTCGGTGATCGGCTGGCCGGCGGTCAGGCCCATATAGTCCAGCGCGCGGTGGGCGGCGGCCCGCTTGTCGGGCGTGGCGAAGCTTTCCGGATCCGGGACCTTGCCGGTGACCGGAATGACGTCCTCGGGGCTGGTGCCCCAGGTGACCATCGGGACCAGGGCCGAGCCGTCGATCACGACCGTGCGGTCGAAGACGGCGTCCGCGTCGGTGAAGAAGGTCTTCCAGTGCGACAGGGCCATGTCCCAGGCCGCGCCCTTCGGCGTCGCCGGCTTGCCCTGGATATAGGCGAAGGTCTTCTCGTCCGGCGCCACCAGGCCAGCCTTGGCGCCGCCCTCGATGGTCAGGTTGCAGAGGGTCATGCGGCCCTCCATCGACAGGCCGCGGATGGCCTCGCCGGCGAACTCGATGACATAGCCGGTGCCGCCGGCGGTGCCGATCTCGCCGATCACGGCCAGGGCGACGTCCTTGCCGGTGACGCCGGGCGCCAGCTGGCCGTCGACGCGGACCAGCATGTTCTTGGCCTTCTTCTGGCGCAGGGTCTGGGTCGCCAGGACGTGCTCGACCTCGGACGTGCCGATGCCGTGGGCCAGGGCCCCGAAGGCGCCGTGGGTCGAGGTGTGGCTGTCGCCGCAGACGATGGTCATGCCCGGCTGGGTGAAGCCCTGTTCCGGTGCGATGACGTGGACGATGCCGCGGTTGTCCGAGCCCATGTCGAACAGTTCGATGCCGTGCTCGGCGCAGTTGCGCGCCAGGGTGGCCACCTGCGCCTCGGAGGCGGCGCTGGCGTAGGGCAGCTTGCCGTCGGCACCGGCCGGCAGGGTCGGCGTGGAGTGGTCCATCGTCGCCTTGGTGCGGTCCGGGCGGCGCGGTGCGAGGCCACGCCCGCGCAGCTCGGTGAAGGCCTGCGGCGAGGTCACCTCGTGGATCAGGTGCAGGTCGATGTACAGCACGGCGGGGGCGCTGTCGGATTCGGGAACGACCACGTGGGCGTCCCACAGTTTGTCGTACAGGGTGCGGGGTGCAGGGGTCATGCGGTTGCCTGGCAGAAGTACGAAGAAGCGGACATCGGGAAGGAAAGGGAAGGAGCCGTTCAGCGGCGGCGGGCGAGCACGCGCAGCCGCACATGGTCGGCCAGCGGCTGGCCGGCGGCATTGCGCGGCAGCTCGGCCAGCAACGCGGTGGCGGCCTCGCGCACGGTGGCGCGGGCTTCGGCCGGCAGGTCGTCCAGCAGTGGCGTGGCGAATACCCGCAGCCAGCCGCCAACGCCGGTCGGCAGCGCGGTCGGGCAGGGGCGGGCGATCGCGGTCGTCGAGCTGGCGAAGGCGATCGTGTCGGTGCGCTCGCCGCTGGCCGCCTCGTGTCGGCCTTGCTGCACGGCGTGGACGCGAGCGACCCGCTCGCGTTCGGCGGTGCGCTCGCGCTGCTCGCGCTTGCGGGC